>CALBOJ010000019.1 GCA_937896835.1 uncultured Collinsella sp.
ATGGCAGCTGCACAGCCGCTTAAGATTCGCATGGTTGCCGGACTTGGCAACCCTGGCGAGGAATATGCCGAAACCCGCCACAACGCTGGCTTTAAGGCAATCGACGAGCTGGCCCGTCAGGCCGGTGTCACGTACTGGAAAAACCAGGCCGGCGCCGAGGTCGCACTCATCAACATCAACGATCCCGAGGAAGAGGGTGGCAAGCGCCAGATCGTGCTGGTCAAGCCGCAGTCGTATATGAATACCTCGGGTGGCCCCATCTCCAAGCTCTGCCGCGAGTACAAGATCAAGGCCGAGGAGCTACTCGTGATTCACGACGAGCTCGACATCCCCGCCGGTGACGTGCGCGTCAAGGTGGGCGGTGGCCACGCCGGGCACAACGGCCTGCGCTCCATCATCGACAAGATGGGCAGCCGCGACTTTAGCCGTATCCGCACCGGCATCGGCAACCCTCCCGGCAAGATGGCCGTGGCAGACTATGTGCTCAAACAGCTGCGCGCCCGCGAGGCCGATGACTTCCAGGACACCTGCGCCCGCGCCGCCGACGCCGCGGGTCTCGCCATCGTGCACGGCGTGATCTATGCCCGCGACCACGTCAACGGCGCCGCCTCCGCCAACGGCAAGCACTAAAACCTATCATTTAGGGACAGGTTTATTTTGGCAGGTTTTATCTGCGGAAACGCCCCAGTTGCGGCATCACGATAAACCGCGCGCCGCCATACACGCATAGCACCCCAAAGGGGGCCGGCCTCATCACAACCCGAGGCCGGCCCCCTTTGCCGTTTTGCCTGATAAAACCGACCAAAATAAACCCGCCCCTATTCGGTAGGTCGAAGTGGATAAACCCTTTTCCCAACCGCCGAAGACACACGTAAGTGACATGTCCATGAGGGTATAATTTGCACCGTATGTCTGCACAACGCCTGTGCGCGTACGGTTTTATTCGGGCTACCGTCCATTTCCGTGGAGGCACGGTTCGGCGGCCCTAACAAGAGAGGGGTTCTATGTATAAGATCCTGGAGAAGACGCAGTTCTCGGAGAAGGTGTTCAAGTTCCGCATCGAGGCGCCTGCAATCGCCAAGCATGCGCACGCTGGACAGTTCCTCATGGTTCGCGCCAACGAGACGGGCGAGCGCGTCCCGTTTACCCTGGCCGGCTGGAACGGTGACGAGGGCTGGGTCGAGTTCATCTTCATGGTGATCGGCAAGACCACCGAGATGCTTTCCACCTACGAGGCCGGCGAGTCGCTGCGCGATGTCGTGGGCCCGCTGGGCGTTCCCACCGAAATGGCCGAGGGCCCCTGTGCCGTCATTGGCGGCGGCGTCGGCCTGGCAATTGCCTTCCCGGTCGCCAAGCACCTGGTCGAGACCGGTCACGAGGTGCACGCCATCATGGGCGCCCGCACCAAGGACCTCCTGCTCATGGAGGACCAGTTCCGCGAGCTCCTCGACGAGGACCACATCCACATCACCACCGACGACGGCTCCTACGGCGAGCAGGGCGTTGTCACCGCTCCGCTGGAGCGCCTGCTGCAGGACAAGGCCGTGAGCCAGGTCTTCTGCGTCGGCCCCGTTCCGATGATGAAGTTCTCGACCCTCACCGCCCAGAAGTACGACACCCCCATCACCGCGTCGCTCAACCCCATCATGGTTGACGGAACCGGCATGTGCGGCTGCTGCCGCGTCGAGGTGGGCGGCGTGACCAAGTTCGCTTGCGTCGACGGCCCCGACTTCGATGCCACCCTGGTCGACTGGGATGACCTTCGTGCCCGCCAGGCCGCTTACCGTTCCGAAGAGGGCGAGTCCCTCAAGGCCTATGAGGAAAAGAGCTGCGCATGCCACTAGTTAACGGTCGTTTCGTTGCCGATATGAAGTCGCCCCGCACCCCCGATAACGAGGAGCCGGCTGCCGAGCGCGCCTGCGACTTCCGCCCCGTCGACAAGGGCTTCACCGAGGAGATGGCGCTGGCCGAGGCCGAGCGCTGCCTCAACTGCAAGAAGCCGTTCTGTGTTGAGGGCTGCCCCGTCAACATCAACATTCCCCGCTTTATCGAGCAGATCCGCGCGAAGGACTTCGGCGGCGCTCTCGATACCATTCGCGAGGACTCCATGCTTCCCGCCATCTGCGGCCGCGTCTGCCCGCAGGAGAACCAGTGCGAGGGCAAGTGCATCCGTGGCAAGAAGTCCGAGCCCGTGGCCATCGGCCAGCTCGAGCGCTTCTTGGGCGACCGCCCCGAGCTCGCCTCCACGCCCAAGATGGCCCCCAAGAACGGCAAGAAGGTCGCTGTCGTCGGCTCCGGCCCGTCCGGCATCACCTGCGCCGGCGAGCTCGCCCGTAACGGTTTTGACGTTACCGTCTTCGAGGCATTCTTCACCGGCGGCGGCGTGCTGGTCTACGGCATCCCCGAGTTCCGTCTGCCCAAGGCAGTCGTCAAGCGCGAGATTGACGGCCTGGAGGACATGGGCGTCAAGTTTGAGTACAATTCCGTCGTGGGCAATATGGCCACGGCCGAGGAGCTGTTCGAGCAGGGCTTCGACGCCATCTACGTGGCGACCGGCGCAGGCCTGCCCAAGTTCCTCAACGTCCCCGGCGAGAACCTGCCCAACGTCTTCTTCGCTAACGAGTACCTCACCCGCGTGAACCTGATGAAGGCCAACAAGTTCCCCGAGTACGACACCCCCACCAAGCACGGCAAGAACGTCGTCGTCTTTGGTGGCGGCAACGTGGCTATGGACGCCGTCCGTACCGCCAAGCGCCTGGGCGCCGAGCACGCCATCATCGCCTACCGTCGTACCGAGGACGAGATGCCCTGCCGTCGCGCCGAGCTGCACCATGCTAAGGCCGAGGGCGTCGAGGTTCTGCCGCTCGTCTCCCCGCTCGAGTTTGTCGCTGGCGAGGACGGCTCCGTGTGCGCCGTCAAGGTCCAGAAGATGGAGCTCGGCGAGCCCGACGAGTCCGGTCGTCGTCGCCCGGTGCCCATCGAGGGCGCCATCGAGGAGATCCCCTGCGACGTCGCTATTTCGGCTATCGGCACCAACGCCAACCCCTTCGCTGCCAAGATCGGCGGCAAGATGGAGCTCAACAAGTGGGGCTACATCGTTGCCGACGAGGAGACCGGCCAGACCACCGATCCCCGCATCTGGGCCGGCGGCGACATCGTCACCGGTGCCGCTACGGTCATTCTGGCGATGGGCGCCGGCAAGAAGGCCGCCGCTTCCATCACCAAGAGCCTGCTGGGCGAGTAATCACCCACAGCGCTAGCCATCAAACGGCAAAGTCCCCGTCGAGCACACGCCCGGCGGGGACTTTTTCTATGCCAGACCCCAGATCACCACAAAGGAGACAGGCACCTTTGTGGTGGTTTTGGTCGGTTAGTCTTCGAGCTGCGCTACTTTGTAGCGGTAGGCAGCGGCGATAACGTCTTTGCAGCCCTCGCGGCCCAGCTTGGCGCGGTTGACGACGATGTCCTTACCGCTCGTCATCTTCCACTTTCCGGCACTGTAGCGCTTATAGAACGCCTCGCGCGCCTTCTGCTGCTGCTTGACCAGCTTGGCGCCCTTCTTTTTATTAAGGCCACGCTTCTTGCGCACAATCTCGACGCGGTCCTCAAAAGGAGCGGTCACCAATACGGCAATGTGGTTGGGGTTGTTACGCAGCAGGTAATCGGACAGGCGGCCTTCGATAATGCAGCTCTCGGTCTCGCCCAGGTCCAAAATCACCTGGCTCATCTTCTGGAACAACTTGTCCGAGTACGAACGCGCGTCGTAGCGGTCGGGCAGGAACGCCATGTTCTCCACGGCCAGACGCTCGTCGTAGGCGGCCATCTTGTCGAGCGACTCGCCCGCGCGCAGCGACGCACGTACCAGCAGCTCGTTATCGTACAGCGGAATCCCCAACTCGTCGGCAAGCATGCGACCAATCTCGTGGCCCTCGGCGCCAAAGTCGCGCGCGATGGTAATGACCACAGGATTCTTCTTATTCTCCAGATCGCTCATCGCGATTCCTTTCTAACAAATGAGAAAAGGGCTGTTTATCTCTTATTCCCACGATACCGTACCTGGGTTTTCCTGGTGCCCAAGATTGGCCTGAAAGAGGAGCGACGCGTACTTTGGTACGCGAGCGACGGTTTGAAGGCCAAGGTTGGGTGCCAGGGAAAGCCAGGCTATGCGGCTACGATGCGGCGTTGGTAAGCTCGGACCAGCAGCGAGATACCAAAGTTGAGCACAAAGTACATCGCAAACACCAGGCCGTAGAGCATAAGCACCTGCGACAGGTCGATTGCGTGGGCCATCACGACGTTTGCCGTGTACATGAGCTCGGCCACGTTAATACCCGAAAGATACGAGCTGTCCTTGATGACGGTCGTGCACTGGCTAAACAGCGCCGGAATGATCGTCTTAAACGTCTGCGGCAGAATGATGTAGCGCATGGTGGCAAAGAAGCCAAAGCCCTGGCTCTGCGCTGCCTCAAACTGGCCGCGCGGAATCGAGTTGAGGCCGCCGCGCACAATCTCGGCCATAACAGCGCTGGTAAACAGCGTAAAGGCGATGGTCGAAATCACAATGTCCAAACCCTGCACCGTAAAGTAGATAAACAGGATCCACAGCAGGTTCGGCGTGCAGCGGAACAGCTCGATATAGGCGCTCACCAAAATACGGAACGGACGGGGCGCATAGCTCTTAACGAGCGCCAGCACCGTGCCAAAGATGAGCGAGAAAAAGATCGACAGTACCGAGATCTCAATGGTCTTAACAAAGCCGCCCCAAATGTAGAGCAGGTTGGTCGCGTTGAAGATTTCCATGCGCTAGGCCTCCTCTACGTTGTCGAGTCCCAGCTCGGCCAGGCTCACGCCGCGCGGACGCTCCTTGGAGCGGCGCTCGAGCCACTGCACCAGCATGGCGAGCGGAAAGCAGATGATGAAATACATAAGGCAGCAGACGATGTATCCCTGCAGGTACCCGTACAGACTCACAAAGTTGTCGGAACGGTACATAAGGTCGCCGCCGGCCACAAGCGCCAGCACCGACGTGTTCTTGACTAGGTTGAGTGCCTGGTTACACAGCGGCGGCAGAATGATCTTGAACGTCTGGGGCAGCACGATGTACCAGTAGGCCTGCGCACGGGTGAAGCCCTGGCTCTGGGCCGCCTCCATCTGACCGCGCGGAACCGCCTCGATACCGGTGCGGATGACCTCGGAAATGTAGGCCGCGTGATACAGGCCCACACCCAAGAAGCCCAGCACGAACGGCGCAATGCGCACCGGCTGGTCGGCACCGGTTATGGCCTGCAAAAACTGCGGACCGGCCATGTACATAAAGAGCACCTGCACGGGCAACGGGGTGTTCTGGTAAAACTCCACGTACACGCGGCTTATGGCGCGCAGCACGCGCGAGCGAGTGGTAGAGAACACGCCCAGCAGCGTGCCCAGCACCAGCGACAGCAGCAGGCCGGCAACGACCACTTGCAGCGTCACGCCAAAGCCCTCCCAGAAGGGCCCCATGTTTTGAAATGTCGTCGACCAACGGTCGGCGTCAAATAATCCTTCGAGCATTTGATTCCTTCCTTGGACGATGCGCCTATACAAGACCCCAGGTCTTGACCTCTTGGTCGAGCCAGCCATCGGCCAGGCGATCGCAAATCACCTGATCGACCACGGCCGAAAGGTCGCAGTCCTTCTTGGTCGCCACGCCGTAGCCCTGCTCGCCAAACTTGACCTCGGGCTGCAGCAGCTCGACGGTCTCGTTCATATAGCCGGCCAGCGTGGAGCGGTCCATGGCAAAGACGTCGATATTGCCGGCGTCGAGCGAACTCTTGATGATGGGGTAGCCGCTAAAGGCCCTAAACTCGGGCTTACAGGTAAAGCCGTTGTCCTTGATCATCTGCTCGATCAGGCCCTGCGTGGTGGCACCCTGGCTCACGCCGATGACCTTGCCGTCCAGGTCCTCAATCGAGGTAAAACCCGAACGCTTCTTGACCATGAGTCCCACGTAGTCGGTGCGATACGGCGTCGAGAAATCCCAGCTCTTCTTGCGCTCGTCGGTGATGGTGTAGGTTGCCGCGACCACGTCGAGCTGGCCGTTATCGATCAGCGGGCCGCGCGTCTTGGGCGTTACATCGGTAAACTCGACCAGCTCCTGGGCGCGGGCCTCCTTGTAGCTCACGCCAAAGACGGCAGCGGCGATTTGGTAGCACAAATCGACTTCCATGCCCTCAAAGCGACCCTTGGCGGTGTCGTAATAACCGTAGCCGGGAACGTCTTTCTTGACGCCGGCGTTCAGGTGGCCACGCGACTTGATGGCCGCAAGCTTGGACCCCTTGTCGGAGGCCTCGCCGCTGGTGGAGTTGCCGCAACCGGTGAGCGCAGTCCCCGTCAGCGCGAGCATGCCAGCGCCCGCCAGCTGCAAAAAGTGACGGCGCGACACGGCCGCCCTCGTCATATCCGTCATGTCCATCACCGCGCCTAGTGCAGAATCTTGGACAGGAACTCGCGGCAGCGCGGGTTCTCGGGGCTATCGAAGAAGTGCTCGGGCGTGCCCTCCTCAAGGATGCGGCCGTCCTCCATAAAGATGACGCGGTCGGCCACTTGGCGCGCAAAGCCCATCTCGTGCGTCACGCAGATCATGGTGATGTCCTCCTGCGCGAGCTCAATCATAACGTCCAGGACTTCCTGCACCATCTCGGGGTCGAGTGCCGAGGTCGGCTCGTCAAACAGGATGATGGGCTGCTTAGTGCACAGGGCACGGGCGATGGCGATGCGCTGCTGCTGGCCGCCCGAGAGATTCTGCGGATACTCGCCGGCCTTATGCGCCATGCCGACGCGCTTGAGCGCTGCGATGGCGATCTCGGTCGCCTCCTCCTTGCTCTTCTTTTGCAGCTTGATGGGCGCGAGCGTCAGGTTGCCAAGCACCGTCATGTTGGGATACAGGTTGAACTGTTGAAACACCATGGAGCTGTACTTGCGAGCCATCTCCAGGTGATTCTTCTTGGTAAGCGGCGTGCCGTCGATAATGACCTCGCCCGACGTGGGCTCCTCAAGATAATCGACGCAGCGGATGAGCGTCGACTTACCCGAACCAGAGGGCCCGATCATTACGAGCTTCTCGCCGCGCTTGACGGTGAGGTTGATATCTTTGAGCACATGCAGGTCGCCAAAGTACTTGTTGAGATGCTTAATCTCGATCATGTCTGCCATGAATGTCCCTTCCCTGCGTTTACACGAGTTGAACTATTGTACGGAAAGAACCACGTTTCCGCAGCCCACACTACATTCCCGTAAAGAACCCGCAATCTTCCACCTGCTCGTTGGCACTCATTGGGGACAGACTTAAATGAGTACCTGCTCATTGGGCACTCATTTAAGTCTGTCCCCAATGAGCGCTCAACCGCCCTTGTTGAGCATAAGTCAGCGAAAACCCGTACACGCGAGCAAGGTGACGTGAAATGAAAGGGCGCAGACCTTATGGTCGCGCCCTTGAAATTGAACGTCAGATTGCCGCGTGTACGGGTTTGCAGCGTCGAGCCGTTACGCGGTTTGGTAAAACCGCGTAACAAATTACGCGAGTTTGGCTCCGACGATCTTGGCCGCGGCAGGCTTGTCGAAGTTGCCGCCAGTGGCCTTACCCAGAGCGCCCATGACCTGGCCCATCTGCTTCTTGGACGTGGCGCCCAGCTCGGCGATGACCTGCTCGATCAGGGCCTCGAGCTCCTCGCCCGAAACCTGCGCGGGCAGAAGGCTCTCCAGAATCTTGACCTGCTCGGTCAGGTTGTCGGTACGCTCTTGGTCGGTGCCGGCCTTGATGGACATCTCCAGCGTCTCGCTCGTCTGCTTAATCAGACGCTTGATCATGCTGTTGACGTCTTCCTCGGTCACATCGCGGCGCTCATTGACCTCGATATTCTTCACCTCGGCCTTGACCTGGCGAATGATGGACAGGCGAACCTTGTCCTTAGCCTTCATGGCCGCGATCATTTCCTTCTGCAGCTCTTCGTTGGTCATCTGCAAATCCTCTCTAATAGCGTGGGCGGCACTCGCGCGAGCACCGCCCCATGATTACTCAGTCGTCGACGAATCGTCGGTCGAGCTCTTGGTGACGCCCTTCAGGCTCACGTTGTAGGGCACATCCTTGGGCATGGGGTTGACGGTAATGTCGGCGTCTTTCTTGTACTGCTCCAGCCACTCGCTGTATGCAGTACTGGCCGCCTGCGTCTTCACCACGTTGGAAACGTACTTCTTGATGTCCTTGGGCACCTGGTTGATGTCATCAACCTGATTATCGACATGGAAGTAGTCGGTGCACTTGATGATGTGGTAGCCATAGGTCGACTCGACGACTTCGCTCACGTCGCCCTTGTTGAGCCCCTCGAGCGCCGTCTGGTAGCTGTCGACAAAGGTGGTGAGCTTATCCCAGCCCACATCGCCCTTCTTCTCCTTGGAACCGGTGTCCTCGGAGTACTGTTCAACGGCATCCTCAAAGCTCAGCTCACCGGAGTTGATCTTGTCCAGGCACTCCTGCGCCTTGGCCTTGGCGGCAGCCTTGTCCTCGTCGGAAGCGTCGGAATCAACCTTGATCAGGATGTTCGACGAGCGACGGGCGTCATTGTAGTTGGACAGGTTCTCGTTGATGTAATCGACAATCTCGCTGTCCTTGGGCTTGCTTGTGGGCGCTACCGCATCCTTAAGCTTTTGCTGCGCCAGGCTCTCCTTGAGCGAGTCCTTGTAGGTGTCCTCGGTGTAGCCGTAGGTCTTAAGGGTCTTCTTAAAGGCCTTGGCACCGCCCGCGCTCTTGCACGCGTCCTTCCAAGCCTTCTCGACCTCCTCGTCCGACACCGTCACGCCGTTCTCCTTCTGTGCCTGTTGAAGCAGAATCTGCTGCGTGTAGGAGTCGATGAGTTGCTTGCGGTACTTCTTGGGCGTGAGGTCGTTGTCGACCAGATACTGTGCCCAGTCCTTGTCCTTGGTGTAGCCGTAGGACGTGCGCATGCTCATGATCTGCTTGGTCACGGTGTCCTCGGTGAGGTTGGTGCCGTTGATAGTGGCAGCTACACCGCCGGTAAGCTTGTAGCCCGAGGTATCCTCTGCCTGCGACATCAGGCCGGAGCACGCCATGGCCGAGACGGAAAGCAGCATTGCCAGCACGCCGATGACCACCAGAACGATCTTGACGGTCTTGGACACGCGGGTCTTGCGCTGCTTCTTGCGAGAGCTGGAGGCGGCGCGAGCCTGCTGCTCGGGCGTCGGCTCGGGTGCGAGGTTCTTTTTCTTATTTGCCATAGTTGGCCTTTCGCATAACGAATCGAACAAACGCCATTGTGTCACAACGCAGCCCCCGCGGCACGCTTGGTGCATTGGGGACAGGTTAATCTGCACCATTTTGGTGCAAAGGGGACAGCTCTGGCAGCCGGCAGTTAGGGACGTTCCTTTTCTGCCGACAGTTAGGGACAGTCCCCAAGTGCCGGCACATAAGGAACGTCCCTAGGTGCCGGTTTAGCCCCACCTTAGAAGTGACGGCGGATGGCGTCGACCATGCCCTGGGGCGTGGTCTGGCCGAGCACGTCGGCTGCGGCATCGGCGTCCATAAAGATATTCATGAGCGCCTGCAGGGCCTCGACCTGGCCGCCCGGCTCGGCAATGCCCAGGTTGATGACGATCTGCGCCGGCACCGGAGCGCCCATGCCAGCCATAGCGTTAAATATCACGGGCGCGGCGGGCTTCACCACCGCGATATAGGGCTTGGCCACAAACCCCGGATCGGTATGCGGAATGGCAATGTTTGCCGCCGGCATGGCAAGACCCGTGGGATAGGCATCCTCGCGCGAGCGAACGGCGTCGAGCCAGCCGGACGCAATGTAGCCGCGCGGGGCAAGCTCGCCCTCAAGCCGCGCGAACACCTCATCCGGCGTCGCACACTCCCAATCAAAAAACACCAGCTCAGGCGTAAACAGCGCTTCGTTATCCGCCATGCGCTCACCTCTCTCACCTAGTCATTCAGGAACGTCCCCGATGACTACCCAAAACAAAAGGTGGCCACGCGCGCCTTGGCGCCAATGACCACCCTGACTACTCGGCTAAATTGTACTGTGCGCCGCTAGCCGCGAGGCGCGTCAATTGCGACCTTGCCGCTCTCCAGCACGTGGACGCGGCCGTCAGCGAGCATTTGCACGACCTCGGGATACAGCACGTGCTCAATCGCGTGGATGTGCTCCTCGAGCGTATCGACATCCCAGCCCTCCTCAACAGCCAGCGCACGCTGAGCGATGATGGGGCCGTTGTCGTAGACCTCGTTGGCAAAATGCACGGTCACGCCGGTCACCTTGACGCCACGCGCAAAGGCATCGTCAATCGCATGCGCACCGGTAAAGCTCGGCAGCAGCGCCGGATGCAAGTTGACCACGCGGTTGGGAAACGCCGCCAGCAGCGGTGTGTGCACCATGCGCATGTAGCCGGCCATGACCACATACTCGCAGCCGCGCTCGAGAAGCTCGTGCGCGATGATCTCGTCGGCGGCGATGGGGTCGGCATAGACATCCTTGGACAGCGTGAGCGTCTGGATGCCCGCGCGCTCAGCGCGCTGCAAACCCTTAGCCGAAGGACGGCTCGACACCACAAGCTCAATCGAAGCATTGAGCTTGCCGGCGGCAATCAGATCGATCAGCGCTTGCAGATTGGTGCCGGAGCCGCTGATGAGCACACCGATCTTAAGCGGCTCGGCCGTATCGGTGCCGGTCGGACGGGTATAGGGCACAAAGTCCAGGCCCTCGGCGGCAGCCATCTGCTCGTTAGCGCTCATCGGAGTACACGACCTTACCGGAGCCCTCGACGCACTCGCCCACGCGGAACGGCTTCTCGCCCAGCGCGACCAGGGCCTCGGTCACCGCGGCCTCGTCCTCGGGGGCAACGATCAGGCACAGGCCGACGCCCATGTTGAAGGTCTTGCATGCCTCGTTGGGCGCAAGCTCGGCCTGGCGCGACACGTAGGTGATGACGGGCGGAACGTCCCAACCCATCTCGGCACCGTTGCGGGTGACCACAGCGTCGACGTCGTCGGCGAGCGCGCGGTTGAGGTTCTCGGTAATGCCGCCGCCGGTGATGTGGGCGATGGCGTGCACGTTGGCGCCACCGCGCAGCAGCTCCAGAATCGGCCTGACGTAGATGCGCGTGGGGGCCAGCAGAGCGTCTGCCAGCGATGCACCGCCGAGCTCCTCGAGCGGACGGCTCAGCTCCTCGGCCTTAGCGGCGGCCTCGGGCGTACCCGGCTTGATGCCGTCGACACCGATGACCTTACGCACGAGCGAGTAGCCGTTGGAGTGCACCCCGGTGGAAGGCAGACCCAGGATCACATCGCCCGGGCGGACGTTTGCGGGGTCGAGCATCTTGGGACGGTCGACGACGCCCACGGTAAAGCCGGCGAGGTCGTAATCGGCCGGAGCCATGACGCCCGGGTGCTCGGCCATCTCGCCGCCCACGAGCGCGCAGCCCGCGAGCTTGCAGCCGTCGGCAACGCCCTTGATGATCTTTGCCATGTGCTCGGCCTCAATGTGGCCAATGGCAACGTAGTCCAAGAAGAACAGCGGCTCGGCGCCCGAAGCCAAAATGTCGTTGACGCACATGGCGACCAGGTCCTGGCCCACCGTCTCATGACGGTCCATGATCTGGGCGAGCACGAGCTTGGTGCCCACGCCGTCGGTACCGCTGATCAGGATCGGGTCTTCCATATCCTTAAGCGCGGCGGCCGAGAACAGGCCGCCAAAGCCACCGATGCCGCCGATGACCTCGGGGCGGTTGGTGTCCTTGACCATCTGCTTAATAGCGTCGACGGCGCGGCCGCCCTCGGCGGTATCGACGCCGGCGTCCTCGTACGTCACATGCTTGCTGTCGCTCATCTGTGCCTTCCTCTCCCACTACCGTTTGACGCACAGACGCCAACCGGTGCTCATAGTTGCGTCATTTCGGCGCACGCCATAACATCACGCGCCGTCATATCAACAAAACAGCAGGTAAAACCTACCAAAATAAACCTGTCCCTACATGGCAGGTTTTAGGCCTCGCCGTGCTCCTCTTCCCAGCTGCGGTCGACATATTTCTCGACCACGGCGTCGTCGTCAAAGTGCAGCGGCTTGTCCAGGTTGCGGGGCTTAAAGCCCTCCATGAACTTATCGCGGCCAAAGCTCTCGGGAATCGCCACGGGATAGCGGCCGGTAAAGCACGCGTCGCAGTAGCCGCCCTTGGGCATGACCTTCAGCAGGCCCTCGACCGAAAGGAAGGCCAGCGAATCGGCGCCGATATACTCGCAAATCTCGTCGACCGTCTTGTTGGCGCTGATAAGCTGCGACTGCACGTCGGTATCGATACCGTAGAAGCACGGCCAGATGACCTCGGGCGAGTTGATGCGGATGTGAATCTCCTTGGCGCCGGCGTTGCGCAGCATCTTGACGAGCTGCACCATGGTGGTGCCGCGCACAATGGAGTCGTCGATAACGACCAGGCGCTTACCCTCGATGTTGTCGCGCAGCGGGTTGAGTTTCATACGCACGCCCATGGCACGCAGCTCCTGCGTAGGCTCGATAAACGTACGGCCCACGTAGCGGTTCTTGATAAGGCCCTCGCCAAAGGGAATGCCACTCTCGTGCGAATAGCCCTCCGCGGGCGGCAGGCCGGAGTCGGGCACGCCGATGACCAGGTCGGCCTCGACGGGCTCCTCATGTGCCAGCTGACGACCCATGTCGTAACGGCAGGCATAGACGCTCTTGCCGTTCATGATGGAGTCGGGGCGGGCAAAGTAGACCTGCTCAAAGATGCAGTTGGCGGGCTCTTCGGCTGCAGGCACGCCCTGCTCGGATACCAGGCCCTCGGCGCTGATGCGCAAGATCTCGCCGGGACGGACGTCACGGACGTACTCGGCACCCACGATGTCGAGTGCGCAGGTCTCGGAAGCAACGACCCAGCCGCCGGCGCGCGTGACACGGACGGCGGAGTCGACCGTCGCGGCGCCGTCCTGCGACGGCAGCTGCGAAACGGCTGCGGCATCGGCCTGGTCCAGACCCTCGTCCACCAGCTTGCCCAGCACGAGCGGGCGAATGCCGTGTGGATCGCGGAATGCGTAGAGCGCCTGCTCGTTGATGAGCGTCATGGCGTAGCCGCCGCGCACGAGCTCCATGGTCTTGCGAATACCCTCGCGCAGGTGGCCCGTACGCTGGGTAAAGTAGCCGATAAGCTTGGTCGCGACCTCGGAATCCGAATTGGAGAGGAACGGCACGCCCAGCTCGATCAGCTGACGGCGCAACTCGTCGGTGTTGACCAGAGTGCCGTTGTGAGCAAGCGCGATAATGACGCTGTTGATGGTGGAAAGATGCGGCTGAGAGGCTTCCCAGCTCTTGGCGCCGGCGGTGCCGTAGCGCACATGACCCACGGCCAGCTGACCGGAGAGCGTCGACAGGTCGGCATTGGAGAACACGCGGTCGAGCAGGCCCAGATCCTTGCGGACCATAACCGTGCCGCCGTCACCCACGGCGATTCCCGCCGATTCCTGGCCACGGTGCTGCAGCGCACGCAGGCCAAAGTACGTCAGTCGAGCCACGTCGCGATCGGGCGCCCATACGCCGAAAATGCCACATTCCTCATGCAGCTGGTCGGAGTCCGGATCATACGTCGACATGGTGTTCACCTGTCCCGCGGCACGCTCGGCCGCGCGGATGGTTTCTTGAGACATGG
>CALBOJ010000020.1 GCA_937896835.1 uncultured Collinsella sp.
ATATAGGCACACAAGGTCAAAGGCGGCACCATGATCCTCCTGGTCGACAAGATCGAAAAAAGCTTCGGCGCGCGCGTCCTCTTTAGCGGCGCGTCCTTCCAGATCAACCCCGGCGAGCGCTTCGCGCTCGTGGGACCCAACGGCGCCGGCAAAACCACCATGCTCAAAATCATCATGGGCATCGACAGCCCCGACGCCGGCCAGGTCCAGTACGCCAAGGACTGCCAGGTAGGCTACCTAGAGCAGGAAACTAATCTGGAGCAAAAGGACACCACCATCCTTGCCGAGGTCATGGCCGCCGCCAAGGAAATCCGCCGCATGGGCGAGCGCGCTAACGAGCTGCAGGCCCAGATCACCGAGCTCTCCGAGCAGGGCAAGGACGTCGACGCACTCCTCAACGAGTACGGCCAGGTCCAGGACCGTTTTGAGCACCTGGGCGGCTACGAGCTCGAGAGCAACGCCCGCAAAATCCTGTCCGGCCTGGGCTTTAAGGTCACCGACTTTGAGCGCCCGTGCTCCGAGTTCTCGGGCGGATGGCAGATGCGCATCGCGCTCGCCAAGCTCTTCCTGCGCCACCCCGACCTGCTGCTTCTAGACGAGCCCACTAACCACCTGGACCTCGAAAGCGTCCAATGGCTGCGCGGCTTTATCGCCAACTACGACGGCGCCGTACTCATCGTCAGCCACGACCGCGCCTTCATGGACGCCTGCGTCGACCACGTCGCCGCACTCGAAAACCGTCGCGTTACCACCTACACCGGCAACTACAGTAGCTACCTCAAACAACGCGAGGACAACCTGGAGCAGATGCGCGCCAAGCGCGCCGCCCAGGAGCGCGACATCGCCCACATGCAGGTCTTCGTCGACAAGTTCCGCTATAAGCCCACCAAGGCCGCCCAGGCGCAGGAGCGCATCCGCAAGATCGAGCAGATCAAAAAGGAGCTTGTCATCCTGCCCGAGGGTCACAAGCACATCGACTTTAAGTTCCCCGACCCACCGCGCTCCGGCGACATGGTCGTGGGCCTCGAGGGTGTATCCAAGTCATACGGCGACAAGCACATCTACAGCGATATCGACCTCAAGCTCTACCGCGGCGAGCACGTGGCGCTCGTCGGCCCCAACGGCGCCGGCAAGTCCACCCTCATGAAGATCCTCGCCGGCCTAGAGCCGCCCACCACCGGCACCCGCGACCTGGGCACCAACGTGGGCGTGGCCTACTACGCCCAGCACGCGCTCGAAGGCATGACCGAGTCCAACACCGTCCTGCAAGAGATCGACACCGTCACGCCCAAGTGGACCGTGCCGCAGCAGCGCAGCTTGCTGGGCGCCTTCCTGTTTAGCGACAACGATTCCATCGAGAAGCAGGTTCGCGTCCTCTCCGGTGGCGAAAAGGCGCGCCTAGCGCTCGCCAAAATGCTCGTGGCCCCCGAGGCGCTTCTGTGCCTGGACGAGCCCACCAACCACCTGGACATCGACTCGGTGGACATGCTCGAGAACGCCCTGCAAAACTTCCCCGGCACCATCGTGCTGATCAGCCACGACGAGCACCTAGTACGCGCTGTGGCCAACCGCGTCATCGACATCCGCGACGGCAAGGTCACGGTCTACGACGGCGATTACGACTACTATCTCTACAAGCGCGAGGACCTCGCGGCCCGCGCCGCCGCCGAGGCAGCAGGGGAGAGCACACCGGCCACGGCCAAGTCCGCCAAGGTCACCGCGGCCCAACCCGATGCGCCCGCCGTCGTTTCCAAGCCTGCAGAGGGCAAAAAGACCAAGGAGCAGAAGCGCGCCGAGGCCCAGGCCCGCGCCGCGCTCAACAAAAAGCTCAAGGGCGTGCGCAACCAGCTCAAGAAGATCGAGGCGGAGCTCGACAAAAAGCGCGCCCGCTATGACGAGCTTATGGAATTGATGGCGAGCGAAGAGCTTTATGCCGATCAGGAAAAGTTCAACGCCGCGCTGGGGGAATATAACGGCCTTAAGCAAGAGCTGCCCAAGCTCGAGGACGAATGGCTCGAGCTTTCCACCCAGATCGAAGAGGAGACCGCGCGTGAACTCTCGTAAGGCCACTGCCGTGGCGATGAGCGTCATCGCCATCGCCTGTCGCATCTGCGGCATTTTTATGAGTGCGATGACCGTGCTGCTGTGCTTTAGCGGCCTGACCGCCAAGCTGCAGATCGTAGGCTTTGTCGTTGAGCTTTCACGCGCGCTGCCGAGCGCCATCGCCGGCTACGGCGTCATCACGTCGCCCTTTGGCGGCGTGTTCCGCTTAGATTACGCCATCGTCGCTGTGATCCTGTTTGTAATTGACTACCTGCTCACGCGCGCCTCGCGCCGCGTCCGCTAGGGGAGTGCCATGTCCAGCAGCTACCTCATGAACCTGCTTGCCAGCGCCGTTGCCGTCATCGTTGGCATCGTGATCCACGAGAGCGCGCACGCCGCCGCAGCCTGGGCGCTCGGCGATAAGACGGCGAGTTCGCGCGGCCGCGTGTCGCTCAACCCGCTCAACCATATCGACCCGTTTGGCACCATCATCCTGCCGCTGCTTATGCTTGCCGCCGGCGGTCCCGTATTCGCCTTTGCCAAACCTGTGCCCGTCTACCTCAACAACCTCAAGCACCCCAAGCGCGACGAGGTCCTGGTGAGCGTAGCCGGCCCCGCATCGAACATCGCACTCGCGTGTCTTGCTGCCGCCCTCATGCGCCTGACCTATGGCAACCTCTACACCAGCATGTCCTTTGCCGTGGCATCGCAGATCATGAACTTCGGCGCCACGTTCATCGTAGTCAACCTGTCACTCGCGTTCTTCAACCTCATCCCGATCCCGCCGCTCGACGGCTCGTCGATCATCGTGCCCTTCCTCAAGGGCAAGGCGCTCGCCAACTACTACCGCCTGCAGCAATACGCCATGCCCATCCTCATCCTGGTGCTGTACCTGCTGCCCATGTGGACCGGCATCGACGTGATCGGCCGTTATTTCGACGTTACCGTGTATCCGCTTGCCGAGCAGCTGCTCAACTTCGCAATCGCCGGCATCTAAGGTAAACTTACAGTTCGACCGTGCAAAACGGTCGAAACATGCACCCAAACCGCGCCGCGAAGGCGCCGTCAAAGGAGGTCGAAGATGTCGTATCGCGTGTCGACGCAGGTCTACAGCGGACCGTTCGACCTGCTGCTGCAGCTGGTTACCCGCCAAAAAGTTGATATCGGCGCTATCTCCATCAGCGAGGTGGCCGAGCAGTACCTTGCCGAGGCCGAGCGCATCGAGGCGTTGGACCTGGACGTGGCGAGCGACTTTTTGCTGGTCGCGGCAACCCTTTTGGACATCAAGGCCGCCTCGCTGGTGCCGCAGGAAGCCCCGCGCAAAGCTGATGACGACGATGACGAGTTCGACGAAGACCTTGAGGAGCTCAGCACGCTCGACGGCGACGCCCTACGCGAGGTCCTGATCCAGCGCCTGATCGCCTACAAGCAGTTTAAAGGCGCGGCTGCGGCCCTCGGTGCCCGCATGCAGGCCGAAAGCCGCATGCACCCGCGTGTGGCCGGCCCCGACCCCGAGTTCCTGGGGCTCATGCCCGACTACCTGGCCGGCATCACCCTGCGCGGTCTGGCCGTCATCTGTGCCGACCTGGACGGCAAGCGACAGACCTTCTTGCTGGAGGCCGAGCACGTGGCACCGCATCGCGTGCCGCTCGACCTGACCGTGGCCTCAGTCGACCGCTTTACCATGGCGCACCAAACCTGCACCTTCCGCGAGCTGTTGGACGGCGATGCCACCACCGAGCAGCTCGTCGTTACCTTTCTGGCCATGCTCGAGCTCGCCAAGCGCGGCTCGCTCACGCTGAGCCAGGACGAGATCTTTGGAACCATTCAAATCAACCGCGTCGAGGGCGCCGAGGCATACGTGCCCGGCGAGGGCCCCGAGCTCACCGAATAGGAGCGGCAACCATGTCAACCCTTTCAACGCTGGAGGCAAACAGCCTCAAAGGCGCCCTCGAGGCGCTGCTGCTGGTGTCGAGCGACCCGGTGAGCGCGCCCGCGCTGGCAGGCGCGCTGGATATCGCCCCCGGCGAGTGCGCGTCGCTGCTCGCCGAGCTCAAGGTTGAGTACGAGGAGGCCAACCGCGGCTTTCAGCTGCGCGAGGTCGCCGGCGGCTGGCGCCTGTTCACGCATCCCGCCTACCATGACGTGGTCGAGGCCTACGTGCTGAGCTGGGACACGCAAAAGCTGTCGCAGGCGGCGCTCGAAACCCTGGCCGTCATCGCATACCACCAGCCCGTGACGCGCGAGGTGGTCAAGGGCATCCGCGGCGTCAACTCCGACGGCGTCATCGCGTCGCTCGTCGACAAGGGTCTGGTGCGCGAGCTCGGCCGCGACCCCCAGCGCGGTCAGGCGATCATCTACGGCACGACCAACGCCTTCTTGGAAAAGTTCGGTCTGCGCTCCACCCGCGACCTGCCCGATCTGGAGCAGTTTGCCCCCGACGAGCAATCGCGCCAGTTTATCCGCGAGCGCCTGAGCGGCCGCAGCATTCAGTCCACGCTCGAGGAGCAGGCCGAGGACCTGGACGAAGAGCGCGAACTGCTCGATACCGATGTTGAAGATGTTGAGGCAGTCGAGGACTTGGAAACCCTGGTCGTCGACGAGACCTCGGAGGATTTGCATGACGAGGACTAACGAAGTAGGGGAGACGCGCGCCATGGGCAACGCAGTACCCGCAACCGACGCACAGCCCGTCTATCCGCACACCATGCGCCTGCAGCGCTTTTTGGCGCGCGCGGGCGTGGCGAGCCGCCGTGGCTCGGAGGACCTAATGACCGCCGGCCGCGTGACCGTCAACGGCGAGGTCGCGACCGAGCTGGGCACCAAGGTCGACGTCGACTGCGACCATATCGAGGTCGATGGCATGCCCGTCAAGCTCAACCAGGGCGCCGTGTACCTGATGCTCTATAAGCCGACGGGCTACCTCACCACCATGAGCGACCCTCAGGAGCGCCCTTGCGTGGCCGACCTGGTCCCCCGCGGCCGCTTTCCGGGACTTTTCCCGGTGGGCCGCCTGGACCGCGACACCACAGGCCTTTTGCTCTTTACCACCGACGGCGACCTGTCGCAGGACCTGCTGCACCCCAGCAAGCATGTCTATAAGACCTACCAGGCACTCGTTGACGGCCAGCTGTCCGACCACGATCTAGACCCGCTCCGCCGTGGCATCGAGCTCGACGACGGCCTGTGCCAGCCGGCAATCTGCCGCGTCATCAACGCGCGCGAGGCCGTGGCCGTGGCTCCACAAGGCGTCAAGCCCGGTACCACCGCCGTGGAGATCATCATCCGCGAGGGGCGCAAGAACCAGGTCAAGCGCATGCTGAGCAAGATCCACCATCCGGTAATCCGCCTGCATCGCTGCAACTTTGCCGGCCTTGAGCTCGAGGGCGTGGCCAAGGGCTCGTGGCGCGAGCTCACCGACCGCGAGGTGCAGATCCTCAAGGCCGGCGGCATCCCGCCCAAGCAGGCGAGCGCCAAGAGCAACGGCGGCAAGCCCCAAGACACGCCCGCCAGCCGCACGCGTCACCACGGCAGCCACGGCTCCGCACCCAAGCGCAACACCTACCGCGAGCGCTACACAGGCTAGGCAACCCGCCGCGCCCCAGCACCCGCGAACCATACCAGCACGTCAACCATCGAAAGGAAGCATTGCATGATCGTCGCCATCGACGGCCCCGCCGGTTCCGGCAAGTCCACCATCGCCAAGGAAATCGCCCGCCAGCTGGGCTTTAATAAGCTCGACACGGGCGCCATGTATCGCGCCGTCACCTTCGCCGCGCTCGACCGCGGCATCGATCTGGACGACGAGGCGGCTATCGACGCCCTCGCCGAGCAGATCGAGATTCGCTTTACCAACGGTACCGGCGAGGACACGCGCCTGACCATTGACGGCCAGGACGCTTCGGCCGCCATCCGCACCCCGCAGGTCGACGCCAACGTGTCCAAGGTATCGGCCTATCCGGGCGTGCGCGCCGCCATGCTCATCCACCAGCGCCGCGCCGCCGAGGACCGCGATATCGTGGCCGAGGGTCGCGACATCGGAACCGTCGTGTTCCCCAACGCGCAGGTCAAGGTCTTCCTGACCGCCGACCCGCGCGAGCGCGCCCGCCGCCGCGTGCTGCAGCGTCACCAAAACGACGCCCAGCCGCTCACGCCCGCGCAACTCGAGGCCGAAGTCGACGAGACCCTCGACGCCCTCAAGCAGCGCGACAAGCTTGACAGCAGCCGCGAGGTCGCCCCGCTCGTGCCCGCCCCGGACGCCGTGCACGTCGACTCCACCGCCCACACCATCGATGAGGTCGTCCGCATTATCGAGGACCTCATCAACCAAAGGAGGTAGCCCATGCGCCTGTTTAAACAGACGCCCGAGGATTACTACAACGCCCCCTACGCCGAGTTCCCGGCGCTCATCCGCGGCACCGTCGTGGTGGTCATGGCTATTCTGTGGGCCTTCTCCAAGCTCATGTGGCGTTGGAAGGTCGAGGACGCCGACCTGCTGTTTGAGCGCCAGGAAGGCCGCGGCAGCGTGGTCATCTGCAACCACACCTCGATGGCTGAGCTCTTGGCCGTGGAGACGGCGCTGTTCTTTGGCGGCCGCCGCATTCGCCCTATCTTTAAGTCCGAGTTCGCCAAGAGCAAGATTGTGCGCTGGGCTTTTAGCCGCGTTGGCGGCATCCCCGTGGAGCGCGGTACTGCCGATATGAAGTGCCTGCGCGCCGCCCAGCATGCGCTGCAGCGCGGCGAGGACGTCCTGATCTTCCCCGAGGGCACGCGCATCCGCTCGCGCGAGATCAAGCCAGAGGTCCACGGCGGCTTTGCGCTCATCGCTCAGATGGGCAAGGCGCCCGTCAACCCGCTCGCCATCTGCGGCTGGTCCGACATCACGCCCGCAGGCAAAAAGCTCATGCGTCCCAAGAAGTGCTGGATTCGTGCCGGCAAGGCCGTCGCGCTTTCGGACGCGCCGGCCGGGCTTAAGCGTACGGAGCGCCTGACTTGGTTTGAGTCCGAGGCCATGAACCGCGTCTACGCCATGCGAGACGAGCTGTGCGCCGAGCATCCGGGCAGGTTCTAGCCATGAGCGAGAACGTGACGAACACTGCCGTGACCGCGTCCGACCAGGCAACCGCGCCTACCATCGAGATCGCCGCCCACGCCGGCACTTGCTACGGCGTACAGCGTGCACTCGATATGGCGCTGGCCGCTGCGCCGCAGGCAGGGGAGTGCAATCAGGTCCATACCTTGGGTCCGCTCATCCATAACCCCATCGTGGTGCGCGAGCTTGCTGAGGCAGGCGTTGGTCTGGCAGAGACCCTGGACGACGCCGCATCGGGCACCGTGATCATCCGCGCCCACGGCGTGGTGCCGCAGGTGATCGATGCCGCTCGCGAGCGTGACCTTAACGTCGTCGACGCCACCTGCCCTTACGTCAAGAAGGTCCACGTGGCCGCCGAGCGCCTGGTACGCGAAGGCTACCGCGTGATCGTCGTGGGCGAGCCGGGCCACCCCGAGGTCGAGGGCATCCTGGGCCACGCCGGTAATGACGCGCAGGTCGTGAGCTGTGCCGCCGACGCCAACGCCTTGTCGCTCAAGGGCAAGGTGGGTCTCGTCGTGCAGACCACCCAGACCGCGCAGAACCTCGCCGAGGTCGTGGCGAGTATCACCCCGCGCGTGCAGGAGCTGCGTGTGATCAACACCATCTGCGCCGCCACGAGCGAACGCCAACAGGCAGCAGCCACACTTGCCAACCGCTGCGACTGCATGGTCGTCGTGGGCGGCAAGAACTCGGGCAATACCCGCCGCCTGGCTCAGATTTGCGCAGTCGCCTGCGAGCACACGCATCACATCGAGGAAGCTTCCGAGCTCCAGGCCGCGTGGTTTACCGACGCTCACCACATCGGCATCACTGCCGGAGCCTCCACCCCGCAAGAACACATCGAGCGCGCCGTCGCGCGCATCAAGGAGCTTTGCCGCTAACCATGGACCAGACCGTACCCGCATATGCCGCCGAGGTGGCCGATTACGGGCGCAGCCGCGACCCCGAGCCGGGTGAGGGCGCGCTCGTAAAGAACGTGCGTCCCGAATCGCCCGCGTGGGATGTGGGTATCGAGCCGGGCATGCGCGTGCTCACGGTCAACGGCGAGGCGCTCACCGACATGATCGTGTGGCTCTGGGAGGCCGACGATGATACCGTCGACCTCGAGGTTTTCGACCCGCGCGACGGCACCGTCGCCCCCGTCGAGCTCGACCGCTTTCCCGGCGAGGATTGGGGTTTGGAGTTCGATGGCCCCATCTTCGACGGCATGCGTACCTGCGTCAACGCCTGCGTGTTCTGCTTTATGACCATGCTGCCCAAGGGCGGCCGCTCCACGCTCTATATTCGCGATGACGACTACCGCCTGAGCTTTTTGCAGGGCAACTTTGTCACGCTCACGAACCTCTCCGACGAGGACGTGCAAAACGTCATCCAACGCAACATGAGCCCCATGAACGTGTCGGTCCACGCCGTGAGCCCCGACGTCCGCCGCCGCATGATGGGCCGCAACGCCCAACGTGGCATGGACGTGCTCGAGGCAATCATGGCCGCCGGCATCGAGATTCATGCGCAGATTGTGCTGTGCCCCGGCATGAACGACGGCGAGGAGCTGGAAAAGACCCTGCGCTTTTGCGAGGAGCACGAGCAAATCACAAGCCTGGGCATCGTGCCGCTCGGCTTTACCAAGCATCAGAACCGTTTTAGCTGGTCCTACAGCGACAAGCCCGAGCTAGCGCGCGAGACCATTGCCATGATCCGTCCCTACCAGGACCGTGCCTTCGAGCGCTTTGGCCGCCACACCTTCCAGATGAGCGACGAGTTCTATCTGGACGCCGGCATCGATCCTCCCGAGGCAGACTTTTACGACGGTTACCCGCAGTACTACGACGGCATCGGCATGATCCGCTCGTATCTAGACGAGACCGACGACGTGCTGGCTACCGATGCCGAGCGACTGGCCCGCGTCCGCGAGGCCATCGCCGCCCGCAGCCAGCACCTGCTGTGCCTCTCCGGCGCCAGCGCGCGCGACACCGTGGCGCGCTTTGTGGAGTCGCCGCATGGTCTCGCCGGCACTGTCACGGCCATCAAAAACCGCTACTTTGGTGGCAACGTGGACGTAACCGGCCTCATCGTCGCGTGTGACATTCTGGAGCAGCTGCCCCAAGATCTGTCGGGGGTTATGCTCTTTGTGCCTAAGCTCATGTTCAACGCTGACGGCATGACGCTTGACGAGTATCATCGTGACGATTTACTCGCAAGCCTTACCAGTCGCGGCGCCGAGGTCCATGTGGTATCGACCATGCCGCATGAGCTGCTCGATACCCTGGAGCATATCCTTGGCATTGTGCCCGCGGACTCTAACATTTCCACTGACCCTACCCATTAAAGGAGTGCAGATGAAACCTATCGTCGCCGTCGTCGGACGCCCCAACGTGGGCAAGTCCACGCTCGTTAACCGCCTGGCCCAGACCTCGGACGCCATCGTCCATGAGTCCCGCGGCGTTACTCGCGACCGCTCGTATCACACGGCCGATTGGAACGGCCGCGAGTTCACCATCGTCGACACGGGCGGTATCGAGCCGCTCAAGAGCGACGACGTCTTTGCCACGTCTATCCGCGACCAGGCCCTCGCCGCCGCCGAGGAAGCCGCCGTCATCCTGTTTGTGGTCGACGGCCGCACCGGCGTCACCGAGGAGGACGAGTCGGTCGCTCGCATGCTCAAGCGCTGCGACAAGCCGGTCTTTCTGCTGGTGAACAAGCTCGACAACCCCGAACGCGAGAACGACAGCATCTGGGAGTTCTATTCGCTCGGCATCGGTGAGCCCACGCCCCTCTCGGCCCTGCATGGCCACGGCACGGGCGACCTGCTCGACGATATCGTGGCCCTGCTTCCGGAGGAAGAGGACGAGGTCGCCGCTGAGTTCCCCGATGCGCTGAACGTGGCCATCATCGGCCGCCCCAACGCCGGTAAGTCCTCGCTGTTCAACCGCATCCTGGGCGCCGACCGCTCTATCGTGTCCAACATTGCCGGCACCACGCGCGACGCCATCGACACCGTCGTGGAGCGCAACGGCAAGCACTACCGCATGGTCGACACCGCGGGCATCCGCAAGAAGAGCACCGTGTACGAGAACATCGAGTACTACTCGATGGTCCGCGGCCTGCGCGCCATCGACCGCGCCGACGTGGCGCTGCTCGTCGTCGACGCCTCCGTGGGCGTTACCGAACAGGACCAGAAGGTCATGGGTCTTGCCATCGAGCGCGGCTGTGCCATCGTTGTGCTGCTCAACAAGTGGGACCTGCTCGACGACGACCGTAAGCGCGAGGCCTGCATGGAGACCATCGACCGCCGTCTGGGCGTCATGGCTCCCTGGGCCCAGTACCTGCGCATCTCTGCCCTCACTGGCCGCAGCGTCGAGAAGATCTGGGCGATGGTCGACGCCGCCGAAAAGACACGCTCGCAAAAGATCAGCACCTCGCGCCTCAACACGTTCCTCACCGACCTGCGCGAGTTTGGCCATACCGTGGTGGACGGCAAGCGCCGCCTGCGTATGCACTACGTGACCCAAACGGGCGTCAACCCGCCGACGTTTACGTTCTTCGTCAACCACAGCGACCTGGTCAACGACACCTACCAGCGCTACGTAGAGAACCGCATGCGCTCGACCTTCGACTTTGCCGGCACGCCCATTCGACTCTTCTTTAGGAAGAAGGAGCAAAAGGATGCATAATCCGATTCTGCTGACCGCCATCTGCGCCGTGGTCTCGTTCTTTATCGGGGCGATTCCGTTTGGCCTGATCCTGGGCCGCGTGTTCAACCACACCGACATTCGCAAGGCGGGTTCCGGCAACATCGGCACCACCAACGCCCTGCGCGTGGCCGGCCCCAGGGTGGCCGCGCTCACCCTGCTGCTCGACTGCCTTAAGGGCGCCATCTGTGTCCTTATCGCGCGCCCGCTCATCGCGAGCGTGGGCTATGGCTTCCCCGTGAGCATCATGGCCCCCGGCGCCGCCGGCGACTGGATGCTTGGCGTCGTCTGCCTGGCAGCCGTGTGGGGCCATATCTTCTCGCCCTACCTTAACTTCCATGGCGGCAAGGGTATCGCAGTTGGTCTGGGTGTCATCCTCGCCTGGTACTGGCCTATTGGCCTGTCGCTGCTGGGCATGTTTATCGTAGCCGTCGCCATCACCAAGTATGTGTCAGTGGGTTCGCTTGCCGCAGCCATCGGACTTCCTATCGCTGCTTGCGCGGTCTTTCCGTACAGCAGCCTAGGCCTCAAGTTCTGCATGGCGATGATCGGTATCACCGTGGTGTGGGCCCATCGCTCGAATATCCAAAAGCTCATGGCCGGTAAGGAGTCCAAGCTCTCGTTTACCAAGCGCGTCACCGAGCCCGACGATAAGTAGGAGAGAGTCATGAATGTTGCGCTGATTGGCTCCGGCTCCTGGGGAACCGCCGTCGCCGGCCTCGCCGCCGAGCGAGCCGAGCGCGTGACCATGTGGGCCCACAGCGAGCAAACGGCCACCGGCATCAATGCCGAGCACCGCAATCCCCGGTATCTGGTGGACTACGAGCTGCCCGGCAACGTTGTCGCCGCCACGGACCTGTCGCAGGCGCTCGACGGCGCCGAGGCCATCATCTTTGCCGTGCCCTCCACGCACCTGCGCAGCGTATGCCATCAGGCAGCACCCTTCATCGCCGCCGACACCCCGGCACTCTGCCTCACCAAGGGTATTGAGCCCGAATCCGGCCTGCTTATGAGTGAGGTCATCGCCAGCGAGATCGGCAACGAGCGGCGTGTGGCGGCCCTCTCGGGCCCCAACCATGCCGAGGAGATCTGCCGTGGCGGGCTTTCTGCCGCCGTCATCGCCAGCAAAGATGCGCAGGTAGGGGAGACCTTTAAGGAGCTGCTGCTGTCCACGGCCTTCCGCATCTACCTGTCGCAGGATATGACCGGTGTCGAGGTTTGCGGCGCTATGAAAAACGTCATCGCCATCGTGTGCGGCATCTCCGCCGGCTTCGGCGCGGGCGACAACACGCTCGCCCTCATCATGACGCGCGGCCTGGCCGAGATCAGCCGTCTGGTTCACGCCCGCGGCGGTCAAGCCATGACCTGCATGGGTCTTGCCGGCATGGGTGACCTCATTGCCACCTGCACCTCCGAGCATTCGCGCAACCGCACCTTTGGCTACGAGTTTGCCCACGGCGTCTCGCTCGACGAGTACCAGGCACGTACGCATATGGTGGTCGAGGGCGCCGTCGCGGCCCGCAGCGTCAGTGAGCTTGCCCGTTCACTGGGCGTAGACATTCCGCTCACCTTTGCCGTGGAGCAAACGCTCTACAACGGTGTTACTTTGGATAGGGCGCTCGAGATTCTCACCGATCGCGTCCCTTCTCAAGAGTTCTACGGACTCACCGACTAGCGCAGAAAGGCTTCTACCATGGGTTCCATTAAAATCGCTCCGTCTGTCCTTTCGGCCGACATGGCCAACCTCAAGGGCGAACTCGACAAGATCGCCGGTGCCGACTACGTGCACTTCGACGTTATGGACGGTCACTTTACCGGCAACCTCACCTTTGGCGTTGACATCCTTAAGGCCGTCAAGCGCTCCACCGATGTACCGGTCGACGCGCACCTCATGGTGACGAACCCCGACGAGACGGTCGATTGGTACGCCGACGCCGGTGCCGACATGATCACCGTGCACTACGAGGCTTCCACGCACCTGCACCGCACGCTCACGCATCTGCAGCAGCTCGGCGTCAAGGCCGGCGTGGTGCTCAACCCCGCCACCCCCGTGTGCGTGCTCGAGAGCATCATCGACGTCGTCGATATGGTGCTGCTCATGAGCGTGAACCCGGGCTTTGGCGGCCAGAGCTTTATCCCGGGCACCATCGCAAAGCTTCACGAGCTCAAGGCCATGTGCGAGCGCCACGGCGTGTCGCCCCTGATCGAGGTCGACGGCGGTATCTCTTCCAAGAACATCGCCGAGGTCGTCAAGGCCGGCGCCAACGTGCTCGTGGCCGGCTCCGCCATATTTAAGTCCGAAGATCCCGCTGCCGAGGTTGCGCTGCTGCAGAAGCTGGGCAACGAGGCCGCACAGGAGGCATAAACCCTTATGACCGCAGGTCAAAACCGCATACCCGTGAATCTTGACTATGCCGCCTCGACGCCCATGCGCGCCGAGGCGCTCCTTGCGCAGCGCGAGTACGATGACAGCGAGCTTGCCGGCGTCAACCCCAACTCGCTGCATTCGCTCGGCCGCAAGGCTGCCGCGCGTCTGGAGGTTGCACGTCGCGAGATCGCCCATAGCTTTGGCGCACGCGTCCGCCCGTCCGAGATTGTTCTGACCAACGGCGGCACCGAAGCCAACCAGCTGGCGCTGCTCGGTCTTGCCGAGGGCGCTCGTCAGCGCGATCGCAAGCGTAACCGCGTGATCGCATCTGCCATCGAGCACGATTCGATTCTGGACAACCTGCCGCTGCTGCGTGCCGCCGGCTTTACCGTCGACCTGGTGCAGCCCTGCCGCGCGGGCTACATTGAGCCTGCCACGCTTGTCGAGCTGCTAGGCGACGACGTGGCGCTCGTGAGCATCATGGTTGCCAACAACGAGACCGGCGTGGTGCAGCCCATCCGCGAGCTTGCCGCGGCCGCGCATACCGTGGGCGCCCTGTTCCACACCGATGCCATCCAGGGCTACTTGCATATTCCGCTCGATGTCACCGAACTGGGCGTCGATGCCATGTCCGTTGCCGCGCATAAGATCGGTGGTCCCGTGGCATCCGGCGCGCTCTACCTTAAGAACCGCGCGCCGCTGCGCCCCCGCATCTTTGGCGGCGGACAGGAAGCCGGACGTCGCGCCGGCACGCAGGACCTGCGCACGCAGCTGGCTTTTGCCGCTGCCGCTTCCGCGCTTTTGCCGAATGTTGCCCAGGAGCGCACAACGCTGCAGGCCTTATCCGACAAGCTCTACGCCACGCTTACGGCTCATCCGCGTATTCATGCCACGATGGGCGACTACGCACAGGCCGATCGCCTGCCGGGCATGGTGTCGATCTACGTTGACGGCATGGACTCTGAGGAGCTCATCGTCAAGCTCGACGCCGCCGGCTTTGAGGTTTCGGCCGGCTCGGCGTGCTCGAGCGGCAGCATGGACCCCAGCCACGTGCTCAGCGCCATGGGCATCGGTCGCGAACAGGCGCTGGGCGCACTGCGCATTTCCTTCGATGACCGCGTGGATCCGAGCGATCTGGACGACTTTGCAAGTGTGCTGCTCTCGATTGTAGGTGCCGCATGATCGTCTCCGAGCTTGAACGTGCGCTGCTGGCGCGCTACCCCAAGGCGGACGCCGAGGGTTGGGATCATGTTGGTTTATCTGTGGGAGATCCCGCTGCCGAGATCACCGGTGTTGCCTGCGCACTCGACGCGACCGAGGATAACGTGCACCGTGCTCTCGAGGCTGGCGCCAACGTGCTGCTGACGCATCATCCCATCTATATCAAGGCGCCCGAGGCCTTTTGCCCGCCCAGCGCGACGCGTCCCCAGTGCAGTGCGGCGCTGTACGAGGCAGCTCGTTGCGGCGTGAGCATCATCTCGCTTCACACCAACCTGGACCGCTCGCACGAAGCGCGCGTTCGCCTGAGTGAGCTGCTGGGCGCTGAGCCCATGAGCTCGTTGGAGCATGTGGACGACCCCGAGGCCTGCGGCCTGGGCGCGTTAGCAACGCTCAACGAACCGCGCACGCTGCGCGACCTTGCCACGCGCGCCGCCACGGCGTTTGGCAGCGACCCCCGTGTTTGGGGCGAGGCCGATTACCCGTGCCGGACCGTTGCCATTCTGGGCGGCTCCCTGGGTGACTTTGGAGAGCTTGCCATTGCCGCCGGTGCGGATGTTGTCGTGACGGGCGAGGCGGGCTACCACGTGGCGCAAGACCTTGCCTTGCGCGGGCTGCCAGTGGTTTTGCTCGGCCATGACCGCTCCGAGGAGCCGTTCGTTGATATATTGATGAACTCTGCAGTTGACGCCG
>CALBOJ010000021.1 GCA_937896835.1 uncultured Collinsella sp.
GCATGCCCAGCACCAGGTTGCGCAGGCCCGCGACCGTGCCTTCCACGTCGGGGGCAGGCTGGTCGGCGTGCAGGTACGCCCAGTCCATCATAAAGGTGGCCGACGACAGCGCACCGATGGCCAGTGCGTCGTCGGGGCACGAAAGCTCGACCTCAAAGACACGCTCGTCATGCTCGCTTACGCGCGTGCGGCCGCACGAGATGCTACCGGCAAGACCGGTCTCGTTCATGAGCTCGACCGTCACGTGCTCCAGCAGGTGGCAGAGCTCGGTCTGACCCATGCAGTCCTGGAACTCGCGGCCGGAATCGCCCAGGCACAGGTGCTTGGCAATCGCCGGCACCAGGTAGTACACGCGCGCCGTGGCCTCGATATCCTCCGAGGTCATGAGCGGCATGCCGGGGTTCACCAGCACGTGCGCGCAGATCTTGTCCTCGCTGACGGTGACCTTAAGGATGTTGAACAGGCCTGCCATAACTCTCCCCTACTCTTCCTTGTCCTACTCGTCGCCGTCGTGCGGATTCGCGGAACCCGCACCCGACGTCGTCGGCTCGTCTACCGAAGACTCGGAATCCTTCTTATCGGTTTCGGCCGGAGCAATCACGCGAATGAGCGAGATGCGCTGGCCACGCATCGACTGCACTTTAAACTTGTACCCCGCGACCTCAAACACCTCTCCGATGTCGGGCACCGAGTCGCAAAGCTCCAAAATCCAGCCGGCGATGGTCTCATAATCATCGCTTTCCTCAAGCGGCCAACCAAGCTCAATCGCGTCATCGCACGAAAAACGCCCATCAACGAGCCACTCGCGGCGCGAAAGGCGCGTGAGGTACTTGTTGTCGGGGTCGAACTCGTCCTCGATCTCGCCCACGATCTCCTCGACGATGTCCTCGATGGTGATGATGCCGGCCGTGCCGCCGTACTCATCCACGACGACCACGATCTGGTCGTGCGAGGTCTGCATCTCGGACAGCAGCGGCAGGATGTCCTTGGTGTCGGGCACAAAGGTGGCGTCGCGCAAAAAGCCGGCGATGGGCTGGTCGCCCTTGCCATCGAGCGCGGGCTGGATCAGGTCCTTGATGTGCGCGATGCCCGCGACGTTGTCGGGGTCCTCGTGATAGACGGGGATGCGGCTGAAGCCGGTCTGGCGCATGGTGGATAGCACGCTGGCGACCGTCTCGTCGTCCTCGCACATGGTGGTGTCCACGCGCGGCACCATGACCTCGCGGGCAACGGTGTCGCCCAGGTCAAAGATCTCGTGGATCATGCGCTTTTCCTCGTCGAGCAGGTCGTCCTGCTCCGAGACCATGTACTTGATCTCTTCTTCCGAGACGTTCTGACGGTCGTCGGCACTCTTGATACGCAAGATGCGGGCCAGGCCATCGGAGCAAGCGCCAGTCAGCCACACGAGCGGACGGGCGATCTTCTGGAACACGGAAAGCGGGCCCACGACCTGCTTGGACACGCCCTCGGCATTGGCCAGGCCGATGCGCTTGGGGACGAGCTCGCCGATCACGATGGACACGAAGGCGACCGCGACGGTGATGATGACCGGCGCCAGGCCGCGCGCGATGGCGGAGAGCGGCGCGATGCCAAAGCTCATGAGCCACGTGGCAAGCGGGTCGGACAGGCTCGTCGAGGCGACGGCGGACGAGGCGAAGCCCACGAGCGTGATGGCGACCTGGATGGTGGCGAGCAGCTGGTCGGAGTCGGCGGCCAGCTTAATGGCACGCTCGGCGCGCTTGTCGCCTTCCTCGGCCTCATGCTCCAGCACGGCGCGCTTGGCCGTGGTGAGCGCCATCTCGGACATAGAGAAGTAGCCGTTGATGAGGGTCAAAACGAGGGTAGTGATAAGGGAGATGGTTATGTCCATCGGGAGTTTCTCGAACCTCCAAGATTCGGGACGTCAGGTCAAAACGTTGATGACGGATACGGCAATTGCACCGGCGCCCAAACGAGGACGCGGGCGCGCAGGCGCGGTCGCTAGATTACGAAGAGAATCACCGCCATGAACTGGAAGATGCTGCCGGCGAGCACCCACAAGTGGAAAACACTGTGCAGATAGCGCACGTTTTTGGCGATATAGAACGGCACGCCCACGGTGTAGCACACGCCGCCGACGGCGAGCAGGGCAAGCGCCACGGGGTTCAGCAGCGCCACGAGTGCGGGCAGTTTAAAGACAACGAGCCAGCCCATCAGCAGATAGACCAGGCCGCTTACCCAGTGCGGCTGGCGCTCGCGCATAAAGCACTCGAGGGCAATGCCGATAATGGCGATGGCCCATACGGCGAAGAACAGCGCAGCGCCGCCGTCGTTTGCGAGCGTGATGAGGCAAAACGGCGTATAGCTGCCGGCTATGAGCAGGTAGATGCAGCTGTGGTCGATGATGCGGAACACGCGCTTGGCGCGCGCGGGTTGAATCGCATGGTAGAGCGTGGAGGCTAGGTACTCGAGGATGATGCTGACGCCATAGACAATTGCCGCGGCCATGTGGGCCGGGCCACCGCCGCGCAGGGCAGCGAATACGATCAGGAGCACCAGGCCCGCGATACCCAGCAGACAGCCGACACCATGGGTGACGGAGTTCATGATCTCCTCGCCCACCGTGTAGTGCGGAACGGCCGCGGCCTTGGGTCGCGGCTTGGAACTGTCGCTCGAATCGGACATGCCGGTTACATCCTCCAACGTAAAGAGTTCTCAACACTATATCAAAGCGTCTGGGTGCGTGCGAAATTTGCACCATACGTGACCCTTTGTTTACCCATTCTTTGCCTGTTGACGCATCAACGGCGAACGTCCATAATGCGCTTGCATTAAATGTTGATGCATTAACATCTTATAGGAGAATACCGCATGGCTCAAAACGCACATTCCCATCGAAAGCTCAAGATAGCCGGCATCGTTGCACTGGTGGTTGTCATTGCGCTGCTCGGATTTGCCGGCAACTTTCTGTTTGACTTCGCGCTGAATCCCCGCGCGCCATACACCATGAAGATGATGCAGGACGGCAAGGACGACAAAGAAAGTGAGCAGCCGGATGCCGAGGGAACCGAGGCGCGGGCATGGTTTAAAGAGAACCGCGAGAGCAGCAGCCTCACCGCAGATGACGGAACCGAACTTGCCGCTTGGTATTTTGCCGCCCCAGAGAGCACGCACAATTACGCTATCTGCCTACACGGATACACCGATGAGCCCATCGGCATGGCCCGATACGTCAAACGATTCCACGACCGCGGCATGAACGTACTCGCACCCGCCGCCCGCGCCCACGAGCGCTCCGGCGGCGACTATATCGGCATGGGTTGGCCCGAGCGGCTCGATGTCGTTGCATGGATTGGGCGGATCGTTCAGGCTGACCCCGAGGCGCGCATCCTGGTCTTTGGCGAGTCGATGGGTGCGGCAACCGCCATGGACGTCGCGGGGGAATCTCTGCCCGCAAACGTGAAATGCATTATCGAGGACTGTGGTTATACGAGTGTTTGGGACGAGTTTTCTCTGCAGCTCAAGGACGTGTTCGGGCTGCCCAGCTTTCCCTTGCTCGATGTAGCAAACTTGGTGTGCAACGTGCGCGCGGGCTACGACTTTCATAAGGCGAGCAGTGTGGAGCAACTCAAACACGCGACGGTTCCCATGCTGTTTATCCACGGCGACCAGGACACCTTTGTGCCGTACGACATGCTCGACCAAAACTACGACGCGTGCGCCAGCAAGGTCAAGCAAAAGCTCACCATCCATGGCGCCACCCACGCCAAGAGTGCGCAAGTTAACCCCGAGCTCTACTGGAACACGGTCGACGACTTCCTCGACGAGTATTTTTAGGCAAATAGTACGGTTTACTGGTCTATCTGACCCCTAGCACTTCCGAAAATCCGCCCGCGAGCTTTGTGCTCGCGGGCGGCTTTTGCTCAACTAACGCTACAAAGGCGCTTGATATGTCCAATAACTAGGTGCTATTTGACCTCGATGAGCTCGTACTTGCTCGTGCCCAGGCCGATCTTCTCGGCATGCGCGATGCACGCGCGCCAGTCGGTGTCGGGATGCGTGATGCAGAAGGGATCCTTGGCCTGCTCGCCCTCCAGATGCTCGTGATTATGCTCCATCTTGGCCGCGCTGTCGGTAAGCTCGGTGTTAGGCAGCGGCTCGGATGCCAGGACGGCATCGGCACAGGCCTGATCGATGGCGACCGGGTCGAAGCTCGCGAACATGCCGATATCGTTGACGATAGGCGTGTCGTTTTCGGGATGGCAGTCGCAGTTGGGGCTGATATCCATGGCAAGCGAGATGTGGAAGCTCGGGCGGCCGTCGACGACGGCTTTGGTGTACTCGGCGATCTTGTAGTTGAGTACGTCGGCCGCGGCATCATAGTCGGGCTTGATGCAGTCCTGGTTGCACGCCGCAATGCAGCGTCCGCAGCCCACGCAGCGATCGTGGTCGATGGCAGCCACGTGAACCGTGCGAGTGCTGCCGTTGGCAAGCTCGCGCTCACGCGTACCGTCAAACGTGATGGCGCTGTGCGCGCATATCTTCTCGCAGGCACGGCAGCCAACGCAGTTGGTGGTATCGACGCTCGGCTTGCCAGCGGCGTGCTGCTCCATCTTGCCGGCACGGCTACCGCCGCCCATACCCAGGTTCTTCATGGCACCGCCAAAGCCGGCCTGCTCATGGCCCTTAAAGTGGGTGAGGCTAATCACGATGTCGGCATCCATGAGTGCCTGGCCGATCTTTGCCTCGCGCACGTACTCGCCGCCCTCGACCGGGACGAGCGCCTCGTCGGTGCCCTTGAGGCCGTCGGCGATGATGATCTGGCAGCCCGTGGCGTACGGGGTAAAGCCGTTCTGGTAGGCGGTGTCGATGTGCTCGAGCGCATTTTTGCGGCTACCCACATAGAGCGTGTTGCAGTCGGTAAGGAAGGGCTTGCCGCCCAGCTCCTTCACGACGTCCGCGACGGCTCGGGCGTAGTTGGGGCGCAAAAAGCTCAGGTTGCCCAGCTCACCAAAGTGAATCTTGATGGCGACAAACTTGTTCTCAAAGTCGATCCGCTCGATACCAGCGCGGCGGATGAGGCGCTTGAGCTTGTCGAGCTGGCTCTCGCGAGCATGCGTGCGCAGGTTGGTGAAGTACACCTTTGCCGGTGCTGCGGGTGCGGTTGCGGTCATAGATCTATCCCCTCGGTCTATATGGCGTTACAGACATAGAGGATGGTACCCGTTGAAGTGGGGTTGAAGTCAAGCGCAACGCCGAGTCGCTAGGCACTCATTGGGGACAGACTTAAATGAGTGCTTGCCGCCCGGCCAGCGAGCCGGCGATCCGGCAAAGACTGTCCCCAACGACTAGTCGTTTAAGAACGTCCATTACAGTCGAAATTGTCAGCCCGGGCCCGTCTCGGGCTACGATTGAGGCGCGCCCAGAACGGGCCGCCGACCGGGCGCCCG
>CALBOJ010000022.1 GCA_937896835.1 uncultured Collinsella sp.
CAAGCCCATTGCGCGCAAACGACACCACGATTCGCTGCCCCGCCATGCGCTCCGCAACCACGCGCGCGTACTCATCACCCTTGAGCACCTCGTAGAAACTCTTACGCGGGTATTCCATGAGCGTCACCCGGGCGAAGTCGCTGTAACGGCGTTCGAGAATCTGCAGCTCTCGATACAAAATGCCCTTCTTGGTATAGGCGACCTTGTCCGCCTGGGCCGAGAACGTCAGATCACGGCGCTTGGACGGCTTGTCGCCCTTGGCTCGGCGCAGGATGTACTCGTCTTTTTGTTCGTGGGCAAGCACCATCGTCGCCACGGGCGATAGCCTGTAGCCCACTTGGCTCTTAATCTTTTCGAGCTCTTTCTCGTCACCTTGCGCCCTGCCAATAAGCACACGGCGCTTGGTAAACGTCCGAATCTTAAGATCAAAGGTGCAATCCTCATCGATAACGATTTCAACCGTTTCGATCTTGGCAGGTCCCCTTCCGTCGCTTTCGACAGCATCGCGGCGGGCACCCTTGGCGCTAATGACATACAGGTGCCCGGTGTCATTGGGAACTTCGTCCTCAATCCCCTCAAACTGAGAGCAGGAGTTGAACAGCAAGCGGAGCGCAACGTAATCGTCCAACTCGTTCCAATTAGTTTTAATCGGAACTATCTGCTCCTGATAAAGCGAGGCATTAAGGTCGCCCGTCTGCACGCCCGCTTTGACCATCAGAAAGACGCGGTTGTCTGCAAGCTGCGTGAGCGCGACGACCTTGCCCGTCTGGCACACATCGGCCATAAAGTTCGCCACGGCATGCTTGCCCGCATCGCCGACGTTGCACCAAAAGACCGAGTAGCGCTCCTCGGCAGCAGCGGCATCGAGCTGCAACACGAGCTCTGATACGGCGATGTCTCCCAAACCGCACGGCTGGTTATGCTTCGATTGCACGGCCGATCGCCTCCATCATCTCCAAATTGATTGCACCGTCGGCGGCCATATAAGGAACGGAGAACACAGTCCCCTCAGCATCGAGTGCCTTGGGCACGCACTCAAGCGCTGCCTCATCAGCCAAAACGTTGACGATTAGCAGGCGTTTCGCCCCAACCTTTTGAGCCTTCGCCCTAAAGCGCTCGGCATCCGACGCCTCGCGACCGTCGCGAACATAAGCGATATAGGC
>CALBOJ010000023.1 GCA_937896835.1 uncultured Collinsella sp.
CGGCTCCACGTCGTAATAGCCAAAACCGTGGCCCGCATCGCGACGATTGATGACATGCTTGGGCAACAGGATGATCTTGTCGCTGGGCTCGGGATCTATCTTCCGCAGCTTTTTGACCTTGCGGCGGGCGCGCTTTAGGCTGCGTTCGCTATCGCCACGGCCGCGGCCGTCCGGCTTGCCGCCGTATCGAAGGGCAACCTCACGCGCCAGGATCTTTGTGTCCGCAGCGCACAGCAGGTCGCTCACGGTGGGCAGGTCTTCCCACTCAATGCCATCGACGTCCCAAATCCTGTTCATGTTCAACCTCTTTCTGGCTGTGAATTTACGCACTTGTTCGCCCTGCACAACGTACTTGTAAGGCATGCGCCCCGCTAGAGCGCCTTCTTGCTGGGCGCAATCACCTCGTCCACCAGGCCCAGCTCCAGAGCGCGCCTGGCGTTGCACCAGCAGTCGCGCTCGGTGAGCTCGTGGAACTCCTGGGCGCTCAGGTTGCCATGCTCGGCCAGCAGCTCGTCCAGCTCGGCGCGCATGGCCGCTGTATGCTGGGCCACGATCTCGATATCGGTCTGCTGCGCCATGCCCATGCCGCCCATCAGTTGGTGGATGAGCACCTGCGTGTGGCGGTACACCTGACGGTGGTCGCCGCAGGCCAAGATCACCGCGGCCATCGAGGCCACGACGCCCTCGCCCACCGTGATCACGGGGCAATCGAGCGACTGCATGGTGTCGATGAGCGCCAGCCCCGCCGTGACGCTGCCGCCCGGGCTGTTGATGATGAGGGTGATGGGCTCGGTCGCACTTTGATGCTCCAGCACCAGCATGGACTTAATAAGGCCGTTGCAGGTCGCATCGTTGACCTCGCCCTCCAGCAGCAGCACACGGCTGTTGAGCAGTTCGCTTGCCATATCGACAGCGGCAACACGGCCGTCCTTGGACTTCTTTATGATGCTGGGCTCACGATACATAACGGGCATGGCAATTCCCTTCTAAACGGAATCGGTAAGGAGGCAAAAACTGGACCGCACGGCTTACGACTAACGGAAGCCGTGCGACAAAACATGCAAGATGGGGTACACAAAGCTGCAAGGGCTAATCCCTCAGCCACTTGGCAGCATTGGGATCGGCGCAAAAGTACTTCTTGGCGCGGAAGGGACGCATGCCGGTCCCCTTGACCAGGCAATCGGTGCGGGGCATAAGCCCAACCTCGCCTGGGGTCATCACGCAACCGCGCACATCTACGGCAGTGCGCTCGGCGCCCACGTACTTGGTGCCCAAAACCGACTCGCCACACAGTTCGCTTATGTAGTTCTGCGTCGCGATGTTGCTGCCGCCGCCCATATAGACCAAACTATCGCAGTTATCGAGGATGGTAAGCGCCGTGGATTTGCCGTACACGACATCGAGCTGGCTCAGCGATTGCGCACACATCAAAAAGCTAATGCCGCGACTGCGCACAGTCGCAATGCTGCGCTCAAAATCGGGGATGCGGCCCACATTGGGAAACTCATCGAGCACAAACTGCACGCGACGCTGCAAATGGCCGCTGGGGCTGGCATCGGCACGGCGCTGGGCAAGGTTAAACAGCTGCTTAAGGGCAACGTTCGCAAGCCATGCATTAGCCGAATCGTTGTCGCTCACCTTAAGATCGATTACGCGCTTGCCCTCGTCGATACGGTCGAGGCGCATCTCGTCTTTCTCAAAGACGCGC
>CALBOJ010000024.1 GCA_937896835.1 uncultured Collinsella sp.
AGCTATCCGCTTCGATGGGGCGGTCTGCTTCCGGCGCGCCGCGGAGCGGCATGCCGGGGGCGCCGCGGCGGGACTGGGCGAGCTCGAGCCGCTCGACATCAACGACGCTCCTGCCGGCGCGGGCCCTGCGCGCTATTGGCACTTTCCGGGCGCGGCGGGAACGGTTGGCTTTATTAGCGCCATGTCCAACCATTTTTGTGCGAATTGCAACCGCCTGCGCCTGACGGCCGATGGCAACGTGCGTCCGTGCCTGTTCAGCGATGCCGAGTATTCGGTGCGTGAGGCGCTGCGCCGTGGTGATGATATACAGGTACTTTCGATTTGGCGCGATGCCGTGGCCCACAAACCGCAGGAACACGCGATAATTGAGGGCACGCAACGATTTATGTCCCAAATCGGAGGATGATCATATGGCCAAGAGCAGGTACGCCGATGCCACCAAGGCCGCTCGCAGGGCCGCGATGTCTGCCCACAAAGTCACGGCTACTGACAGCGATGCCGTCGCAGCCGCACAGCCGACTGCCAGCGCTGCCACCGAGCCCACCCGTGATGCCCGCCGCGACGAGCTGACACACGTGGACGCCAAGGGCGAGGTTCGCATGGTCGACGTGTCCGACAAGGCCGAGACCCATCGCATCGCCATCGCCGAGGGCACCATCCTCATGCACCCCGAGACGCAGGCCATGGTGCTGCAGGACCGCGCCAAAAAGGGCGATGTGCTTGCCTGCGCGCGCGTGGCGGGCATTATGGCCATCAAACGCACGAGCGACATTATCCCCATGTGCCATCCGTTGCTCATTACCAAGAGCAAGTGCGACATTGCGCCCATCGCTCCGGCGGGGACGCCGGCCGAGGATGTGCCCGAGGGCTGGGCGCCGGCGCGCACGGACGGGCAGGTTGGCTTTCACGTGCTGGTTACGGCGGGCGTGACGGGCAAGACGGGTATCGAGATGGAGGCTCTGACCGGCGCGAGTGCCGCGTGCCTGACCATCTACGACATGTGCAAGGCTGTCGATCGCGGCATGGAGATCGTCGACGTGCGCCTGCTGCACAAGGAGGGCGGCCGCTCGGGCATATGGGATCGCGCAGAGCGCCAGGCCGCTGCTGTCGAGGCCGTGGCCGCTGACGGTGCTGCACCCGCAAGCGCACCCGTCGCCGTCGCGCCCGCAGCTCCGACACCGGCCGTCCCCGCGATCGCGTTTATCGGCTACCAGAACTCGGGCAAGACCACGCTCGTCGAAAAGGTCATTGCCGAGCTCACCCGCCGCGGTCTGCGCGTGGGCTCGCTCAAGCATCATGGGCATCACGGCTTTGATATCGATGTGCCCGCTAAGGATACGTGGCGCCATCACCAGGCCGGATCCAAACACGTGGGCCTCATCTGCGCCACGCGCTGGGCGGAGTACGCCGACACGCGCGAGGAGGACGAGATGCCCGCGCGCGAGCTGCTGTCGCGCTACAACGATGTCGACGTGGTGATCATCGAGGGCTATAAGACCGAGGGCTTCGACAACATCGTGGTCGCGCGCTCCGGTGTCGACCGTCTGCGCGGCAAGAGCTCGCTCGACCTGGTCGACGGTCACACGCTGGCCCTTGCCTGCAATGAGGCCCTGGCGCGTCAGGCCTTCGACGCCGGTTTTGCGACCCGAGCCATAAACATCAACGACGCCCGAGCCATCTGCGACCTTATCCAAGATCATCTGGCCTAAAACCTGCCAAAAAGGGACAGGTTTGTTTTGGCAGGTTTTATCTGGGCAAACGTCATTTCCACCACAAAGGGGCCAGGCACCTTTGTGGTGGTTTTTGCTTTGGTAGATGTGTGAGGCATGCCTTACAATCTACCAAGTAGTTCATGACGGGCGAAAAACGGAGAGAAGGGGCTCGATGCGTCCTTAATGTTTCATGCGGATAGATTGATTTGACAGACGGTGGCGAATGCTCGCCGCCCGTATTCGCATGAAACAAGGAGTCTCCATGCTCGCTTCTCTTTTCTCAAAGCCTCAATCATCGCTGCCCGTGCAGGCCAAGCGCCTGGTGGCGATGCGCTTTCTCATCTACACCGGTTTTCAGACCAGCTACTTTATCGGCGTCATCGGAACGCTCACCTATGCGGACGATGCCTCGGTCGTCGCAACATCGCTGGCCGTCCTTTTTATGAACGTATTCGTGATCTTGGGATCCTTTGCGGGTGGCGCGGCGCTCGACGCCTGGGGCCCACGCCGTCATTTCTTGCTGAGCATCGTGGGCACGCTGGCAACCGGCGCGGCGATCATTGCCTTTGGCAGCGCGATCGGCATCGTCCTGCTCGGCGCGGTGCTCCTGGGCTTTGTGATGGGGTTCGCCCAGCCCATCGCCACATCCTATCCGGCTTACCTCACCGACGATCCTGTCGAGCTCAAAGACATCAACTCCGCCATCGCCATGTTCTCAAATGTGAGTATCATCGTTGGCCCCACGCTGGGCGGCTTTGTCGCGGCAGCTGCGTCGTCGCGCACGGTGTTCGTGCTTATGATGCTCTTTACCGCGTTGGCGCTCATCGCCGGTTGGGGCTTTAGGCCGCGGACGGGTCTGGCCACCGCGCACGAAGGCAAACCCGCGATCGGTGACACCACATCGGACAATACCAGCCAATGTCCCGACCCCAACACATCTTCCCGCGCCACCTTCGCGACCAGCATCAAGACGGTCTTTACCAACAGCGTCCTCGCGCTACTTTTCTGCATCATCTTCCTCTCGAACTTTGGCTACGGTGCCTTCGATCCGCTGGAGTCGTTCTTTTACCGTGATGTTCTGCATGTCGGTGTTGAATGGATGGGCTGGCTCTCGTCGGCCTGCGGCGTGGGCGCGGTGCTGGGCGCCGTTATTGCGCTCCGTTTGCCGCCGCACCTGGTCAACCTTAAGATGCTGCTTGTGGCGCTCATGTCCGTGGGTCTGGGAAGCCTGCTCTACGTGGGAACGCCGTACGTGGGCGTAGCCCTTGTCGGCCAGATTGCCCTGGGCGTGGCCTGGGGCGTCGTCAACCCGCTCCACAACACCATCGTGCAAACGACGGCCCCGCTCGAGCAGCTCGGTCGCGTGAACTCGGTCATGGGCTTTGGCAACATGTTCGCCGGCGTGGCCCCTCTGGCGGTTGCACCGTGGCTGGCGGCAACATTTGGCGTACAACGGACACTCGTGGGGGCGGGCATGGTCGTGACGGCGGTTCCCGCGGCGCTGCTGCTGTTTGGACGCCGGCATTTGGATCGTGCCGCAAAGCAGTAAAAACCATCACAACATTCGATGAAAATCGCGATTTTGCCGAAAAACGTCGAATGTTGTGATGGTTTGCGCCCCGGGCCAGGCCACCCTTCGGGCCCGGTCACCACAAAGGGGCCAGGCGCCTTTGTGGTGGTTTTTGCTTTGACGGGCCGCGCCTGCGCCTTGGTATACCATGTACGCCGTTTACGAATACACCCCACACCGCCGCGCTACTCAGAAAGGCCCCCATGGACACCACCTTCAGCCATATCAAAGCCGTGTTCTGCGATATCGATGGTACGCTGCTCACGAGCCAGCACACGGTGTCCCCGCGCACCGTGACGGCGATCCGCGCCCTGCGCGAGCGCGGCGTGCTCTTTGGCCTGTGCACCGGGCGCGACGCCCACGCGACCGAGGCCATGTACGAGCTCTGGGGCATCGAAGGCCTGGTGGACGTGCTGGTGGGCTGCGGTGGCGCCGAGGTCATCGACCGCCCGCACGACATCAACGAGCTGAGCTATCCGCTGCCGGGCGAGACCATCGCGCGCATCTGCAAGCACATGGCAGACCTTCCGGCAACACCCGTCTGCCCCCGAGACGGCGTATTCTACGTGCCCGAGAGCAACGCGTGCGTCGAGCACCTGTCGCGCGTCGACGGCGTGCCCTACCAGGTGGTCGATTTTGCCGAGTTCTTGCGCGAGCCGCAGCCCAAGGTGATGTTTACCATGGCGCCCGAGGTAATGCCGCAGGTGATTGAGCGGGCGTCGACGTTTGCCGATGACACTGTTAAGGCGGCGGCTCTGCAAACCACGCAGCGACTCTACGAGTTCATGGATCCACGCGTGTCCAAGACGCGCGGCCTTGTGCGCGTGGCGGAGCTCAACGACATGGAGCTCCAGAACATCTGCGTGTTTGGCGATGCCGATAACGACACCTGCATGGTGGCCGACGCCGGCGTGGGTGTGGCCATGGCAAATGGCAGCGATGCCACCCGCTCCGCCGCCGATTTTGTAACCGCCAGCAACGACAAAGACGGCATCGCGATCTTTATCGAGGAACATCTGCTGTAGCGCAGGGGGAGAGCCACCACAAGGGGGGTAGGCACCTTTGCGGTAGCCTCAGGCGATTTGGGCGAATTGATACCGAAAATCTGCGCGCAAATTCAAATATGGTCGTCAGAACATTACGCTTCTAACCACCGATGGGTTAAAGATATTCTCATCAGTTTGGTAGGGTGTTTCTCCCGGTAAATGACCTACCGCTCATACTCAATTATCGACCGTTCACAGGGTGTTCGCTCTTGAGCAAAATGTTGTGCAAATAAATAAAATGCTATTAAAAAACTGATAACTACCTTAATTACCAGTAGAAACAGATATTTTATAGCGAATAAACAAAAGTAAATCTGAGTAAATGTCAAGAGAATTAAGAACTTGCTACAAAAATGCCGGTTTTGTTGTTCGGATGTTTAAACAATAGTTACAATAGTATTACTACGCGAGCGCAATTACAGATTGCGCAGATACGTTTGATAGGGAAAGAGCAAGATCGCGGTCTCTTGGGGAGGAGACATCGATGAAAGCGAATTCGGACAAATCTAAGCAGAGTAATGAAGCGACGCGCCGTGTACTGGCAGGCGTATTGTGCGGAGCCTCCGTTTTGAGCCTGGTACTGTCGCTCGTCATGCCTCCGATCTCGCAGGCCATTGCCAACGATGCCCAGGCGGTTTCTACCGAGGAAACTGTGATGGGGGGGGGTTCCTCAAGTGAGTCTACTGATGTAGACAACACCAACAACGGGGATACCGAAAACCAGAATAGTGACGCTATCGAAGGTGGCGACGATAGCCAGCCTGAGGAGCAGCCCGAGGAAGAGCAACAGAACGAGGGTACAACGACTTCGGATGGTGAAACCGTTGTTACGGCTGCGGAAAACGAGCAGGCTAAAACGGCATCCGATGAGATGATAGATAGCGCGAGTAAGCTGAAAGAAAAGCTGGGGAACGCGAGCGGCACTGCCAACTTTATGCTTACGGAAGATATTGATCTTACGAATGATAATGATAACAATAAGACAATTCAGCTCGGCAATGACGGTAGCAATATCACGCTGGATCTAAACGGCCATAAGATTAAGTATGCGAGTAATGGTCAGCCTCTGTTCAATATCACCGGTGGCGCGACGCTGACCGTCAAGGACGGCACGCAAACCGCTCCGACAGAGCCCCCGGTTAATCAAGAAAAAATGAACGGCAATCTCGCTTCAATGGAATGCGACGAATCCAACATCCCGAACAAACTTACCTACTACGTAACCGAATCGGTCGCAAAAGGAACCGGTACAACTGAGACCCTTAAAGAGTATAAGGTTGATATCAAGGGTGCTATTGTGGCATGCGGTGACCATCCCAACCTGAGGCTCGTTAATCTCTACAAAACTGGCGGCAAGGTCGGTACGTTTAACCTCGAGAGTGGCGCGATCACGCAACAGCAAAATAGCAGAGATCAAAATAACAGTGTTAATAACCGTGTTAGCAGTTTGGTTTATGCCGAGGAGGATTCTACCGTCAATATGAGCGGTGGCTACGTTTGCGGTGCAACCTCTATGGGCCATGGCGCAGGCATCGAACTTGGCATCAAGAACGGCAAAGGCGCGACTCTTAACCTCACCGGTGGCGTGATCGCGGGCAACTACGCTCCCGAAGGCGGCGGCGTGTACGCTGACGGCTCTACAATCAACATGACTGGCGATACGACTGGCGGCACAATTTCCGGTAACGGTACATTCGAGGATCGGTCGGGTTTTGGCGCGGGAATTTGTGCTAAGGACTCCATGGTGACCATTTTGAATGGTTACATTACTAACAATAAATATCAGCGCTACGATGAAAGTCACAAGGGTAACGGTTGCCACGGTGGTGGCGGCATTGCTGCCTTTAGCAAGGATTCTGGACAGAGAAAAGGCAGTCTGGTTATTAGCGGCGGCTACATCACGGGCAACTACTCTGCCGAGGCTGGCGGCGGCGTTTATGCTGGCGCTTGGAATCAAGCTCTTTCCGGGTTTACGTTTTCTGGTGGAATCATCGCCAGCAATGTGGCGCAAAACTCGGAGGGCGGCGGTATCCGTATCTCTGCGCCTACTGAGAGCGTGTTCAACGTTCCTATTGGCACTAAGGCATATATCACCAACAACAAAACCAATACAGACAACGACTGGGGCGGCGGTGGCGTATTCGTCCAGGGTAGTAGTGACCAAGGCATTAAATCGGCGAGCCTCAATATATATAACGCGCTGATTACCAACAATCATGCCAATGGCTTTGGCGGCGGGTTTGCCGCTTGCCCGACTGGTAAGACTGCCATTACCGATACCAATGGCATCGCGATTTTCGGTAATTCTGACGGTAAACCTGACGGTAATGGTTATAACCGATCGGGTGGCACACACGAAAAGACCGATGACAAGGATAAAGATAAAGGCGGCGAAATAACTGGAGACTTTATAACAGCCGGTCACCAGGATCTTTTTCTTATTCGCGATAGTAAAAACGCTGAATCGCTGCCGTATATCGCTGCCGTAACAGGTCAGATGCTTGGTGGCGGTGCTGCCAACTGGACGGGCACGATCGACAATACACCAACGTCTATCGGCAAGTACGAGGGCGCCCAAGCTAAGTACATGATTGGCCTAAGGTCCGACTCGTCCGTTGATGATCAAAATGTCGCTAAAGGGCTGGCTTCGTTATATATCACGGGCAACGAATCCAACGTCCACGGTGGCGGAATCATGACCAACGGCGACGTAATCGCTGGCTCCACCACGCAGGTGAGTGTGTATCCCAAGATGAAGCTCAACGGCATTAAGGCACTGACGGGTCGCAAGCTTGATGCGAGAGAATTCAAGTTTCAGCTCTTGAAGCCGGGCAAGGGTGGTAAGGCCCCTAGCTTTAATGATGGCAAATTGCAGCTCAATGACTGCTCGGTGTTCGATACGGTGGAAAACGATGAGAAAGGATATTTCACCTTTGATCTGGGTGAAGTTTATGCCGATGACGCTCTTGTTTACTACTTGGT
>CALBOJ010000025.1 GCA_937896835.1 uncultured Collinsella sp.
AGCAAGTATTGTCTATTTTTAATAGTTATCTATTATTTAACGGGAGGAAATAATTCTATGAGTCGCTTTTTTAAATTTGGAAAGTTACACGTTACTAAAGGGAATGGAGATAAATTATTAGATATACTACTGACAGCTTCCAAGAAGCTAAAGAGGTCCCTAGCGCCTACGGGGAATTTGTATCGATAAGGGGTACAAATTCCCACTAAGCGCTCGGGACCCCTTGTAGGAAAATGTCCTAAGTGTGGCAACAATATTGTATTAAAAAAATCGTTTTATGGTTGTTCAAATTATCCTGAATGTAAGTTTACTTTAGCTGAACATTTTAGAAAGAAAACTGTATACAAAAAAGGGAATCCGAGAACCAGCGCTCGACATTATGTCGATCGATAGGAGGCGCTATGGACGCTAAGCAGCTTGAAAAAATGATGGGATTTGCCCCTGGAAAGTTAGAGAAAGCCGCGGAAGCTTACGAAAAAGATGAGTGGCCAAAGGGTCGCACCATCAAGTTGGGAAGGCCGCCGATCTCCGATGAGCCGAGCGCTGTTTTGTCGGCACGCGTAGGTGAATCGGTTCTTGAGGCGTTTGACGCAAAGGCAAAGCGTCATGGGCAGACACGCACAGAGCGGCTCAGGGAGCTCATTACGCTTGACGCAATGATTGCCTAGGCACCGCTCCCCCGCCGAACCCAAACATGTACGTCAGCATCCAACGTCGACATTTTTCGACATCTTCGGATGCTGACGTACAGCTTTTTGTGGGCAGTCGTTGGGGACGTTCTCAAATGACTAGTTGTTAAAGAACGTCCCCAATGACTACATTTAGCCGCAAAAGCGGGCGGTTGGCGCGAGCGGCTGCTCGCGAAAGACGCGCTCGACGGCGGCGCGGTATTCGTCGACCTTTTTGGTCTTACGTACGAGCTTGTGAACGGTAGCGGGATCGGCGAAGGCGCACTTGGCGTAGAACCACCACTCCTTCATGCGAAAGACCGCGTTGCCGCCAATCTCTTCTGCATACGCCGCAAACAGCGTGTCGTGGAAGCGCTGCAGTTCAGCTGCCGTGGCCGCAGGACCGCCTGCAACCATGCGAGCCAGCGCAGGGTTCGCGAGCAAGCCGCGCCCCAGCATTACATGGCGCGTGCCGGGATAGGCCTCCGCCAGCGCATCCATATCCTCAAGATCAAAAATGTCGCCGTTGTAGGCCACGGGGAACGGCGCCCGTTCCAGCGTCTCGCCGTAAAACTCTTTGCGCGGCGAGCCCGTATAGCGGTCCTTTTGCACGCGCGGATGCACGATCAGCTCTGCCAGCGGCATGCGGCAATAGAGGTCGAGCACGCGTTCGTACTCGTCGTCGCGCTCGAGCCCCAGCCTGGTCTTGACCGACACCGGCAAGGGCGAGCGTTCGCACACATCGCTCAAGAACACCTCGAGCTCATCCAAATTGCGCAGAAAGCCCGAACCCTTCCCCTTGGCGACAACCGTACCCGAGGGGCATCCAAGGTTGAGATTGACCTCGCGGTAACCCATGTCGGCGAGCACCTGCGCCGCCCACACAAACTCGTCCGCGTTTTTGGACATCAGCTGAGGCACCACGTTGAGCCCCTGGTTATTGGCGGGATCGACCTCTTTAAACGCCTTACCGCCAAAGCGGTTGCCCACGCGCGGCGGCGGCAAAAACGGCGTGTAATAACAATCGAGTGCGCCGAAGCACTCCGCGTGCACGCGACGGAACACATGCCCGGTAATCCCCTCCATAGGGGCAAGCGATAGAATCATCAACATCTACTCTCAAATCAATGTGGCAAAGGGACTGCCCCTTTGTCACATGCATTATGCCTTGTCCTCGAGGCGGCCCACAAGGCGGAGGCGGTTACTTGACGCCAACCAGCCCTCCAACCATCCCTGTGCAACGAAGGTGAACGGTGTCCACGAACAGCAAGTAGGGCCGCCCCGCAGCAGCTCCCCCACTCATCTATACTCAAGAGCGTGTGCGCATCGCCCCCGAAAAACGATGAGAGTCGAGGCCCCCATGCATCAGCTCACCGAACGTGAAAAGAAACGCATTCAGCGGTACTGTGCGTACCCCAAGATCGCAGCGACCGCACTCGTCATGTCGTTCGTAGCATGTCTGCTCATGCTGCCGCTCCAAATGATCAACGATATCGCGTTCCACCAAAAGGAATTCCAACCCGCGGGCATATATACCGCCATCGCACTCACCGTAATCGAACTCGTCGTCTTTTGCTATTGCGCTCTTGCGCCGCGCTTTGGAATGCAGGGCAAACAGTGGAAGGAGCTGCAGAGCAGGCTTGCGGTAGCCCAAACCAACAAAGACCGCTCCGCGGAGGTCGCCGGCGTGCTCGCCACGCAAGCTGCCGGCCGCCTGCTCAAGAACAGTGATAACGATCTCGCGCGCAACCTGGGCGGCGCCGCGGAGGTCGCCGGCGCCGTAGGGGCAGTTGCCACCGCGGCAGACGTGCTAGCCGAGACCTCGAGCAATGCCGAGGCCATGGCAAACGCATACGGCGTGACGATTCCAAGCGTCAAGAAGCAGGCCATAGCTCTCGCAGTGGTGCCCGCCATTGTGCTGCTTGGCGTCTACATCCCGCAGTTTGTCCAGGGAAATAACGAGCTTCAGGCGAGAAAGGCTGCAGTTGCCGAGCAGCTCGCCATCGCGCAAGATGCCCTGGAGCCCGTGTGTGAACGCGTCGCGGCAGACGACCCATACGAGTCGTATCACGACTACGGCTACCGCATTATCGGCTATCTGCGCGACAATGACCTTGGCGCTCAAGCAGCCTATGTCTACCTTTCTTTTGATGCAGACGGCATGCTCACGGACGTCGATTACACCAGTCAGGTCAACCCCGAGGAAAGCCTTGCAGACAACCTCGCTCGCGCCGAGCAGGACATCGCGACGCTCTGCGCCCCGCTCAACGGGTTGGACATTTCCGTTGCCACACCGGGCCTCCTCACGCCATGCAGCCTGTCGGATGATTTTAAACAGACATTTTTAGCCGGATCCCTATATAAAGAAATCAGCATCAAGACGGAGGACGAATCTATCAAGTCGTACTACACCTTTGACACCGAAGCCGCAGAAGATTTCGACGAATACACCCATCCGGAAATTAGGCTCATGCTCTCTGCAAAAAAGAACTAAAGGCTTACGCTCTAATTGCCGCTCGCGAACATCGTCTATATCTCGAGGTCTAATACTTTTCCCGAGAAGTGAACGACTGTTTTTGGACCCCCGAAGCATTGGCATTTTTAGGCATCAAAACCGCAGGATTCGACTGCAAAACCGCAGGAAATTGCTCGCCAAAAGTGTCGATGCTTCGGGGGTCCATTTTGACTCGTTCACTTCTCGGGAAAAGCATTAGACCTCGATTTACAAGCCACTCAATGTGACAAAGGGGCTGTCCCTTTGTCACATTCGATGAAAAAGGGCACCGACGTTTGTCGATGCCCCAAAGCGGCTGCAGGTTAAGCCCTACAGCGTATGTCTAAGACGAATCGGACTATTCGTCCCAGGAGAGGTTCTTACCAGTCTTTTTTGCCAGCAGCAAGAACAGGCCGATAATAACGTTGCATGCGATGCAGAAGATGAAGACGCCCTGGAAGGAGCCGACAAGCTCATAGACCTTCATCATAACGGGCATGCCAAAGGCGCCGACGATATAGCCCACGGAGCAGATCAGCGCGAAGATGCGACCGAAATCGCGGGAGCCAAAGACATCCATAACCAAAACGGTCAGGGCAGTGCCAGCGATGACGTACATTACGTCGTTCACGCCTGCTGCGAAGATGCTGAGCGTCGAGTTGCCGCTGCTCATCATGAGCATGACAAAGGAGAGGATGGAGACAGCGAGCCAGCCCAGAATGGCCTTCGTGCTGCCGAACTTATCGCAAGTGGTGCCGACGATCGGATTGAGGAACAGATCGAAGAGCGATGCAGCGGATACCATGAAGCCGCCCACCATGGGGCTAAAACCAACCTCGGAAGCATACGTCGGGAAGAGCTGGTTCATGCAGCAAGTGAGCTGAACGAGGCAGAGGAAGCCGATGCAGAAGAAGAAGGCAGGCGACTTAATGGCGCGCGCATAGCTAACGCCACGCGTGCTATCCTCGGTCGTCTCCTCGGTCTCGGCGACCGTCTCGCCCTCGACGTAGCCATAGGGCAGCATGCCCTTGTCCTGAGGCTTATAGCGGATAATCAGGACGGAAGCGGGGAGAATGAGCACGGCGGAGACGCCAGCGAGCACCAGATAACCAGTCCTCCAGCCAGCGGCCTCGATGACAGAGGTGATGACGGGGCTCATGATGAGCATGTAAATCGAGTTCACTGCCCAAGCAAGACCAATTGCCAGGCCACCAGATTTTTTGAACCACTGGTCAATAACGTCGGACATGGCGACGCCGGTGGTGAAGGCGAAGCAAATGCCAATCAGGGCGCCAGCGGCGATGAACATCCAAACTTCGGTGTAGAAAGCCATGCCTGCGCCGGCGGCGAGCAGAATAAGCTCGACGACGGGGAGCCAAACCTTGCCAACAACCTTGGGGATGAGTTTTCCGACAAACGGAAGCGCCGCCGCAAGACCGATGAGCGTCGCGGTGAAGTAATACGAGAAGATTGAATAGTCAAACCCGAACTCCTCGCACACGGGCGCGACGAAGGAGCCGGCGATTACGCTATAGGATCCGGTCGTACCAGCAGACATGAGGCCAAGCGCGATTACGAGAACCCATGCGTAGACCTTGCTGCTCTTTAACTTTGCATTTTCCATTGGTACAACTCCTAGAGACCTAGAAGGGCACACATAACGGCCTTGATGGTGTGCTGACGGTTCTCTGCCTCACGGAAGATGACCGAAGCGTTGGCCTCAAAGCACTCGTCGGCAATCTCGAAACCCTCGGTGATGATCTCGCGATGGAGGTCGTTCTTGCACTGGTCGAGGAGCATCTTGCCAACACGGTGATCTGCGTTGTGGACAGAAGGAAGCTCATGCATGCAGAAGATGTCGGGATTGTTGGTGCGCTTGCACAGCTCGCTGGTGACGCGATAGGGGTACAGAGACTCGGCATCGCCCAGCCAGGAGTTGTAGTCGTCGGGATCCAGAACCTCTTCGCCGCACTCGGGGTTGATGTAGCGCCACTCCTCGGTAACGATAACGTCAACGCCATCCAAGGCATCGAGGTCAGAGGTGATGGTAAAGGTCCTATTGGGAGCGTACTTGGCGTAGCAGGCCTCCACCTCTTCGACCATTTCCTTGCACATCTGATGACGGAGGTCGTCGGGACCGATGGCGAGGAAGTCCATGTCGAGCATCGCGCACAGACGGCCATACCACACCGGGGCGCCGGCGCAGTTGCCAACGAAAGCCATCTTCTTGCCGCGGCTCGTACGCAGACCGCCCCATTGCTCTTCCATCGTAAGAGCGTCAGCGAGCATCTGAGTCGGGTGATCGCCGAGAGTAAGGGCATTGATGACCGGGATGTCAACCAGGTCGGCGACGTCATAGAGGAACTGCTCGTCCTTCTGTGCGCGGTAGACGATGAGATCATACATGCCGTTGAAGACGCGCATGGCATCCTTGACGGTCTCGCAGTCACCCATGTGGGAGTTGGTCAGATAAGTGAAGCCCATGCCCAAATCGTTGCAGGAGGTCTCGAATGCGCAACGAGTACGGGTCGAGCCCCACTCAAAGTTGGCGAGGACGTTTTTGCCGGGGAAGTAGCGCTGGTCGACACCAGACTTCTTCTGAGCCTTAAGGTTCCAGGCAAGATCGATGAGATAGCGGAAATCCTCGGAGGAGAGATCATGGATGTTGATGTAGTCGCGACCGCGGAGGCTGTTGTTCATGTCTATTTTCCTTTCGAATTATTATCAAAATTATTGCTAAATGTGTCCCCGAAGGAAACACGGATATCCCTCGGGGAGCGGTACATGTGGCGCCTAAGCCAAAGAGCGCAGGCTCTAAGGCTCACTAACGACTGGCCGCCACGTCCTTAGTCCAGCAGTGCACGCCGCCGCCGGACAGGTTAAGCGCGAGGGAATCAATCATGATGACCTTGCGATCGGGGAAGCAGCTCTCAAGAACCGCCTTGGCCTGCTCGTCCTTCTCTTTCACGACCTCGCTCATGCCCTCGTGGTAATAACGCTGGCCAAGAACGACGCCGTTGCAGATCAGGAAGTTGCAGTAGCTCGCTGCAGCGTAGAAGTGGACGGGGCCCTCGGGCCAGGGGGTGCCATCCATAAACTTGCCGCCCATTTCGTCGATGAAGCCTTTATAGAGCTCGTAATCCTCATCGCCAGGGGCGATAACGACTTCAATCGGCTCGGCGGTGGGCATACGAACGATCTCGAAGGGCTTGCCCTCCCAGTCCGTTTCGTTGCTCAGGATCTCGTAGGCCGCCTCAATGCGGCGACGAGACTCTGCGCCAGCCTTGCTCGAGGCTGCCTCTTCATCGGACACCTCGGCAAGAAGAATCTTGTTCGGAGTGATAAAGCGACACATCTCATCGATGTGAGCGGCAAAGCTCATGCCAAAGACGGGGGTTCCGTCTTCCTTCTCGTCGAGGATGCCCAGTCGATAATCGTCGTCCTCAAGCATGGGCTGAGGAAGCCAGATAACCTTGTTGAGGTTGTAGATGCGCTTATACTCGGCCTCTACCTCATCTTTCGTGAACTCGGGATTGCGCTTACGGCATTCCGTGTCCTCGATGGCGATCAGGGTGCCGTGACCGTCAAACTCACGATCGCCGCCCTCCGAAACCATTTCGGAATTGACGATATCGAAGCAACCGAGCGCAACCGCCATGTGAACGGCTGCCTTACGTGCGGACTGGCACTCCGGGGAGTTCTTGTCCCATACGCCGTAATAGGTCCAAGCAGGGTTGACCATATAAGAATGGCCTTTGTCGTCGACCATGATGCTGGGGCCGTTGTCGCGGACATAGAAGTTGGAGTCTTCGAACTGCGTGATCTCGATACGATCGAAATCAACCCCCTCCTCCTTCAGGCGTGAGCAAGCCTCCTCATAGGAGCCGGGGGTGCCGCAATTGAGGTTGACCGTAACGTCGCCATACTCGAGCAGAGCCTTGATCACGTCAACGCAGGGCTGGCGGTTATCGTAGCCCTCTGCACGGATGTAATCGGGAAGCCATGTCACATAGACGTTGGAGCGCTTCTCGAACTCGCCCGGCATACGATAGTTCTCGTACATGGTTGGTCCTTCCGTCGGGTTTCCCGCGGTTGATTTCCGATCTCAGCCGAACACATTGAGCAAATAGGCCATTCCCGCAGTT
>CALBOJ010000026.1 GCA_937896835.1 uncultured Collinsella sp.
TCGAACAACGTATCGAGCACGGCCTCGCAGCCATCCACCACATCCTGCGGCAGCGGCACGATATCGGGAACGGCAAAGACGTGGCAGCCAGCCGTAATGCCCGAGACGCAGCCGTTGCGCGAATCCTCGACAACGGCACATTCCCCGGGAGCAAAGCCCGCGCGCTCGCAGGCAAGCAGATACATCTCGGGGTCGGGCTTGCCGTGCACGACATCCTCGCCGCAAGTCACCGTCTCAAACTTGTCAAAGAGGCCGACCATCTTAAGGTTGCGCTCGGCCGTAACGAGGCGCGACGACGTTGCAAGGCCCACGTGATAGCCCGCAGCCAGCAGCTCGTCTATGCACTCGGCAGCGCCGGCCTTAAGCTCCAGATCGGTCTTGACCATCTCGTCGCGAATCTCCTTGTGGCGATGATAGAGCGCCTCGGCGGTTTCTCTGCTGCCGTAATGCGCCTCAAGGATGTCCATGACATCGGGCAGCGTGCGACCGATAAACTGATGAATCAGCGTGTCATCAATCGCGACACCCAGCTCAGCAGCGGGCGCTTTCCATGCCTTGATGCCCAGACGCTCGGTATCGACCAGCGTTCCGTCCATGTCAAAAATAACAGCCTTGATCATATCGGTCCCCCATCGACTCTCGCTGTCGCATTGCCGCAACTCTACCGCATTTGGCAACTTGTATATAACGTATATACCATATTGCACTTTCGTTACATAGATAGAAGTCTTATGACAAGCAGCCCAGTAGGATTATAGTTTTCGACCGAGTACATATTGGTAAGGATTGATTCATGTTTTCAGACACTACCGCACCTGCAAAGGAGCTTCAAGACAAGCTATCGGCGCTCGAACAGCTGCTTTTGGCATACGGGCGCGTGGCTATCGGCTTTTCCGGCGGCGTCGACAGCAGCTTTTTGGCCGCGGTCTGCGAACGCATCATGCCTACCAATACCCTCCTTGTCCATCTCACCACGCCGCTCATCGGCACGCCCGAACAGACTTCGTTTGAACAGTCCGTTGATGGACAGGCGCATGAGGGGCCACATTTTAAGCTCCCCGTGCTCAATCTTTCGGTCGATCAGTTGCAGCTCCCCCAAGTAGCCTGCAACGATGCTAATCGCTGCTACCACTGCAA
>CALBOJ010000027.1 GCA_937896835.1 uncultured Collinsella sp.
GCGAGTATGCCCCAAAAGGGCATCTGGGGTTCGAATCCCCAGCTCTCCGCCAGTATGACTTGAAAGAAGGGTCCCATTTGGGGCCCTTTTTTGTGCGGAGAAAGGAGGCTGGGGATTCGAACCCTCAAAAAAAGAGGCATCCTTTCGGACGCCTCCTTTCAGTGGGCTGATTATTCTGCGCTCTACACCTCAGGAGCCTTGGCGACGGTCTCGCTCTCTGCCGCAAGTGGGCGGTTGTCGATACGACGGCCCAAGCGATCGAGTTTCACGAGTAGCCACTCAATGGGATTCGGCCCCGAGCCTTCCTCGTCGGCAACCAAATCCATGACGGCGATCTTGGTGCCGTCCTGCTTGAGCGTAATGCTGCCCACCTTGTCGCCCACATGCACCGTGCCCGAAAGATCGTCGTAGCTAACCTTTTCGGTCACCTCGCCGGCAAGGGAAAACACGGTCGCTTGCGCCGTAGGATCGGCGAGTGTGGCGTCGATCGTCTTATCAGTCCAGTCGGTTTGACCGATGCGCGCCATAAGCGGGTTGCCGTTGGCGGTCTTTTCCTGCGTGTTGGCGATTGCGACCGTCACCTTGTGACCGTAGTACCAATTGGCAAGGGTTGCGGTATCGGTAAAGCGCTGGTCGGTGGTGGTGGAGTTCAAAACGACGGTGTAGATCTCGTCGCCATCGCGGTTGTAGGCACCCGTAAAGCAATAGCCTGCATCGTCGGTAGTGCCGGTCTTGCCACCGATGTTGCCATCTTGGCCCAGCAAATAGTTATGCGTGTCCATGGAATGCGAATGGTCGGTGCCGTCGGCGCCCGTGACCTCGATCCAGGAATCCTCGCTCGCTACGACCTCGCGGATCGTGTCGTTTTTCATGGCCTCCTGCATCATCAGCGCTACGTCGTGTGCGGTTGAGTGCATATCGCCAGCCCACTCATCAAAGTCCAGACCATGCGGGTTTTCAAAAAGCGTACCGGTGCAGCCGAGCTTCTTAGCGCGCTCGTTCATGGCCTTCACAAATGTGGCCTCGGCGTCTTTGGTCTTAGGGTCGATCTTCTTGCCCATATATTCGGCGAGCACGATGGCGGCGTCGTTGCCCGAGGGAATCATCAGGCCGCGCAGTGCCTGCTCCACGGTAAGCTCGTCACCTTCGAGCAAGCCGGCGGTCGAATTACCCACGGTGGCTGCGGCGTTGCTCACCGTGACCTTCTCGTCCATCTTGCAATTCTCGACGGTTAGGATCGCGGTCATGACCTTGGTGATCGAGGCGATTTTAACCTGCTCATCGGCGCCGCGCCCATAGTAGACGGTGCCGTCTTTGCCCATGACGAGCGCATTGGTCGCATCGATATCGGGCAGATTTTCGGCCGTGATGCCGCGCGCGTCGGCGGTTTTGCCGCAAACATTGTCGGTCGTGAGTACTTGGGCGCCGGCGACGGTGGGCACGCCAGCGGTAAGGGCGATAGCGCAGACAAAGCCGGCGGCAAGCTGGGCTGAGCGCTTTGCAAAAGAGGTGAGGGACTTCACAGATTTCGCTTTCGACGGGATGGTCTCTTCTGGAACTAGAGTATATCGTTTGCCGGCGTCGGCGATCATCGCGTGCGTGCGTGGCCCACATCCGCGCCCGAACGGGCACAAGGGTGCTTAAGGCCGACTTAATCACCCACGCTTGTTGTGTGTGGCATGCGCCCCCTCGGGCATAATGGAGCGCGAGAGGAGCACGCATGAACGAGCGCATTTTGGTAGTTGATGACGAAAAGGCCATCGCCGACTTGGTTGGTATCTACCTTACAAAAGAAGGCTTTGACGTACAGGTCGCCTATAGCGGGGCCGATGCTGCCAAGGCAATCTTGGAGCAGGAGTTCGATCTTGCGCTGCTGGATGTCATGCTGCCCGATATCGATGGGCTTGAGTTGCTGCGTACGATCCGTTCCAGCCATACCTATCCCGTGATCATGCTGACGGCGCGCGATGCCCAGCAAGACAAGATCGAGGGCCTTTCGCTTGGCGCGGACGATTACGTGGTTAAGCCGTTCCGTCCGCTTGAGCTCATCGCGCGCGTGCATGCTCAGCTTCGCCGCTACACCAGCTACGGTAGCCGCGCGCAGGTGGCCGAGTCGCCGATCATCCAGCTCGACGGCCTGGAGATCAACCGCGATGCTCGTTCCGTAATGGTGGACGGTGCGCCGGTGCGCCTCACGCCCATCGAGTATTCCATCTTGCTGTATCTGGTCGAGCATCGCGGCAGTGTGGTGGCCGTGGAGGATCTGTTCCGCGCGGTGTGGAACGAGGATTTTATGCCCGGCTCCAACAATACGGTGATGGTGCACATTCGCCACCTGCGCGAAAAGATCGGTGACGACGCTCAAAAGCCGCGCTTTATCAAAAACGTCTGGGGCGTCGGCTACATAATCGAATAACGCCTTTGATGGTGGGGAAGTGGACATGACAAAAGACGATAGGCAGGCATTCGAGGTGCCCGATCGACTCTTTGAATACGTGAGGTCGGTCGTCGACAACCGCGCGCTTGCAACGGTGCTGCTCTTTTTGCTGAGCCTGCTGCTGATTGGCATCGATAACATCGCTGGAATCTTGGCGGTGCTGCTTGTCGGCTTTTTGCTGATCGATCGATTTGAAATCGTACGCCGCTGCGTGGTGATTGGCGGTGCCGCGTGGGCCATGACGTTGGCGATTGGCGCCATGGCACTCGGCGGCATCGAAGGGCCGGTGCTGTTCGATGCCGGCTTTGTATTCAACATGCTTGGCTTTGTGCTGGCGCTTGCCGTGTGCGTGCTGTTCTTTTGCGGCCGCGCCCTGTACTACCAGGGCTATGAGCAGGGCGAGCAGCATGCCGATTGTGTGCTGGCCGCTCGTATTCAAGATCGCCTGATCGATCACCCCGACACCTGGGACAACATCGACGGCGACTTCCTGGAGGTCGAGGGCGCACTCAACCGTGTGCGCGATCGCGAGCGCAAGGTGCAACAGGCCTTGCGTGACGAGTCTCATCGCAAGGACGATCTGGTCACGTACTTGGCACATGACCTACGCACCCCGCTTGCCAGTGTGGTGGGCTATCTTTCGCTGCTGCAAGAGGCTCCTGAGCTGCCGGTTGAGCAACGTGCGCACTTTACGGGCGTGGCGCTCGACAAGGCGCACCGGCTCGATGCACTCATCGAAGAGTTCTTCGATATCACGCGCTTTGACTTCCACGATATCGTGCTCACGCGCGGCTATGTTGATCTGGGGTTGCTGCTGGCTCAGGTGGCTGACGAGTTCTATCCCATCCTCAACGAGCAACATAAGGAAGCCCAGGTTGATATTCGCGAGGACCTGACGGTGCTCGTGGATGGCGATAAGATGGCCCGCGTGTTTAACAACATCATGAAAAACGCCGTCGCCTATAGCTATGAGGGCTCGACTATCACGATTGAGGCCAGGCGCCAAGACGATGGCGGCGTGCGCGTGCGCTTTATCAATCAGGGCGATCCTATCCCTGCGGCTAAGCTCAAGGTGATCTTTGAGAAGTTCTATCGCCTGGATGCGGCGCGTGCGACCAATCGCGGTGGTGCCGGTTTGGGCCTTGCTATTGCCAAGGAGATCATCGCGGCACACGGCGGTACCGTTGCATGTGAATCGACGCCCGAACACACGATATTCACCATCGAGCTGCCCGCCGCATAGCTAGCGTGCCCTTACAAACACTTGACAATGTGCTCACGTGCGTATGAGCCGCGATTCCTACTATCGATACTGCTGAATTGATATCGATATGGAGGTGTGCGGTATGACGGCTGCTGCGGCTGTGGAGCCCACGGAGCTTGAAGAACTCATGGAAGCGCAGGCCGAGGCCGCGCATGAGCGCGAGGTTGGGGATGCGACTCGCCCCACGGCAGAGGATCTTGCCGCCTCGCCGACGCGCATCGACGTCGAGGGCCTCGACCTGTTCTATGGCGACCACCATGCGCTCAAGGACGTGAATATCAAGATCCGCGACAAGCAGATCACCTCGTTCATCGGGCCTTCGGGCTGCGGAAAGTCCACGTTGCTGCGCTGCTTTAACCGCATGAACGACGGCATCAAGGATTGCCGCATCGAGGGCAAGATTGCGCTCGATGGTCAAGATATCCTGGGCGATTGCGACATCTGCCGTTTGCGCCAGCGCGTGGGCATGGTGTTCCAACGCCCCAACCCATTTCCCATGAGCATCTACGACAACGTCGCCTACGGTCCTCGCGGTATGGGTGTGCGCGACCGCGCCGTGCTCGATGAGCTGGTCGAGGACTCCCTGCGTCGCGCTGCCCTGTGGGACGAGGTCAAGGACAAGCTCAAAGAGTCGGGCCTGGGTCTTTCGGGTGGACAGCAGCAGCGCCTGTGCATCGCCCGCGCACTTGCCGTGCAGCCCGACATTCTGCTGATGGACGAGCCGACTTCGGCACTCGACCCTGTGTCGACGTTGGTGGTGGAGCAGTTGGCCTGCGAGCTCAAGGAGACCTGCACGCTGGTGGTCGTGACGCACAACATGCAGCAGGCCGCGCGTATTTCCGATTCGGTTGCGTTCTTTTTGCTGGGTGAGCTGGTGGAGCACGCGCCCACCGCGCAACTCTTCAAGAATCCGTCCGATCCGCGCACCGCGGATTATTTGACGGGGCGTTTTGGCTGACGCTGTCTTTTACAGGTGCCTTTAGGGTTAAGATGCGGTCATATCGGCCGCAAAGGGGTTCAACATGATCTATTACGTCGAGGACGATGACAACATCAGGGATTTGACGGTCTACGCGCTGCGCAAGCAGGGGATCGAGGCCGAGGGCTTTTCGTGTGATGGCGAGTTTAAGGCTGCTGTGGCGCGACGGGTGCCCGATGCTGTCCTGCTCGACATCATGCTGCCCGATACCGATGGCCTGGCAATTATGCGTCGCCTGCGTGCCGACCGCCTGACGGCGACGGTGCCCATCATGATGCTTACCGCCAAGGACACCGAGCTCGACAAGGTGATGGCGCTCGATGGCGGTGCCGACGATTACCTGACTAAGCCGTTTTCGCTCATGGAGCTTGCGAGCCGTTGCCGCGCACTGCTGCGTCGCGGCGGCATGGTCAAGCAGGCGAGCGATGTGCTCAGTGTGGGCGACATCGTGCTCTCGCCCAGCCATCGCGAGGTGACCGTTGCCGGCGAGCTGCTTAAGCTCACCCTGCGCGAGTTCGACCTGCTTGAGTATCTCATGCGCAAGCCCGGCGTGGTCTTTACCCGCGAGTCGTTGCTGCAGAGCGTGTGGGGCTGGGACTTCGACGGCGGTTCGCGCACCGTTGACGTGCACGTGCAGACGCTTCGCCAAAAACTGGGCGAGCATGCCAGCGCCATCGAGACCGTGCGCGGCGTGGGTTATCGCCTGGCCGAGCCTTCTGCCGGTGATGGTGCCGAAGGCGACGACACCGCGGCCACCGCATCGGAGGAGTAACCCGTGGTCTTCGCCCCCCAGGGAAAACATACGCTGTCGCACCGCGTTTTTGTGACGATCTTTGTCTGCGCCATGGCGGTTATCGTGGCGTTTACGGTGCTGGGTGCGTTCTTTGTGCAAAACACTTTGGCGGATGCCACGAGTGCCAATCTGGCGCAGGAAACCGAGCTCATTGCTGCCGCCCTCGACGAGCAGCAGGAGCCCATTCCGTTCTTGCGAAGCCTCGATCGCGAGGATCTTCGTATCACGCTGATCAATAAGGACGGATCTGTTGCCTACGACAACGAGGCGTCGCCTTCCACACTGCCCAACCATGGCGATCGCCCCGAGGTCATCGAGGCCTTTGAGAGTGGTTCGGGTTCCGCGGAGCGCGCAAGCTCTACACTCGACGAGATTATGCTGTATCGCGCCGTCACCCTTGATAACGGCCAGGTCGTTCGCTTGGCGCAGGCCCAGCCTGGCGTTGCGGCGATTTTGCTGTCGATGCTGGCGCCGATGCTGCTTATCGCAGCAGCGGGTGCAGTACTCTCGTTTTTTATGGCGCGCCGTGAGTCCCGTGCCATCATCGCGCCGTTGCAAGAGGTGGATTTGGATCACCCACGCCGTAGCTATGAGCACGCCTATGCCGAGATGGTCCCCATGCTTGAGCGCATCGAGTCGCAGCGCCAGGAACTCAAGCGCCAAATGGCGGTGCTAGCGGACAACGACCGTATGCGCCGCGAGTTCACGGCGAATATCACCCATGAGCTCAAGACGCCACTTACGGCGATTTCGGGCTATGCCGAGCTCATCGCAAACGGCATGGTTGAGGGCGAGGATGACCTGCGCAACTTTGGCGGTCGCATCTATCGTGAGGCGGGCCGCTTGGCAGCGCTTGTCAACGATATCCTTACGCTTTCGAACTTGGACGAGGCAGAGCGTGCGACTGAGGGCGAGGCGGTGCCCATTGGGTCCACGGAGCCTATTGAGCTCTCGCGTGCCATCTACACGGTTGAGCAGCGTCTTGAACAGGTCGCCCGTCAAGCGAATGTGACGATAAGTCATGAGACCAAGCCTGTGGTCATCGAAGGCGTGTCGCGCTTGATTGACGAGCTCATCTACAATCTGGCAAGCAACGCCATCCGCTACAATCGACCCGGCGGTACGGTTACGCTGCAGTGCGGCACCAACGACGAAGGCCATCCGTTCCTCGCGGTCGCCGACACGGGAATCGGTATCGCGCCTGAAGAGCAGGGCAAGGTATTTGAGCGGTTCTATCGCGTGGACAAGAGTAGGTCCAAGGCGCGCGGCGGAACCGGTCTGGGGCTTGCCATTGTCAAGCATGCGGCCCTGTATCATCACGCCACGCTCGATCTGTCGAGCGAGTTGGGCGTGGGAACCACCATTACGGTGACGTTTCCCATACAGCAGGACGAGCCATTCGCATAGCGATACAACATAGATATTGATGTAGACGCCGCATTTGACTTTCGGGTGCGGCGTTGTTGTGCAATTTTACGATTGCTTCCGACATTTTTACAGGAGAGCCTGTTTCTTATGTATAGAGTTTGGTCTCGGTAAAAAGATGCGATAACATACGGACAGTTTTGTCAATCCGAACTGGGGAAATGAAAGGCAAGCTGCATGACCCTTCTCGAACTGTTCCAGCTGCTGAAGAAGCACCTCAAGCTGGTCATCACCCTTCCGGTGGTCTGCGCGATCGCCATGGGCATCGTGTCCTTCGTTGCGATGGACAACACCTATACCGCGACGACGAGCATGTACATTCTCGCCAAGACCGACGATAGCGGTCAGATGAGCTACAACGATCTCTCGGCGAGCCAGATGCTTTCCAACGATATCGCCACGCTGCTGGATAGCGATAGCGTTAAGAGCGGCGCCGCCAATGAACTGGGCCTCACCGATCTGGATGACTACAAGGTGTCTGTTTCCTCCGAGACCACCACGCGTGTCATTACGCTTTCGGTTACCGGCACCGATGCCAAGGAGACGGCTGAGGTCGCAAAGGCCATTGCCAGCTCGGTGAGTACGGTCGCTCAGAACGTCGGCGCTGCCCAGAGCATCAACGTTATCGACGAGGCTAAGACCCCCGAAGCCCCCAGCGGCCCCAAGCGTACGCTGTATATTGCCGTCGCGTTCCTCGCCGGTATCTTTATTGCAGTTGCCTATGTCGTTTTGGCAGACATGCTCAATACCCGCATCCGCGGTGCCGAAGAGGCAGAAGAGCTCCTGGGTATTCCCGTTGTTGGCCGAATTCCGGCTATGAAAGGTGGTAAATAGGCATGGCTAAGGCAAAGAACACCGATAAGCTCGTTGTACAGAATGCCGCCAAGACCCTTCTGGCCAATATCCGCTTTGCGAGCGTGGACGACCCCATTCGCACCATCACCGTTACCTCCTCGATTCCCAACGAGGGCAAGTCTACGGTTTCCATTAACCTTGCTCAGGCAATCGCCACGAGCGGCAAGTCCGTGCTCCTGGTCGAGGCCGATATGCGCCGCAGGTCCCTTTCCGATATGCTCGGCGTTCGTTCGCGCGGCGGACTCTATGCGGTCCTTTCCGAGCAGATCTCCATTGACCAGGCAATTGTCGAGACGGGTCAGAAGAACTTCTACTTCCTCGATGCCGAGCCGCATATTCCCAATCCTGCCGACATCATCGTCTCTCACCGCTTTTCCAAGTTGGTCAAGGCACTGTCTGCTAAGTTCCAGTACGTCATCTTCGATGCTCCCCCGGTTGGCACCTTCATCGATGCTGCCGAGATTGCCAGCTTGACCGACGGCGCGCTGTTCGTGGTGCGCGAGAACTTTACCAAGCGCGAAGAGGCGCTCAACGCCATCGGTCAGCTTAAGAAGTCCGAGAAGGTCAAGCTCATCGGTACCGTCATGAATTACTGCGAGACCGAGACCAGCGAGTACTACTATTCTTACTACACCAAGGACGGTAAGAAGGTTAAGAAGGGCTCCGACGGTCAGGGCACTTCCAAAAAGGGCATCTTCACCAACCGAGCAAACGTTTAGTTGATTAGGGCCGACCTATGCGTGACATTCATTGCCATATCTTGCCGGGTGTAGACGACGGCGCCGCCGATCTCGATGAGAGCTTGGCGATGCTCGAGGCTGCCAAGCGGGCCGGTGTAACCAGAATCGTTTGCACTCCTCACTGCCGTGATCCCTATTTTGATTACGACAAGATGTGGGATGCCTTTGAGCTGCTGCGTGATAACGCTGACGGTTTTCCGCTCCAGATGGGCTTCGAGGTCAACCATCGAAAGCTCGTTGAGCTTGGTATCGATGCCGCGGAGCACCTGCATTTCGATGGGACCAACGAGTTTCTGCTCGAGCTTTCGACGCATGCCGATGCGTATGCGTTTAGAGAGTACGAGAACACGATTTACGATTTGCAGTGCCGTGGCTACCAGGTGATCATCGCTCATCCTGAGCGCTATCGTGCGGTTCAAAAGGATGTAAGCGTGGCGGAGCGCCTGGTCGATATGGGCTGCAAGCTGCAAGCTTCGGCGGACTTTATTGCCGGCGGTCGCTTTGGTCGCGAGAAAAAGCCGGCACAGCGCCTGTTCGATCAGAACCTGTACAGCTTCATCGCGAGCGATGCCCATAACGTGGGTCATTACGACTGCCTGGCGAAGGCTCGCGCGAAGTTTAGCGTGCGCGGAGCTCATTTTCGCTAAAATCTGTCCCTAACGTTCGCATTGAATGAAAGGGCAGCCATGGATATCCAACTTAAGACGGGATGCTTTGATGACGCGGCGTTGGTGCGCCGCGTCGTTTTTATGGACGAGCAGGGCTACGAGAATGAGTTTGACGCTATCGACGAGGATCCGAACTGCATCCATGTGACGCTCTATGTAGACGGTGAGCTTGCCGGTTGCTCGCGCGTGTTTCCCGAAGAGCTTGAGCGCGCAGCTGACGCAGAGGCTCCGGTGTCGCCGGCGTGCGACTTGGACGAAGGCGTCGCGGCGGGGGAGACCTACATTATGGGGCGCGTGGCCGTGCTGCCGAGCATGCGCCGTCGCGGTTTGGCGAGCAAGATTGTCGAGGCCAGTGATACGTGCGCGCGTGATGCCGGCGCCAAGCTCATTAAGCTGCACGCGCAGGAATACGTGCTGCCGCTCTATGCCAAGGCGGGTTACACGCAGATTGCCCCGGTGGACTACGAAGACGAGGGCCAGCCCCATGTTTGGATGGCCAAGCGCGTAGATGGCAGATAGGGACGTTCCTTTCCTGCCGGCAGTCGGGGACACTCCTTGGCAATTGGCGCATCAGAGCGTTTGGACATACAGTTTTTCGATTCCGTATGTATATATGCGCGCTAATGGGTTATAAAATCTAAGTCTGAACATAGCAGGTCTGCAATGCGGCTCGGGCAACCGGGCCGTTTTTGCGGACGGGGGTAGCGCGAAAGGACTGCACATGCGTCAATTTAAGACCGAGAGCAAAAAACTGCTCGACCTCATGATCAACTCCATCTACACCAATAAGGAAATCTTCCTGCGCGAGCTTATCTCCAACGCGAGCGATGCCGTCGACAAGCTCAACTTTAAGAGCCTGCAGGACCCGAGTGTCAAGCTCGACCAGGGCGACCTGGCTATTCGTGTTTCCTTTGATAAAGATGCCCGTACCATCACCATTTCGGATAACGGTATCGGCATGACCGCCGAGGAGCTCGAGCGCAATCTGGGCACCATCGCCCATTCCGGCTCCGAGGAGTTTAAGACTGAGAACGCCGAGCAGCAGGGTTCCGATGTCGACATCATCGGTCAGTTTGGCGTGGGTTTCTACTCCGCCTTTATGGTCGCCAGCCACGTGAAGGTCGTCAGCCGCGCTTATGGCGAGGATACCGCCCACGTTTGGGAGTCCGACGGTCTTGAGGGCTACACCATCGAGGATGGCGAGCGTGCTGAGCACGGTACCGATGTCATCCTGACGCTGCGCGAGAACGAGAAGCTCGACGCCGACGGCGAGGCCGAGACCTACGATCGCTTCCTGACCGAGTGGGGCCTCAAGAGCCTGATTCAGCAGTACAGCAACTATGTGCGCTACCCGATTCAGATGATGGTGAGCAAGAGCCGCCAGAAACCCAAGCCCGAGGACGCCGGCGACGACTACAAGCCCGAGTACGAGGACTACCAGGAGCTCGAGACCATCAACTCCATGACGCCGATTTGGAAAAAGCGCAGCTCCGACGTTGAGCAGAAGGATTACAACGAGTTCTACAAGTCCACGTTCCACGACTTTGACGATCCCGCGCGCACTATCAGCTTCCATGCCGAGGGTACGCTTGAGTACGATGCGCTGCTGTTTGTGCCGGGTCGCGCCCCGTTCGATCTGTACAGCAAGGACTACGAGAAGGGCCTGGCGCTCTACAGTTCCAACGTGCTGATTATGGAGAAGTGCGACGACCTGCTGCCCGACTACTACAACTTTGTGCGCGGTGTCGTGGACTCTGCCGACGTGACGCTCAATATTTCGCGTGAGACGCTGCAACAGAACCGTCAGCTCAAGGCCATTGCCAAGCGTGTTGAGAAGAAGATCACTGCCGATCTTGAGGACATGCGCGATAACGACCGCGAGGCATACGAGAAGTTCTTTGAGAACTTTGGTCGCGGTCTGAAGTACGGCATCTACTCGAGCTACGGCATGAAGGCCGACGAGCTCGCCGACCTGTTGCTGTTCTGGTCTGCCAAGGAGCAGAAGATGATCACCCTTGCCGAGTATGCTAAGGGCATGCCCGAGGGCCAGAAGGCAATCTACTATGCCGCCGGCGATTCGCGCGAGCGTCTGGCCAAGATGCCCGTCGTGAAGGGCGTGCTCGACCGCGGCTACGATGTATTGCTGCTGACGCAGGACGTGGATGAGTTCACCTTCCAGGCCATGCGTGAGTACGTGGCTGCCGATATGCCCAAGGTCTACGAGGATGACTCTGCTCGCGAGGCTGCCGAGAAGGCAGTTGCCGATGGTGCCGAGCCCGAGGTCGAGGATCGTCACCTGGAGCTTAAGAACGTCGCGACCGGCGATCTTGACATGGCGACCGATGACGAGAAGAAGGAGGCCGAGGACGCCACCAAGGAAAACGAGGACCTCTTTAGCGCTATGAAGGAGGCGCTCGGTGACAAGGTCGAGAAAGTTGCCGTCTCCGCGCGCCTGACCGATGCCCCCGCTTGCATCACCACCGAGGGTCCGCTTTCGCTCGAGATGGAGAAGGTGCTCCAGAAGGGGCCCGAGGGCGCGCCCGACGGCATGCCCAAGAGCCAGCGCGTGCTCGAGCTCAACGCCAAGCACCCGGTCTTTGACAAGCTTGTCGCTGCCCAGAAGGCAGGCGACGCCGATAAGATCAAGCAGTACTCCGGCTTGCTCTACGATCAGGCCCTGCTGGTCGAGGGCATCCTCCCCGAGGACCCCGTTGCCTTCGCAGCAGCTGTCTGCGAGCTTATGTAATTGGGTAGTTACGCGGTTCTACGAACCGCGTAACTACTCGACGCTGCCCTTCGTTCCGCCGTTCTAACGAACCTATTGGTTCCGTCGTTCTAACGAACGACGGACCGGTCGACGCTGCAAACGCCCCTAAGCGGCAATCTGACGTTCAATCGTCGGTCGCGTACCAAAGTACGCTTCCCTCCTCTTTCACGTCACCTTGCTCGCTCAGGGGCGTTTTCGCTGACTTATGCTCAACCTGCGACGCTTTCGTAGCCCTAAGTAGTCATCGGGGACGTTCTTGTTTGACTAGTCATTTAAGAACGTCCCCGATGACTATTCGGATTGTTAATTTGTGCGGGTTGTGGTTTTGCGACCTGCTGAAATTTGAGATACTGTACAACTGTACGTTAACTAATCTTCGTAGTATATTGCTACCCGCAAAACTCAATACCATTGTGCTTCGAGACGCTAAAGCGCCTACGTACAATGGTTGTTGATAGTACGATTTGATTCAACGACAGGATGGATGGTCCAAGCGTGAGTCTCGGCAGCAAACTATCCGATGCAAAGGTTTCCTTTGCAATCTTTAAACGCGACATCAAGCGATTGATCGTGAACCCCGTCGCCCTGGTGGTTACCCTGGGCGTGTGCGTTATTCCCTCGCTGTATGCCTGGTACAACATCGTGGCCAACTGGGATCCGTACGGAAACACCCAGGGTATCAAGATTGCCATCGCCAACAACGATCAAGGCACCCAGAATGACTTGGTGGGCGAGCTCAACGCAGGCGATAAGGTGGTCGACCAGCTCAAGGAGAACGACCAGCTTGGCTGGACCTTCGTCGACTCGGCGGCAGATGCCAAAGAGGGCGTCGAAAGTGGCGAATACTATGCTGCCATCGTGATCCCCAAGAACTTCTCTGACAATCTCGTCTCGATGCTCGATGGCAATTACCATCAGCCTAAGCTGACCTATTACGTCAACGAGAAAAAGAGCGCCATTGCGCCCAAGGTCACCGATACCGGTGCCAACACCATCGAGGAGCAGATCAACTCGGAGTTTGTCTCCACGGTGGGCGAGACCGTAGCGGGCATCGCCAAGGATGCCGGCATCGATTTAAAGGACAAGGCAACCCAGACTCAGGACTCGCTGACAAGTTCGGTGTCCGAGGCATCCGACACCTTGGGTGAGGTGCGCGATTCGATTGGCGATATGAATGCCGCCATCGATAAGACGAGTGGCGCTATCGCCTCGGCTGATGCGGCGCTTGCCGGCTTGCAAGGTCAGGCACCGTCGCTGACGCAGGCAATCTCCCAGGGCAACGACCTGCTGGGCGAGGCTCGCGCCACGGCGGGCAACTCTATCACCTCGCTCTCCAAGGCACTCTCGGAAGGTAGCCTTGCACTCACCAAGACGTCAGCCTCCGCGAACGCTGCGATTGGCAAGCTAACGGGTACGGTCACATCTACGACCACCCGCATCGACAACTCGCTCGAGTCTCTCCAGGCGACGATCGATCACAATAAGGCCGTTATCGGGCACTTGGAGATTCTCGTTAATGACACGTCGACAGGTTCCGAGGAAATTGACGCGCGCATTGTATCGACCATCGATTCGCTTCGCGAGCAAAACCAGAAGCTGCAGAGCATCAAGGATGGCCTTTCTGCACAGTCGAGCGCCATGGCAAACGACGCTACGGCAATCTCGAACGCGAGCAACGCACTCAACACGGCAATTCAGACCGGTACGGCTAGCCTCGGTCAGGCTCAGACCGATCTGGGTCAGAACGCACTTCCGAAGGCTTCGAGCGCGCTTGACTCCTTTGCCGCCGTTTCGGGCGATTTGACCGGCATTGTGTCGGGCATGACCCCCACGATAGCGAGCGCGCGCGGCACGCTGGCGCAGCTCGACGCCACGCTCAAGCAGGCAAAGACCACGCTGTCCCAAACCGACGCCTCCCTTGCCAAGGTTCAGGACAAGCTCGCGACCGCCGCCAATGACATTGCGGCGCTGCAGACCTCTGAGTCTATGGGCGAGTTAGCCGACCTCATGGACGTCGACGTCAATGACGTGGCAGATTTCATGGCATCTCCGGTTGAGCTGACGTCCAAGTCGATCTATCCGGTCAAGAGCTTTGGCTCGGGCATTGCCCCGTTCTATACCAACCTGGCGCTTTGGGTGGGCGGCTACGTGCTCATCGCCATCTACAAACTCGAGGTCGACCGCGAGGGCATCGGTAGCTTTACGGCGCGTCAGGGCTACTTTGGCCGCTGGCTGCTGCTGGTGATCCTGGGCGCGTTCCAGGCCATTATCGTTACGGTGGGCGACCTGGTCATTGGCGTTCAGTGCGTCAATCCGCTGCTCTTTGTGCTGGGCGGCATCGCTATCTCGTTCACCTACGTCAACATCATCTATGCGCTGTCCACCACCTTTAAGCATATCGGTAAAGCCATTGGCGTCATCCTCGTCATTGTGCAGATTCCCGGCTCGTCGGGCATGTATCCCATCGAGATGATGCCAGGTTTCTTCCAATGGCTGCATCCGCTGCTGCCCTTCACCTATGGCATCAACCTGCTGCGCGAGACCGTCGGTGGCATGTATTCGTTCAACTACCTGTTCAACCTGTGCATCCTGGGCGTGTTCCTTATCATCGCGCTCTTTATCGGTCTGCAGCTGCGCCCGTTGCTGCTCAACCTCAACCTGCTCTTTGATAAGCAGCTTTCCACGACGGGCCTTATGATCTGCGAGTCCAACGACCTGCCGCGCCAGCGCTATTCGCTGCGCACGGCCATGCGCGTCATGCTCGATTCGGATTCGTACCGTCGCGAGCTGCTCGATCATGCCGTGGCGTTTGAGCATCGCTACCCGTACTACATCAAGGGCGGTTTTGCCGCCGTGGTAGGCGTGCAGGTTCTGCTCTTTGTGCTTTCGACGGTGCTCGATATCGACAATAACGGCAAGATCATCCTACTCGTTATCTGGATCATTTCGGTTATCGCCATCTGCGGCTGGCTCATCAACATCGAGTACATCCGTGCGAGCCTTAATACCCAGATGCGTATCTCGGCGCTTTCGGACGAGGACCTTCGCCGCGAGATGCGCGAGCACACGGCTGCCATCCCTGCCGCCCGTCGCATGCTTGGTCTCAACGCCAGCGAGCGTGGCGCCAAGGGAGGCGAACAGCCTACGAGCCGTCTGTCGCATATCGGTGCGCATCGTAAGGCTCAAGATGCCGACGGCGCTGACAACGTAAACGGAAACGACGGGGACACCACCTCGCTTGGCAAGCACTCTAAAGGAGGTGAGGCATAAATGAAAAACATCCTGCACCTGTTTAAGCGCGATGTCCAAAACGTGTCTCGCTCCGTGATCGGCATGGTCGTCGTGATGGGCCTGATCATCGTGCCATGTCTCTATGCATGGTTTAACATCGCCGGAAGCTGGGATCCGTACGGCAACACCGGCAACCTTAAGATCGCCGTGGTCAACACTGATGAGGGTTACGAGAGCGATCTGATTCCCGTCGAGGTCAACGTGGGCGAAAACGTAACCGCCACCCTGCGCGGCAACGAGAACTTCGACTGGGTTGTGCTCAACGATCGCGATAAGGCGATTGAGGGCGTTAAGTCGGGCGCGTACTACGCTGCCGTCGTTATCCCTAAAACGTTTAGCGCCGACATGATGACGCTTTTCTCGACCGAGGTGAAGCACGCCGATATCGAGTTCTACGAGAACCAGAAGGCCAACGCCATCGCACAGATCGTGACCGAGAAAGGCTCGAGCGCCGTCCAGAGTCAGGTCAACGAGACCTTTACCGAAACCATTACGAGCATCGGTCTTAAAACCGTGTCCAGCCTGCTCGACTATATGAGCACCGACCAGGTGAGCAACTTTATCGCCAATCTTTCCTCTGCGCTGGGCGATTCGGTCGAGGACCTGCAGGACGTTCAGGCGAGTGCGACGTCGCTCGCGGGCATTTTGAGCTCTACGTCCGATTCACTGACATCGGCGGGCGGCATGCTCAAGCAGACGGGCACTGTTGATGAGTCGACGAAGCAGCTGATGGAGCACGCAAAGAGCGGTGTGAGCGATTCCGAGGAAGCGCTCAAGGCAGCCAACGACGCCATCAACACCGCGATCGACGGAAGCGCGGGCTCATTCGACAACGTGTCCGCCGAGCTTGCGAAGGCATTCGATGCCGCGAATCAGCATGTTTACCTTACGGTGTCTCAGCTCAACGAAGCCGCAGCGGCGCTCAATACGCGTGCTGACGATATCGATGCGATGGCCGATCAGCTCCGCAACCTTGCCGACCAGGTGAGTGATGACAAGCTCAAAGACGGTCTCGAGTCCGCTGCGACGTCGCTGGGCAGAATTGCCGTGGAGTACCGCAACAATGCGAAGGACCTGACGGCGACCGCAAAGTCCCTTTCGGACGGCATGGCGGAGGTCAACAACTCGCGTGCCGAGGTCGACCAGGCCATCGCCGATGCCAAGGCGGGTATCTCGGGAGCCAAGTCCGACTACGATTCCACGTTCTCGGTTAAGGCCAAGGAGCTCAAGAAGACCATTTCGGGCGTTCTGGATTCCCTGAACGGTATCTCGGGTGACTTGGATAGCGCTGTGAGCGGTCTGACCGACGCCTCTGGCTCGCTCGCAAAGGGCCTCTCCAAGGCTGCGACGCTGGTCAACAAGGCTTCTGATCAGTTGGGCGAGGCGTCGGACAAGATCAGCGCTTTTAAGGACGAGCTTGATAGCGCTCTGATGTCGGGTGACCTGGCCATGATTAAGACAATGATTGGCAACGACCCCGAGGGCCTCGCCGTGTCGCTTTCCGGCCCCGTCGCGCTCGACCGCAAACCGGTCTATCCGATCCGCAACTACGGTTCGGCCATGGCACCGTTCTACACGATTCTGTCGCTGTGGGTGGGCTCGATTGTACTGGCGGCCATGATGAAGGTCTCGGTTGACGATGAGCTCATCAACGAGCTGATCCCCGTGCGCCTGCACGAGATCTACCTGGGCCGCTACCTGTTCTTTGGAGGTCTGGCCCTGCTGCAGGCGACACTCGTGTGCGCGGGCGACATCCTGTTCTTTGGCATTCAGTGCGACAACCCGCTGCAATTTGTGCTGGCGGGTTGGGTCGCGAGTCTCGTGTTCTCCAATATCGTCTACACGCTTACGGTTTCGTTTGGCGATATCGGCAAGGCGCTCGCCGTCGTGCTGTTGGTTATGCAGGTCGGCGGTTCGGGCGGTACGTTCCCCATCGAGATGACCGGCCCTGTGTTCCAGGCGATCTATCCGTTCCTGCCGTTCACCCACGGCATCAACGCCATGCATGCCGCCATGGCTGGCGCCTACCATATGGAGTACTGGATTGAGCTAGGCATTCTGGCGAGCTATCTGATTCCGTCGCTGGCACTGGGCGTCGTCTTCCGCCGCCCGGTCATCAAAGCCAACGACTGGATCATCGAAAAGCTGGAATCAACAAAGCTTATCTAGTACAGCAACGTTAACGCCGATGCAGCGCTAATGCCAGCGAGCGAGCCGCATTTGCGCCAAGGTGACGTGAAATGAAAGGGCGCTGACCTTCTGGTCGCGCCCTTGAAATTGA
>CALBOJ010000028.1 GCA_937896835.1 uncultured Collinsella sp.
GCGGGCCGTGTTCCGCTATGCGGTTGTCAATTTGCGAAAGAAATTATGCGTCACCCCCTGTTCACGGGGCGCGAAACCGCAAAGGTTACAAAATAAGAAACCTCGACCTGTTCTCGCAGGTCGAGGGCTTGAAATCAACGAATATCGCTCACGCCCACTCGATGGTTAAAAAAACTGCCTCCAGTTTGTTGCAGTTTGTCCCATTTGCATCCAGTCTCAAAAATGGCCGCGAGTCCATGGGGTCAAATTTGGATCACAGATTTCGGGGCGGGGCAGGGCGGTTTCGTGAGCCACAGTGGGTCACGATTTGCTCCTGATCAAACGGCGAACGCATTATGAAGCGAAAGTTTATCGCGCGAAGAATGGCTTACTGGATTAGTTAGAAGTCCATCTTGTTGAGATCAATGGAGTATCCCATCGATCTCAACTCTTTCAGGAGTCTGAATTCCCAATTATCTGTTCCGGTATATACGACGCCTTGAAGATCGGAGGGGATTTCGATTCCTTTATCTACGAGGATGGTGACGTTCTCTCGGCCCAGCCGACCGATAAAGTATCCTGCTTCAAAGACGACATTCTGTCGTGCCCTGGGCCTTGCTGATTGTTCAACACGTGATTTTCCCTCATCGTCTGCGGTAAAGAGACATACGGCACCAGCGGCGTTTCCTTCTGTCTCTAATTTCTCAATGATTGTCTGACCGTGGTTTGATTGCTCGTTTAGAATTATCGCTTTCAAGCCCTGCCTTTCGATGATTCTTGCAACTCTCTCTCGAAGTTCTCCGTCATGACCATGAACAATGAATACTTTCGAGAAGTCACCTATGTTTGTTATCGATGCAGACTCCTCCTGGTCCGAAAATTCATCGAGGTATGTTTCAAGTACGGCCTTCGCCTTTCGCAGGCCGCTTGTGCAAGCTTCAACGAACGCTGAGTCAGGTGTGCTGATAGTGAAGAGAGACAGAGAATAACTGATTTTATTAAAGCTCTTGAATTCGTAGCTGTCTTCGCCGAATCGCCTTATCAAAAGCCTATCGGCTTTCGTCTTCCATGCTTTGAAGTCAGGCGAGCTAGCGCTGGTATACCTATTGGACAACTGATCGGCTGTGTTGCATAACTGCTGCAAAGCTTCGAAATCGGTCATCAAGCCTTCTTTCCGTGAATAATACAAACTCTAATAACTTGTTATTCCAGCGAACAACCAAATCTCTTTATCGTTTCCTCTGTGCTTCTGTCGGAGATAGATTTGCCCATAGCAAGCTCAATCGCATCAAGCAAGGCAATAGCACGAGCTTTGAAATAAGCGTCGAAATCATCCACAATAAAGGCGTCCCATGCGATGAGGTTCGACTCGATTCGATTACGAAGCTCATCTTGTTCGATATCAGCCTTCTTGAGGATTTTCGCTGAATAGACGCTAGGAGCTGCACCTCCGATTTCTCTATTCGATTCAGGAAGTAGGGGCGTCTTATTAATGACAGAATTCCATTTCTGCCTGTCGTACCCCATCTTTTCGCAGTAGCTCTGCGGAAAGACGTGATGGATATCAGGAGCCGTTTCCATGCTGTTCACGATATCGATGGATATACCACGCATGAAATCTAGACCCTTACCCTTATAGAGAAGAGCCATGATTCCCTTATATGCTGCCGATTGCCTCGACTGGAGTCCCAAAAGTCGGGTGGATTGGAAGTGGGCATCGTTCACGGTGCGCATCTCGGATTCAGCGCCTTCAATTTCAGCGACTACATCCTCGATGTCATAGCAGTAGCGGGTTTCGTTCGAGCCGCCATACATCTCACCGAAGATTCCGCACCAGAACCAGCGCGCAACAATTTTCTGACTCTTAGGGTCTTTGAACAGCTTGGAGCCCACGTAGCCTGCAATTGCAGCCAATGGAATGATCTGGGTTGTGTATGGAAGATCGCGCTTCCTAAATACGGACTGCGATAGCAAAAATTCGCGAGCAAGCTCATAGCCCTCGATGACGACTTCCTTGTTTGCCTGATAATCCTCGAATCGCAGGTCCAGCACGTCTTTCTTTTTGCAGCTGACGGCTCCACTCAAACCATCGCGTTTGCGCTTGTAGTTCGTGAACAGTGTCACTGTGGTCAGGAACGCGGTTTCGTCCACACTTTCCGTAACGTCGGTGCGAATGTCCTTGTCGAGCGCATGGATTCGGCGCTTGTTGGCTTCCCAATCGCCCCGGAGGTCAAACTCGTATGTGGCAAAAGTGGCAGTAACGAGCTCGAATACGGTGAGGGATACGCCTCCGGTATTGACGTTCTCGAATACCTTGCAAACAGCCTCGCGCGGCGTGCTTTTATCCATGGTTATTACAGGAAGTCTATATGAGGTGATTGTCTCGATGACATCTTGCTGGAACTTGTTGAACTTGGCCATAGCATCCGGAGATGATTGGTGGAAAGCCATGTATCCAAGAAGCCATTGCGTTGCAGCGCTGGAGTCAAAAAGGATGTTTGCAGGGTACATCTCATGTTCATATTCGAGTTCACGGGTAGATAAGTCGAGCTTGACGTCTCGATCGAAATTCTCCTTAATTCTCCTGTCCTCGGGAACGGAAACAATGGCGTCATACCTATCAGCTTCCGGATCAAGGCAAGTGTTCATGTCCAGATAATAGAGACGTGAGATGGCGACGCGTTTGTCGTTGGTTGTAGCAACTGCATCCTTCCCGTACAGGGATCGATACATCGAAGTCAAACGCTGCTGACCGTCCATAACTAAATAACGAGGTGTTGCTTCTGAGGAAGGAGCTCCTTCGATGGTGCGATATTTGAATTTAACCTCCGAGCCGCCATATTCAAGTTGCATCAATGCGCCCATTGGATAACCTTGCGAAAGGCTTGCGAGCAAGCTTCTAATTCGATTATCGTCCCAGGTCCATTTGCGTTGGAAGTCGGGAAGCTGTGTCTCTCCCTTATGAATGCTGAACAGCAAATCGGAAAGATTCGTGTCATTTGATTTTGGTGCTGATATTGCCATCTTTGCCTCTGTGAGTCTTTTCGATACTTATTGGATAAGGAGACTATTCTGCTCTGAGTAGACGCCTTTTCTGGGGTGTTTTCCAAACTCGTCGGCGGGATTGCACATTTCGAGTGCTAGTCCAAGTCGATTAACAAGGATCTCGGAATCAATACGGTCCAAAAACAACTCCTATGTTCGGGTTGGAGCGTGTCGCGCCATCGATGAAATGCAGGTATTCCTCTATTGCCCCTCTTCGAATTCCAGGGAAAACAAATCAGGGAGCATCGCGCTTCCAACTTCCTTCGGGAGGATTTCCAGAACATCGCCACTATAGCTTCGTCCGCATAGCTCAATGAAAGCAAAGTCAATGCTATTGTAGTACGCCAATAGCGCAATTTCATGATTGAAGCCATCGTTGAATTTCATTCTATGCATCGCCTTGATTATCGACTTTATCCGAACACCTCCCACATTCATCCGTACATGTACGGA
>CALBOJ010000029.1 GCA_937896835.1 uncultured Collinsella sp.
CGAGGAGTACGGCGCCGAGTGCCACGCGCTGGTCGAAACCCTGGGCGTGCGCGACCTGATCTTTACCGGCCGCGTCAACGTGGTCGAGTACATGGAAAAGCTCGACTTTACCATTTTGACGAGCATCTCCGAGGGCCAGCCGCTCAGCGTGCTGGAGTCGCTTGCCGCGCGCCGTCCCTGCGTGACGACTGAGGTGGGCTGCTGTCGCGAGCTTCTCGAAGGCGCCCCGGGCGACGACTTTGGCGTGGCGGGTTTTGTGACGCCGCCTATGTATCGCAAGGGCTTGGCCGATGCCATGGAACGCATGTGCACAAGCCGCGCCCGTCGTATTGAGATGGGGGAGCGTGGCCAGCGTCGCGTTGCCACGTACTTTTTGCACGAGCAGATGCTCGCCAACTATCGCGCGCTGTACGACGAGACGGCGCGTGCGTTTAACCTGCCCAGAGAGGGGGAGTAGCCGGTGGCCGGAATTGGTTTTGAGCTCAAGCGCCTGTTTAGGCGCAAGGGCCTGTTTGCCACGATGCGCGCTTACGGCTACGCCGGCATTGTGTGCACGGGCCCCATGCTGCTGGGCGTGCTGCTCCAGGTGGGTATCTTGGTGCTGTGCGGTCTGTGGGGTGTGGGCCGCGCCAACCAGGATCTGCTGGTGTGCATGGTGACCTATACACTGCTGGCCTCGCTTACGCTCACAAGCTTTTTCTCCATGCCGGTCACGCGCTTTTTGGCCGACATGCTCTTTGCCGAGCGCGAGGATGAGATCCTGCCTTCGTTTTGGGGATCTAATGCCATCATGCTCGTTGCGGGCACGGTGCTCTACGGCGTCTTTTTGCTGTTCTCGGGGGCCACGCTGCTGCAGGGGCTACTGTGCCTGTGGCTCTTCAACATCATGATCGTCAACTGGAACGGCATGAGCTATCTCACGGCCATCAAAGACTATCGTGGCATTCTGTGCAGCTTTGCGGCCGCCATTGGTGTGGCGTGCCTGTGCGCCCTGGCAGCGCTGGCGTTGGGACTGCCGCCGGTCGAGGGCCTGTTGGCGTCAATCGCCCTAGGCTACGGCGTCATGCTTGCCTGGGATGTGGTACTGCTGTACCGGTATTTTCCACAGAGTGATCGGAGTCCCTGGCGTTTTTTGCGCTGGCTCGACCAATTTATGCCGCTTGCGCTTACGGGGCTGTTTACCAACTTGGGGCTTTTCGTACACCTGGTTATTATCTGGGCGGGCCCTATTGGCGTGCAGATCAAAGGCCTGTTTTACGGGGCTCCTTACCATGACGTGCCGGCACTCATTGCGTTTTTGACCACACTCGTCACGACCGTCAACTTTGTGGTGTCGGTCGAGGTCAATTTCTATCCGCGCTACCGTGACTACTACAGCCTGTTTAACGACGGCGGCGTGGTGGGCGATATTGTGGTGGCCGAGGAGGAGATGCTCTCCACGCTCAACAGCGAACTGCGCTTTTGCGCGCTCAAGCAGCTGTTTGTGACGGCGGCGGTCATTTCGCTCGAGACCACGGTGCTCTCGGCCCTGCCGCTGGGCTTTAACAATCTTATGCACGGGTATTTTCGCACGTTATGCGTAGGCTACGGCCTGTATGCCGTGGGCAACACGATCCTGCTTATCTTGCTGTACTTTACCGACTACAAGGGAGCCGTTCTGGCCTCGGGCCTGTTTGCCGGTGTGGCAGGGCTGGCGACCGCCGTGTCGTTGCTTTTGCCGCAGCAGTTTTACGGCTTTGGCTTTTTGTTGGGTGCGGTGGTGTTTTTTATCGTGGCGCTGCTGCGGCTCGATACCTATTCCGCCAACTTACCGTATCGTATCCTGAGTCAGCAGCCCATTGTGGCGACCGACAAAACGGGTCGTTTTACACAGCTGGGCCGCTTGCTCGACCGTGCCGAGCAGCGCTATGAGGAAGGCCGCCGCAAGGGCGTGCCGCACGGCGCGTTTCAGCGCGCAGTAGTTCGCGTGTATCGCAACCATTGGGGAGGTTCTGATGATCGATAAGTTGATGTCTCGCCGCTGTCTGATCGAGGCAGCTGCCGGCGCGCTGCTGCTTTCGGGCTGCTCATCTCAGGACGAATCCTCGACCAAAAAAGTCAAAAAGCAGGGCAAGATTAAAAAGGCCGAGGCCTCCGACCAGTCCAAGCATCTGCGCGATAAGGACGAGCTGTACGAGGTCTATGATGACTCGGGCATTGTGACCATGTATCTGACGGTCTCTCGCGGCAACAGCTCCGAGAACACGGACCATAGCTGGGCCGAGATCAACACGTACTCGGTGTATGACTATGCCGACATGGGCGTGACGCGCTATCAGGTTATGGGCCTGCTGCAGGCGGGCGACGAAGACGGCCCGGTGGCCGGCGAGGTTGGCTATGGCGAGGAAGCGCCCAATGCCACCGTGCAGGTGCGCGGCCAGACATCGAGCTCCTACACGCAAAAGAATTACAAGGTGGAGCTCAAAAAGGGCAAGGGCACCTGGCGCCAACAGCGCGCGATTGCGCTCAACAAGCACATGGGCGAGGGTATGCGTTTTCGCAACAAGATGGCCTACGACCTTATCCGCGGGATTCCCCAGATGATGGGCCTGCGTACGCAGTTTGTGCATCTGTGGGTGTGCGACCAGACCGAAAAGTCCAACGATACCTTTGAGGACTACGGCCTGTTTACGCAGGTGGAGCAGCTCAACAAGACGGCGCTTAAGGCACATGGCCTGGATAAGAGCGGGTACCTGTACAAGGTGAACAGCTTTGATTTCCATCGCTACGAGGACACCATTAAGCTTGCCGACGATCCCGACTACAACCAGGCAAACTTCGAGGGCATGCTCGAGATTAAGGGCGATTCGGACCACACCAAGCTCATCGAGATGCTCGATGCGCTCAACGACGAATCGCAAAAGATCGATAACGTGCTCGACACCTACTTTGATACCGAGAATCTGGTCTATTGGCTGGCGTTTCAGATCCTGACGGGCAACTGCGATACGCAGAACCGTAACTGCTATCTGTACAGCCCGCTTAACTCCAAGGTCTGGTATATCCTGGATTGGGATAACGACGGCATGCTGCGTAAGCTGGAGCTTTCTCTTACCGGGTTCTCGGACTATGCGAGCTGGGAGCGCGGCGTAAGCAACTACTGGGGCAACGTGCTATTCAATCGTGCGCTGCGCAGTAAGGCGTTTCGCAGTGAGCTCGACCGCGCCGTAAAGGACCTGCGCTCGTATATGACCGAGGCGCGCCTGGCCAAGATGATCAAACATTATCGCGAGGTTACCGAATCGCTGGTCTTTGCTTCGCCCGATACCGACAATCTGCCTGTCACCAAGGACCAATACGAGCAGATCGCCGCGGCGATTCCCTCCGAGATCGAGGAGAACTATAAGAGCTACTGCGAGAGCTATAAAAAGCCCATGCCGTTCTACATTGGCGTGCCGCAGATCGATAACGGTAAGCTGCGTATGAACTGGGATGCGTCCTACGACTTTAAAGCGCGTGACATTCGCTATACCGTGGAGCTGGCGCGCGACTATGCCATAAGCGACGTGCTTTTTAAGGCCGAGGACGTGCTACTTCCCGAGGTGACCTGTGATGCGCCCGATGCCGGCCAGTATTTTGTGCGCGTGCGCGCCACCAACTCCGACGGCTATACGCAAGATGCGTTTGACTACTATGTGACCGACGACGGCAAGCACTACGGCATGAAGTGTTTTTACGTGCAGGACGGCGGTAAGGTCGTGGAGGATACGTATGAGGAGGGCTAGCGCGCTGCTTGAGCGCTTGGCAGCTCCGCCTGTGCGTGCCACGCAGGAGCGTTACCGCCACGAGCTCAAATATCTCATTAACGAGGGCGAGCACGCCGCGCTTGCCTGTCGCATGGCGCCTGTGTTTAAGCTGGACAAGCATGCGCAGGCGGGCGGTTATACCATTCGCAGCCTGTACTTTGACGACTACTGCAACTCGGCCTACGAGGAAAAAGACGCCGGTATTCTCATGCGCAAAAAGTATCGCGTGCGCATCTATAACGGCAGCGACAAGGTGATTAAGCTCGAGCGCAAAAAGAAGTACGGCAGCTGGATCTACAAGGAGGACGCGCCGCTCACGCGTGACGAGTTCGAGCAGATTCTGGCTGGCGACTACGACTTTTTGCTGAGGAGCCCCTATCCGCTCTGTCGCGAGTTCTACATCGAGTGCATCTGTAATATGATGCGCCCGCGGACCATCGTGGACTACGAGCGCGAGCCGTGGGTGATGGACGAGGGCACCGTGCGCATTACCTTTGATAGCAACGTGCGTGCGGCGGTGGGGAGCTTTGACATCTTTGACGCGACGTTGCCCGCGTTGCCCGTGCTGGAGCCCGGCAAGCTGGTGATGGAGGTCAAGTTTACCGAGTTTTGCCCGCAGCTGGTGCGCGATATGGTGCCGCCGGGTGCGGCCGAACTCACGGCGGTCTCTAAGTACTGCCTGTGTTATGACAAGACCGCCTACCTGCGCGGTTTTAACTACTGGGAATCGGATTTTGGGAACCGAGGGGATATTTAGACCATGAGCACCAGGGACTTTTTTAAGAACTCCGTCTTGGAGGCGTTTGGCCAGGTCGACCCTGCCAAGATCGGCCTTTCGCTGCTCGTGGCGCTCGCCATGGGCATCCTGATCTACTACGTGTACAAGCGCTTTTTTACTGGCGTGGTCTATTCGCGCAGTTTTGCCGTGACGCTCGTGGGCATGTGCGTGCTCACCTGCATGGTCACGCTCGCGATCTCGACAAACGTGGTCATCTCGCTTGGTATGGTCGGTGCTCTGTCTATCGTCCGCTACCGTACGGCGGTCAAGGACCCGCTCGACCTGCTGTATCTGTTTTGGTCCATTACCACGGGCATTACGGCGGGAGCCGGTATGTATGCGCTCGTGGGGCTCACGGCGGTGGTGATCGTGGTGATGATTGCCGGCTTTGCGAGCCATCAGGACAAGGCGCGCGTGTACATGATGGTCATTCACTACACGGGGCAGACCACCGGCGATGATATCGTGCGTGCATTTGGGCGCACCAAGTTCACCGTCAAATCCAAGACGATGCGCGGTGACAAGGTCGAAATGGCCGTCGAGGTGTTCTCGGACGGTGTGGATATGCCCTATGCCGACGCCATCCGCGCACTCGATGGCGTGGAAGATCTAACGCTCATCCAATACAACGGCGAATATCACGGGTGATTTTGTTCCGGCGTTCTAACGAACGCCGGACCGCTCGACGCTGCTTGCGCTGACGTTTTCTCGACCTGGGTGAGCTGGTCTTGGTTTGGTTTTATGTAAGGGATGGTGCCGCGTGGACGTGCAACAGCTAGAAGAGTCCTGGGCTGCAAGGGCCGGCGCGCGTGAGGCGTGTCTTGTTGCGGCCTCGCATGTGCCGGCGGCGCTGTCGATGCTGGGGATTGTGCAGCCCGGCGATCGCTTGGTGGCCTTTGCGGCTGACTTTGCCGATGCGTTTGCGCGCGGCTTTGATGCCTGCGACGTTGTGCTCGCGGGGGAGCCGTCGGTTGCGGCGTTTACCGCCGCGTCTGAGGGCTTTGATGCTTCGTTTGATGCTGGCGGGTCGCATCTGTGGTGGTTCGTCAATTCCATCGGCGGGTTTGGCCTACGTGTGCCCGATCTGCGTGCGCTGGGTCGGGCGGCGCGTGAGGCCCGTGCGTTGCTCGTGGTGGATAACACCGTGGCAAGCGTCTTTGGGTGCGATCCGCTGCGTTTGGGTGCCGTCCTGTCGCTCGAGGCACTCGACCGTGTGTGTACCGGCGTTGCGCCGCGCAAGCTCGTCGCCGCTTCGGTGGCGCGCTCGCAGCTTAAGCGCCATCGCGTGGATGCCGCCGCCGAGTGTGCGCATGCGCTTCTTGCGGATTGCGGCGCGTCTGCACTCGACCTTTCTGCTAATGAGGCTTGCATGCTGGAGCGGGGGCTGTCTTCGCTCGACGCTCGCATGCAGGCCCACTTCGATCGCGCCCGTGCGCTGGCCGAGTATCTGGCCGCCAACGAGATGGTACGCAACGTGCGCTATCCCGGGCTGACCTCGCATCCCGACCATGCGGTTGCAACGGGAATCCTCGAGCACGGCTTTGGCCCGGCAGTTGAGTTTGACCTTATCGAGCGAAGTGCGGGTGAGCTGTTCGACACATTGCCGGGGGAGTTCCGCACGTCGCCCGCCGGCGGCTCAACAACGCGCCTTTCGGCCCCGCGTGGTAAGCAGGGGGGCGCCATCCGCCTCTTCGCCGGCACCGACGACCCTCTGCAGGTGGCTGCCACTCTCGATAACGCCCTTCGCAAGTAGCTAATCGGGGTCTGTGTCACGAAAACGGCCTATTTACTACGTTTAAGCAATAGGGGTCGACCGCACCCGCCTATTTTGAAAATTACCAAGCTGTTTACCAGCGGTTTTATTTTCATAATGTCCGGTATGGTTGTGGGTATTCAACTAAACGTAGTAGATGGGCCCGTTTTGTGGCGCGAGCCTCGACCCGAGGGCGCTGTGGGCTAAAAACGGCCTAAAAGGACTACTCTGCATTGATGCTGGCGATGAGGTCGTTGGCCTTTGCGGCAATTACTTGGTTGATGTCGGCCTGCAGCTCCTCGTAGACCGCTATGGCTCGCTCGCCGGCGGGGGTGAGCGATGATCCGCGGGCGCCGTCGCGCTCGATGAGCTTGCAGCCCAGCTGTCCTTCCGCCTCGTTCACAATGCGCCAGGCTTTGGAATACGCCATGCCCATGCTCTTGGCGGCGCGGTTGAGCGAGTGCTCGCGGGCGATGCCCTGCAGCAGCAAGACACAGCCATGGCCGAACACGCCCGGCAGGTCTTTGTCGCACGCTTGAATGACCAGCTTTGCCGTCGTCTTGTACTCCATGTGCTCCACGTCTCCCCACTAAAGTGTTTGCTGGGTAAACGCAAAGCCTGCGTCAAACCCTCGTGTGCTCTTCTTAAATCATGCATTGTAGCAGTCAAAGTGCGTTAAGATACTTCCCCAGTATTGGGCGCCCAAGGTTGGGCTGGGTCCTACGAGGCCTGCAGCCGACCGGTCGCATGGAAAAAGGAGAAACATGGCTACGTTCTTTCCCGGTGAGTCCCACACGTTTTCGGAGTATCTGCTGGTCCCTGGCTACTCGTCCTCGCAGTGCATCCCCAACAACGTCTCTCTTAAGACGCCGCTAACCCGCTTTAAGCGCGGTGAGAAGCCGGCAATCACCCTGAACATCCCCATGGTTTCCGCCATCATGCAGTCCGTCTCGGGCGTCGACATGGGTGTCGCGCTCGCTACCGAGGGTGGCCTGTCCTTCATTTACGGTTCTCAGACCCCTGAGTCCGAGGCTGCTATGGTTAAGGCCGTTAAGGATCACAAGGCTGGTTTCGTTCAGTCCGATTCCACGCTGACCCCCGACATGACCATGGAGCAGGTCATCGAGCTCAAGGAGAAGACCGGCCACTCCACCATGCCGGTCACCGACGATGGCACTCCCAAGGGCAAGCTCCTGGGCATCGTCACCAGCCGTGACTATCGCCCCAGCCGCGATGACCACCAGAAGAAGGTCTCCGAGTTCATGACCCCGCGTGAGCAGCTTATCGTGGGCGACAAGAACATCAGCCTCAAGGTTGCCAACGACGTCATCTGGGACAACAAGCTCAACGCTCTGCCTATCGTCGACGACAACGATCACCTTATGGGCATCGTCTTCCGCAAGGACTACGACAGCCACAAGACCAACCCCAACGAGCTGCTCGATAACGACAAGCGCTATATGGTCGGCGCCGGTATCAACACCCGCGACTATGCCGAGCGCGTGCCGCTGCTCATCGAGGCTGGCGCCGATGTCCTGTGCATCGACTCCTCCGAGGGCTTCAGTGAGTGGCAGAAGCGCACCATCGAGTGGATTCGCGCCAACTACGGCGAGGACGTCAAGGTCGGTGCCGGTAACGTCGTCGACGCCGAGGGCTTCCGCTTCTTGGCCGACTGCGGTGCCGACTTCATCAAGGTCGGTATCGGCGGCGGTTCCATCTGCATTACCCGCGAGACCAAGGGTATCGGTCGTGGCCAGGCCACCGCGCTGATCGACGTCTGCCGCGCCCGTGACGAGTACTACGAGGAGACCGGTGTTTACGTGCCCGTGTGCTCCGACGGCGGTATCGTATACGACTACCACATGACGCTCGCCCTTGCTATGGGTGCCGACTTTATGATGCTGGGTCGCTACTTCGCCCGCTTCGATGAGAGCCCGACCGAGCGCGTCAACGTCAACGGCCAGTACATGAAGGAGTACTGGGGCGAGGGTTCTGCGCGTGCTCGCAACTGGCAGCGCTACGACCTGGGCGGCGCGGCGAAGCTCAGCTTCGTCGAGGGCGTTGACTCCTACGTTCCCTATGCCGGTTCCCTCAAGGACGGCGTGGGCGGCACGCTCTACAAGGTCAAGTCCACGATGTGCAACTGCGGCGCCCTCTCGATCCCCGAGCTCCAGGAAAAGGCACGCCTGACCCTGGTCAGCTCCACCTCCATCGTCGAAGGCGGCGCCCACGACGTTGTGGTTAAGGACTCCCAGCAGTCCGTATCTTATCGATAAGCGGCTTTCCCAGGCACCGCACCTTGCCGTTCAAACCGTCGCTCGCGTACCAAAGTACGCCTCGCTCCTCTTTCACGGCAATCTGCGGCACTTGGAAAACCCGTTCGTTCTAGAACGGGTTGCACATAAAGGTTGAGTATCAACCACGTTATTTAGATAAAGCGAGATGCCTGCAAGTCGCAGACATCTCGCTTGTTGTATTTGCTATCATCAGTCAAGTTAACCTTAGGGTCGGGCGGCTTAGCTTTGTTCGCTACAAGTTCCGCACGCAAAGAAGAGCACTTAATGTGCTCTTCGTCTTGCGCAGGACTGTCCGCAGTAGCGAATAAAGCTAAGCCGACCGACCCCATTAAAGATTAAAGGAGCTGATATGTGCGATTGCACAGATCATAAGGATGAGATCCCTGCCTACGACGCGCAGGCCATTGAGTCCAAGTGGATGAAGGCCTGGGAGGACTCCAACCTTTTTGCCGTCGACACCGACGCCAGCAAGCCCAAGAAGTACGTGCTCGAGATGTTCCCGTATCCGTCGGGCGATCTGCACATGGGCCACGCGCGCAACTATACCATCGGCGATGCCATGGCCCGTCAGGCCCGCATGCGCGGCTACGATGTTCTGCACCCCATCGGCTTTGACGCCTTTGGCCTGCCTGCCGAGAACGCCGCCATCAAGCACAACACGCAGGCTGCCGCCTGGACGTATAAGAACATGGACCAGGCGCTCGCCACGATGAAGCGCATGGGCTTCTCCTACGATCTGGATCGCATGGTCAAGACCTGCAGCCCCGATTATTACCGTTGGGGTCAGTGGATCTTTGAGAAGTTGTGGGAAAAGGGCCTGGTCTACCGTAAGAAGAACCCGGTCAACTGGTGCCCCACCTGCAAGACCGTTCTGGCCAACGAGCAGGTCACCGAGGGCAAGTGCTGGCGCTGCGGCACCGAGCCCGAGAAGCGCGACCTTGAGCAGTGGTACTTCAAGATCACTGAGTACTCCCAGGAGCTGCTCGATGATCTGGAGAAGCTCCCCGGCTGGCCCGAGCGCGTCAAGCAGATGCAGGCCAACTGGATCGGTCGCTCCGAGGGCGCCGAGGTCGACTTTACCCTGTGCGACAAGGATGGCGAGCCCATCGAGGGCGACGAGGGCAAGATCACCGTCTTCACCACGCGTGCCGATACGCTCTTCGGTGTCTCCTTCTTTGTCCTGGCCCCCGAGTACGCTCGTCTGCACGAGCTCGTCGAGGGTACGGAGTACGAGGAGGCCGTGACCAAGATCGTCGAGGACTCCAAGCATATCTCCGCCGTCGAGCGTGCCCAGGGCACCCTCGAGAAGCACGGTGCCTTTACCGGCCGCTACGTGGTGAACCCGGTCAACGGCGAGAAGGTCCCCGTGTGGGTTGCCGACTACGTCGTTGCCGACTACGGCACCGGCGCCGTCATGGCCGTTCCCTGCGGCGACCAGCGCGACTTTGAGTTCGCCCGCAAGTACGACCTACCTATTGTGCCGATTATCCTGGACGATGACGACCGCGCTGCCGTCGAGGCCAGCGGCGAGACCATTGATACCTTCCATGCCGAGACCGTCGACTGGGATTGCGCCCATGCTGCCGAGGGCACGCTCGTTCAGTCCGGCAAGTACACCGGCATGCGTGGCGGCAAGCACTCCGAGGGCGAGGCTGCGATTGTGGCCGACCTTGAGGCCATGGGCTGCGGCCGTCGCAAGGTCGAGTTCCGTCTGCGCGACTGGCTCATCAGCCGCCAGCGCTATTGGGGCAACCCCATCCCGGCTATCCACTGCGAGCACTGCGGCATCGTGCCCGTGCCCGAGGATCAGCTGCCGGTAACGCTGCCCGAGAACCTGGACCTGGGCGCCGGCGAGACCCTCGCCGAGTGCAAGGAGTTCTACGAGACCACCTGCCCGGTCTGCGGCCGCCCGGCCAAGCGCGAGACCGATACCATGGACACCTTCACTTGCTCCAGCTGGTATTACCTGCGCTATACGGACCCGCACAACACCGAGCTGCCCTTCTCCCGCGAGGCTGCCGATCGTTGGATGCCTGTCGATAACTACATCGGCGGCATCGAGCACGCCATTCTGCACCTGCTCTACAGCCGCTTCTTTACCAAGGCACTGCGCGACCTGGGCCTGCTGAGCGTGGACGAGCCCTTCACCAACCTGCTGTGCCAGGGCATGGTCAAGGACGAGAACGGCGACACCATGTCCAAGTCCAAGGGCAACGTCGTGCCCCCGAGCTCGGTCATCGAGCCCTACGGCGCCGACACCATGCGTCTGGCGATCCTGTTTATCGCCCCGCCCGAGAAGGACTTCGACTGGGACCCCAAGGCCGTTGAGGGCGCCAACCGCTTCATCAAGCGCGCCTGGCGTATCGTTTGGCAGCTCGTCCAGTCCGGCGACGCCAACGTGGCCTTCGACAAGTCCGCGCTCGACGAGGTCGCGATGAAGCTCTATCGCGAGCGTCACCGCACCATCGCCAAGTGCACCGAGGACTTCGATCGCGGCCAGTTCAACACCGCCATCTCGGCCGTCATGGAGCTCGTCAACGCGGCGAGCGCCTACCTCAACGCCACCGAGGGTGCCGCCCGCGACAAGGCGCTGTGCTACGGCGTGGCTAAGGATATCGTGAGCGTCCTTGCCCCCATCTGCCCGTTCTGGGCCGATGAACTGTGGCACGAGGCCCTCGGCTGCGAGGGCAACGCCTACACCGCCGCCTGGCCCGAGTTCGACTTGGCCGAGTCCATCGAGGACACGGTGCAGATCGTCGTCCAGGTGCTCGGCAAGGTCCGTGGCCGCATCGACGTCGCCCGCGACGCCTCCAACGAGGAGATGCAGGCTGCCGCCGAGGCCGCCGTCGCCAAGTGGCTCGAGGGTAAGACGGTCGTCAAGGCCATCTGCGTGCCCGGCAAGCTGGTCAACCTGGTGGTCAAGTAAGCACTGCGCACTTAACTGACGCATAAAAGACGAGGGGCGATCCGGTTGGGTCGTCCCTCGTTTTGTGTTGTATGACCTGCTTAGTCAGTGCGTCGCACCGTCTTCTACGGGATGTGTACCAGGTCCCTAAAGTAAACATTGCCCGTTTGCTCCTCGATCATCCAGATGTTGAGGTAGATGTCGTTGAGGTCGTTGTTCACATTAAAGTCCGGGTCGTCGAAGGTGCCTACAAAGGTGAGCATGGCGCGCGTTTCCTCGCCTGCTGCGACCTGCTGGCGCATGCGCACATCGCGGACCACGCCGTTGACGTAGGCATAGGAGTCCACATCGCCAAACATCATGTCGACACCGGTGTTGTTGGTTACCGTAAAGACGAGCGCGGCGTCGCCGTAGCCGTCGGTGTCCTTGCCCACGCAGGTAACATGGACGTTCTCGTCTGCCTCAAGGTCGATAGGGAACTGTTCTTGAGGGTCGGGACCTAAGCCCTGGGGATCGTCGATGTCTTCGTCTATTTTGTCGAAGCTTACCGGGGGTTCGGTTTTCTCGATGGCTTTGGTGCTGCCACGATCCGGTTCGCATGTTCCGGTTTTGCCATCGATGTTGTTGCAGCCCGTCAGAGCGAACGAGCAGGCAGCGACGACGAGCGCGGTCGCGCAGAGGGTGCCTAGGCGTTCCATGGATCCTCCTTGCCGTAGAGATGCTGGAAGGTTGTGCGGTCAATGCGTGCGGCAGGCTTTCTCGCTACAGAATGCCTCTCGGCTCTAGTCTGGCCGATGTGCGCCCAGGGATGGAATGCCCATAGGGCCCGATTCGGTCGGCACGCTGGGACGCATGGCCCGTTTTGGGGCTGTTGAGGTTGCTCCGCATGGGGCTCTTCGGTCAATTGTCCTCTTCTTGTGGAGAACCTGTGCGCACGCTGACCTGCAGATTCGTACTGTGCTTGCGCGTTTCCGCAGCTATTGGTATAGTTTGCTTGCAAATGAAGTTGTAATTGAAAGAAGTGGGGTTTCGGCCCCGCTTCTTTTTTGTATGGATGGAGGTGCCGCAATGGTCAAGACCAAGACCGAGCAGGCGATCATCGACGCGCTCGAGGCCGTCGCTCCCCAGCACGATGTCGACATCGTCGACGTCGAGCTCGTGGGCGCCACCAAGGCCCCCTGCGTGCGCGTGCGTATCGAGGGTGCCGAGGGCCAGAGCCTGTCGCTCAACGACGTCACGGCCAACACCAAGTGGGTCGGCGATGTGATTGAGGAGCTCGACCCTATCTCTTCGAGCTATACGCTTGAGGTGTCGAGCCCGGGCATGGCGCGCCCGCTGCGCCGCCCGTGCGACTTTGTCCGCTTTGTTGGCGAGAACTGTGAGCTCACCTCCACCGCTACCGAGGGCCGTCGCAAGTACGCCGGCAAGATTGCCGCCGCCACCGAGACGAACGTGACCCTCGAGCTCGAGGACGGCGAGTCCGTTACCCTCGATTTCTCTGATGTTAAAAAGTGCAAGTTGAAGCCCACCTATGACTTCAAGCCCGCGAAGGAAGGAAAGTAAGATGGCAGCATCCGACATGATGTCCGCCCTGATGGAGCTTTGCCAGGAGAAGCACATCGACCAGCTCTACCTGATCGACCGCCTGGAGCAGTCGCTTGCCAAGAGCTATGCCGAGATCCTGCATCTTGAGTGGGGCGCCAAGGTGACCATCGACCGCACCACCGGCAAGATCTACGTCTACCGCCTGGAGCCGATCGACGATTCCATGGACGAGGAGGGCAACTTCACCGAGTTCGAGGAGATCGACGTCACCCCCAAGAACACGAGCCGCATCGCCGCCCAGCACGCTAAGGCCGAGATCAACGCCATCGTGCGCAACTCCGCCCGCGAGCAGATCTACGAGGAGTTCTCCGGCCGCATCGGTGACCTCATCAGCGGTACCGTGCTGCAGTCCACGCCCGACTTCACGATCGTCAAGATCCGCGAGGGCGTCGAGGCCGAGCTGCCGCACTTCGATCAGCGTCGCTACGAGAACGAGCGCAACGAGCGTCCGATGGGCGAGCGCTACCTGCACAACCAGCATATCAAGGCCGTGATCATCGACGTTCGCGACCCCAACTCCAACCTGCAGCCGGTTCGTGGCGAGCACAGCCGTCCGCCGATTGTCATCTCCCGTACCCACCCCGAGCTCATGCGTCGTCTGTTTGAGCAGGAGGTGCCCGAGATCTATGAGGGCACCGTCCAGATCAAGTCAATCGCCCGCGAGCCCGGCCAGCGTTCCAAGGTCGCCGTCCACTCGCTCGACGACCGCCTGGATCCCGTGGGTGCCTGCGTCGGCCCCAAGGGCAGCCGTGTTCGCGCTGTCGTGGGCGAGCTCCGTGGCGAGCGCGTCGACGTCATCCTGTGGGATGCCGATCCTGCCGTCTACGTCGCCAACGCCCTTTCGCCCGCTAAGGTCACCCGCGTCCTCATCGACGAGGAGAAGGCCTACGCCGGCGTCATCGTGCCCGACGACCAGCTGTCCCTCGCCATCGGCAAGGAGGGCCAGAACGCCCGCCTCGCCGCGCGCCTGACCGGCTGGCACATCGACATCAAGTCGGAGACGCTTGCCGCCGACATCCTCAAGAACGTTCCCGTTCACGAGGAGCCCGCCGCCGACCTGATCGGTGACGAGGAGGACGAGGACGTCCGCCGCTGCGAGTACGTGTCCGAGGACGGCGTCCAGTGCCGCAACCAGGCTCGTCCCGGCTCCCGTTTCTGCGGTGTCCACGACACCGACGCCTTCGATGATGCGGAGGACCTGATCTAGCGCGCGGTCGCGCCGGGCGGGTCCCGGCGCGTCTCCCTCGCTCGTTCAGTCTCTAGGCACCCAAGGTGCCAGAAAGGGTAGGTGAAGTCATATGGCAAAAGTCCGTGTGTCCACCCTGGCCAAAGAGTTCGGCATGACCTCCAAGGAACTGATGGGTCATCTCGCCGAAATGAAGATTCCCGCTAAGTCCGCGTCCTCCACTTTGGAGGACGCCTATGTCGCCATGGTCCGCAAGCAGCTCGCCTCGGTGATCGAGGCCCGCGCTCAGGAAGTCGAGGCCGCCAAGCAGGCCGAGGAGCAGGCAGCTGCCGCCGAGGAGGCCGCTCGCGCCGCCGAGGCCGAGCGCGAGCGCATCGCCGCCGAGAAGGCACGCGAGGAGGAACGCCGCCAGTTTGCCGCAGCCCAGGCTGCCGAGGAGGCTGCCCGCGCCGAGGCCGAGGCCAAGAAGAAGGCCGAGCAGGAGCGCCTTGCCCGCGAGAAGGAGGAGGCTGCCCGCGAGGCCCAGCGCCGCGCCGTTCCCGCTTCCGACTCCGGTTCGCGCTTCCGTTCGCTGCTCGACCAGATCGCCGCACAGGAGACCGTGCTCAAGGAGAAGAAGGACGCCGAGGACAAGGCCAAGGCCGAGCGCGCCGCCGAGCGCGGTAACCGTCGTGGCGGCAACAATGATCGCCGCGGTGGCCGCCGTAACGATCGTAACGCCTCCGACAACAACTCCGAGCGCAACGCCTCCGAGAGCCGTCCGCACAGCCATCGCACCAACGCCAGCAACAACGTCGCTGCTGGCATGGACTTCCCCAACCCTGATAAGCAGGGCAAGGGCAAGAAGCGCAAGGGCGGTCACAACAACGAAGAGGACCACTACAGCCGTATGGCTCGCGAGGCCGAGGAGTACAGCCGCGAGAAGGTGCTCGAGGAGGCTCGAGCTGCCGTCGAGGAGGCCTCTCGCGAGTCCACCGGTCGCCGCAAGAAGCGCAAGGAGAAGCGCGAGCGCGAGGCTGCCAAGGCTCAGGAGGAGCGCAAGATAGAGGAAGCGCTGGCCCAGGGCGTGAACCCCGAGGAGCTCGACGCCATCAAGGTTTCCCAGGGCGTTACCGTCCAGGAGCTCGCCGAGGCGCTCGACGTTCCGGCCAACGACATCATCAAGCGCCTGTTCCTACTGGGTACGCCGCTCACCATGACGCAGTCCATGTCCGATGACCTCGTCGAGCTCGTTGCCGACGACCTGGGTCGTCAGATCAAGATCATCACCCCCGAGGAGGAGAACACCTTCTCGTTCTACGACGATCCCGCCGACCTTAAGCCGCGCGCCCCGGTCGTCACCGTCATGGGCCACGTCGACCACGGCAAGACGAGCCTCCTCGACGCCATCCGTCACACCGGTGTCGCTGCCGGCGAGGCGGGCGGCATCACGCAGGCCATCGGTGCTTCGCAGGTCATGATTAATGACCGCAAGATCACCTTCATCGATACCCCGGGTCATGCCACCTTTACGGCTATGCGTGCCCGTGGTGCCAAGGTGACCGACATCGTCATCCTGATCGTCGCCGCCGACGACGGCATCATGCCCCAGACGGTCGAGTCCATCAACCACGCCAAGGCCGCCGGCGTACCCATCGTCGTCGCCGTCAACAAGATCGATAAGCCGGGTGCCAACCCCGACCGCGTGCGCCAGGAGCTCACCGAGTACGGTGTCATCCCCGAGGAGTGGGGCGGACAGAACATGTTCGTCAACATCTCGGCCAAGCAGAAGATCGGTATCGACGACCTTCTGGAGACCGTGCTGCTCCAGGCAGACGTGCTCGAGCTCAAGGCCAACCCGGACACCTTTGCCTCCGGCAACGTCCTCGAGGCCAAGCTCGACAAGGGCCGCGGCTCGGTCGCTACCGTGCTCGTGACCCGCGGTACCTTGCACGTGGGCGATACGCTGGTCGCCGGCCTTACCTACGGCCGCGTCCGTGCTATGCTCGACCCCAAGGGTCGCGCCGTCACCGAGGCCGGTCCCTCCGACGCCGTCGAGATCCTGGGCCTGCAGTCCGTGCCCAACGCCGGTGACGAGTTCCGCGTGTTCGAGGACGAGCGTGAGGCTCGCGCGCTTGCTGACGAGCGTTCGCTCAAGGCCCGTATCGAGGAGCAGAGCCGCGTCAAGCACGTCACGCTCGAGAACCTCTTCGAGACCATTGCCGACGCCGAGGTCAAGGAGCTCAACCTGATCATCAAGGCCGACGTCCAGGGTTCCATCGAGGCCCTTCAGGACTCGCTCGACAAGATGGATCAGTCCGAGGTTCGCATCAACACGATCCACTCCGCCGTTGGTGCCATCAACGAGACCGACGTCGTCCTGGCCGACGCCTCCAACGCCATCATCATCGGCTTTGGCGTCCGCCCCGACGGTAAGGCACGTTCCGCCGCCGAGCGCGAGGGCGTCGAGATCCGTTGCTACGACGTTATCTACAAGTGCCTCGAGGAACTTGACGCTGCCCGTATCGGCATGCTTAAGCCCACCGAGGTCGAGGTCTCCACGGGTACCGCGACCGTCCTGGACACCTTCAAGGTGCCCAAAGTCGGTATCGCCGCCGGTGTCCGTGTCGAAGAGGGCGAGATCGCCGCGACCGATTCCGTGCGTCTGGTGCGCGACGGCATCGTGGTCTTCAACGGCAAGATCGCCTCGATGCGTCACTACAAGGACGAAGCCAAGAGCCTCAAGAGCGGTTCCGAGGGCGGCATTGGCCTGGAGAACTTCCAGGACATCAAGCCCGGCGACCAGATCGAGGGTTACCGCATCGACCAGGTTGCCCGTACCGAGTAGGGGGTAGCGCTATGAAGCAAACGCAGGCAACCCGCCGTCTGGGCGAGCAGCTTCGCGAGAAGCTCGGTTATATCCTGCTCTTTGAGGTTTCCGATCCGCGTCTCGACCTGGTTACTTTGACCGCGGTCGAGGTCGCGGTGGACCGTTCGTTCGCGCGTGTGTTCGTGTCGTGCGATGCGAGCCGCTACGACGAGGTCATGGAGGCGCTCGCAAGCGCTAAGGGCCGTATTCGCAGTCTGTTGGCTCGCTCGCTCGATTGGCGTGTTACGCCCGAGCTCGATTTTCGCATCGATCGCTCGACCGATGAGGCCGAGCGCATCACGCGTGCGCTGGAAAACGTTCCCGCCACGCTTGCGATCGAAAAGGACGAGGACGGCTATCCGATAGCGGATGCCGCCCAGGAGGCAGCTTTAGATGACTAATTCCGCCGACCTCGCCTCGTGCGAGTCTGCAGATATTCAGCGACGCATCCTCGAGCTCATCGAGGGTGCGTCCTCCATTGCGATTTCGGGACACACTTCTCCCGATGGCGACGCCCTGGGCTCCGTGTTGGGTCTGGGCCTTTCGCTCATGAAGTTTTTTCCCAACAAGGACATTGCGCTGCTGTTGGCAGACGATGACCCGGTTCCGCGTATCTACCGCTTTATGGAAGGCTCCGATCGCCTGGTGCCGGCATCTGCGTACACTGGCAATCCTGACCTGTTCATCTCGGTGGACGTACCGGTCGTAGAGCGCCTGAACAACTCCGCCGAGGTGCTTCGTCGCTCCAAGCATGTGGTGTGCTTCGATCACCATCCGGCGCGCGAGGAGTTTGCCGAGCTCAGCCTGAGGCGCGTCGAAGCTGCAGCCTGCGCCATGATCATCGACCGCTTCTTGGACAATTGCGGCATTGTCGCACGTGATGGCGTTGCGACCTGCCTGCTGTGTGGCTTGGTTACCGATACCGGCCGTTTTCAGTATCAAAATGCCGATGCCGCCGCGTTCCATGCAGCCTCGCGTCTGGTTGCCCACGGTGCCGATCCGGCGCGTGTGGCACTCGAGGTTTACCAGAGCATGCGCGTTGAGTTTTTGCACCTCAAGTCCATCGTTATGGGCCGCATCAAGACGGTGGCCCACGGGCGCGTCGCGTATAGCTACGCGTACCAGAGTGACCTTGAGGCCTGCGGTGTCACCTCGGATGAGTGCGACGGCCTGGTCGATGTGGTTCGCTCGGTGATGGGCGTCGAAGTCTGCCTGTTCCTGAAGGGCATTGAGGGCGATAGCAAGGTGCGCGGCAACCTGCGCTCCAAGGGCGACCTCAACGTGTCCGAGATCGCTGCTGCTTTTGGCGGAGGCGGACATCCCGCTGCCGCCGGTTTCTCCAACAACGGAACGATTCTCGAGACGCTCACCGTGGCACTTCCCATGCTGGCCGAACTGGTAGGGGAGGATCCCGCTTCGGTGACCGTCGAGCTTTAACTTTTTGGATGGTACATGGCTCGTCGTACGCCTTCTCAACTGAATATGCTGCTCGCCGTCGATAAGCCGGTGGGCTGCACGTCCCACGATGTGGTCTCGCAATGTCGGCGCGCCCTCCATGAGCGTCGCGTCGGCCATGCCGGCACGCTCGACCCCATGGCATCGGGTGTCATGGTGGTGGGTGTTGGCCAGGCTACTCGTTTGCTGGGCATGCTAACCCTCGATACCAAAAGCTATGTCGCCGACATCTCGTTTGGCGCCGAGACCAATACCGATGATGCGGAGGGCGAGGCGGTCCGCACGGTGGCTGTTGCCAACGAGCTCCGCGATCCTGCCTATGCCCGTGAGCGCTTGGCCGCTTTGCTGGGTCCGCAGATGCAGGTGCCGCCGGCGTTTTCGGCTATCTCGGTCAATGGCGTTCGCGCCTACAAGTCTGCTCGCGAGGGCAATGCGGTGGACCTACCTCCGCGCCCCGTCGAGGTCTATGCCGCCGACCTGATCGCCGTGGGAGGCGAAGGTGATACGTGTGTGTGGACCGTGGCGTTCTCAGTGAGCAAGGGTACCTATATCCGTGCGCTCGCTCGCGATTTGGGCCGCGCCTGCGAGAGCGCCGCGCACATTTCCGCGCTGCGCCGCACGGCCTCCGGTGTTGTTTCCATTGGCGCTTGTCATGCGGTCGAGGAGTTTTCTCCCGAGTCCGCGGCTGGCTTTGCCCTGGATCCCATTGCGGCCCTGGGCGCCACGCGTGTTGACTTGCCGGGCAATCTTGCCGACGATCTGCTCTGCGGTCGACGCATTCCCGTTGAGCGTGCGCTTGCCGATTTCGATACCTCGAAGTCGCCTTTTGCGTTGGTGCTCGATGGGGGACTCAAGGCGCTCGCCCGCATCGAGGGTGGCCGCTTTGTCATGGAGCACGTGTTTCCGCAGGCAATCGGCGGTGTTCGATGATGTTGTCCGCTCACGAGCTCGCGCGTATTTTTTTCGCGGGCGAGTCGGACGTGGCTCACATCGTTACTGCCGATGCGTTTGATAAGTGTGAGCACCTGGGTGCCGCATCGATTGCCATCGGCGTGTTCGACGGCGTTCACCGTGGACACCAGGAGCTCATTGCGGCGCTTGTTAGCGATGCGCGCGCCCATGATTGCAAGGCGGTCGTGGTCACTTTCGATCCCGATCCGGACGTTGTGGTGAGTCCTTCGCCCGCTCAAAAATTGATGACGACGGCCGACCGTCTACATGCCTTGGCTCAGACCGGGGTCGATGCGGTGGTGGCCGTTCCCTTTACGCCTGAGGTTGCGGCACTCGACCATGTTGCTTTTCTCTCGCTGGTGTCGCGTCTGGTCGACATTCGTTCGATTCGCGTTGGCAGCGACTTTAGGCTGGGTCGTGGCGGTGCTTCTGGTGTTGCCGAGATGCGCTCTTGGGGTTCCGAGCGCGGCGTTGACGTGTATGGTCACGACCTGCTTTGCGAGGGCGGTGAGGCCATTTGCGCCACCCGCATCCGTCATGAGCTGGGACAGGGCCATGTGGAGCTGGCTGCTGAGTTGCTCGGCCGCCCGTATATGCTGCGCGGCGGTGTTATTCGCGGCCGTCACGAGGGCTCTGGCATGGGCTTTCCCACGGCAAACCTGCAGGTTTCCGACGGCATTCAGGTGCCTGCCGATGGCGTGTATGAGGGCCTGGTGCTCGTCGATGACACCGTATGGCCTGCTGCCGTTAACGTCGGCCTGCCGCCGACGTATGCCGACGATGCCGCTTCATCGCATCTCGAGGCTAACTTAATTGGTTATACGGGCGACCTGTACGGCGCTTCCGTTTCGCTGGCGTTTACGCGCTGGCTGCGTCCCTCGCGTGTGTTCGAATCGCTGGATGAGTTGATCTCGACCGTCGAGGGTAATATCGAGGATATTCGTCACAACTTGGGCGAGCAGGGGGTGAGTATCCGTGATTAGCGATGAGGAAAAAGACCAGGTACGCGCTGCGTCCGACTTAGTTGCCATCGTGCAGGAAACGGTTGAGCTCAAGCCCCGCGGCCATGAGTTTTGGGGTTGCTGCCCCTTCCATGGCGAAAAGACGCCTTCTTTCCACATTATCCCCGCTACGCAGGTCTGGCACTGCTTTGGCTGCGGCGAAGGCGGCGACGTCTTCACCTATATCATGAAGCGCGAAAACCTGAGCTTTCCCGAGTCAATCCGCTATTTGGCCGATCGTGCGGGTATTGAGCTGCATGACACCGGAGATCGTCGCGAGCGCGGTACCAAGCGTGCCCGCATCTACGATCTGTGTGCCGAGACCGCCCAGTTCTACCACACCATGCTTATGCGCGGTAAGGACGGCCGTCCACGCGAGTACTTTGCCAGCCGTGGTATGGGTGGCGACGTCTGCCGCCGCTACTGCCTGGGCTTTGCACCGGGCCGCAACGCGCTGGTGTCGCACCTGTCCCAGGCGGGTTTTACCCCGCAGGAGATGATCGACGCCAACGTTGCCGTGAGCCGCGGGCGCGGGCAGCTTGCCGACCGCTTCTACGACCGCGTGATGTTTCCCATCTTTGACGAGCAGGGTCACAACATTGCCTTTGGCGGGCGCATCATGGGTGACGGCCAACCCAAGTACCTCAACACCGCCGAGACGAGCGTGTTCCATAAAAAGCGAAACCTCTATGGCTTTAACTGGGCCAAGGAGTTTATCGTCGCGCAGGATACGGCCATCGTGGTGGAGGGCTATACCGATTGTATCGCCTGCTGGGAGGCGGGGATCAAAAACGTTGTCGCCACGCTGGGCACCGCGCTCACGGAGCATCACGTCAAGACGCTCACCCGCTTTGCCAAGCGTATCGTGTATATGTTCGATGGCGATGCCGCGGGCCAGAAGGCCGCCCGTCGCGCGATTCAATTTATCGAGCAGGATTCGATGGACCTGCGCTGCGTGGTGCTGCCCGACGGCAACGACCCCATGGAGTTCATCACAGCGCATGGTGGACAGGAGCTTCAGGCGCGCATCGACGCTGCCGAGCCGCTCATGGACTTTGTCTACCGTTCGCTGCAGGAGTCGAGTGACATCACCACGCCGGGCGGTCGTGCCAAGGCGCTGGAAGATGCGCTGACGCTTATCTATCCGCTGCGCGATAGCTACATGATCGACACATACTTTATCCAGATTGCCGATCTGCTGGGTTTGGATCTGGAGACGGTTCGCGCGAGTTCGGGTCGCGTGTTTCGCGATGTCGCCAAGCGCGAAGATGCGGAACGACGTCGTGAGCAGAACTATGAACGCCAGCGGGCGCAAGCCGAGCGCTCTGGTAGCGCGGGCGGTCGGACGTCTGGTTCGCAGGGGGCATCTCGCGGTGCTTGGGCATCGGGCGCGACGCCGCCGGTGTCCGCGCCGGTCGAAGAAGAGCCGTATGACTACGTCCCGCTCGATGCCTACGGTGCCGCGCCCGTGGAGGTCGTCGACGACCTGCCGCCGATCGATGTGCCTGATGGTATGGGTGCTGTGCCTGTGACTGATGGTTCGGGCGCTCCGGCTGCGGCGGCGCCGATGGTTCTTACTGATCTTGAGCGCAAGTCCTTGGCAGGGGAGCGCGAGCTGTTGACGATGCTCACGAGCTACCCCGACCTGTTCCGCACGTATGCCGACCGCATCTGCTCTATCGAGTGGGTTGACCCACGTCACGAGTCCATCGCATGGGCCGTTCTGGCAACGCCGCCGGGAACCGATCCTGCAGCCTGCATGGATGCGGCGCGCTCGGTCTGTCCCGAGGCGGCAACGCTTGTGAGTGCCGGGCGCATCTCCGCGACGAGCAAGCACCCCACCGAGACGAACATCGTGTTCATGCTCGATACGCTCGAGCTCTACACCATCAAGCGCCGCATGCGTGCCGCACAGGCCAAGCTGCGCCAGGACCGTTCGCTCGATGATGGGGCCCGTCGCGCACTGACCGTGCAGGCCGCGCAGGATTCGCAGCGTCAACGCGAGCTGCAAAAGTCTATCGGCGGCGTGGCGGACCCGTTCCGTTTGATCGGTCTGGAGGCCGCAGGCACCGAACAGGCCTAGATGTTGTGGTCAACCAGCGTATTCTCGCCTATATCCAGTCCTCTTTTTGGGTATAGACGCCTATGTGTGTGCTAAAGTATTGAGTCCTGTGGACTATGAAGGGAGAATCTGTGCCAAAAAAGACAGAGAGCACGGGTACTGGGCTGGAATCCTACGTTGCAAAGCTCATGGGCAACGGCTCAAACAGGACTTCGGTAACCGAGGACGAGATTCAGGTCGCCCTGAAGGATATCGATGTTTCTGACGAGCAGCTCACCGCGGTGTATTCCGCGCTGCGCAACAGCGGCATCCAGATTATCTCCGCGAGCGGTAACGACGACGCGCCCATGGACGTCGACGATGACGATAACGATACCGATACCGACGATTTCGATGATGACGACGAGCACGATTCCGGCTCGCTCGACGATCACGAGCTCAAGATGGCCCGTCAGGCCGATGCCGAGATGGGTTCTTCCAAGAGCAAGAAGAAGCGCACCGTGCGCACGTCCCGTTCACGCTCCCGCGTGCGTGGCATCGATGCCTCCACGGTGATGCTGACCGGCGATCCGGTTCGTATGTACCTCAAAGAGATCGGCAAGGTCGACCTGCTGACCGCTTCCGAAGAGGTCGATCTGGCTATGAAGATCGAGGCCGGTCTTGAGGCCACCGAGAAGCTCGAGGCTGCCGATGCCGGTGAGCTCGAGCTCACGCGTGCCGAGATGCGTCGTCTTACGCGCATTGAGAACGTCGGCCTCGAAGCTAAGCAGGCACTCATCAGCGCAAACCTGCGTCTGGTCGTCTCCATCGCCAAGCGCTATGTCGGCCGCGGCATGCTGTTCCTTGACCTGATCCAGGAGGGCAACCTCGGTCTGATTCGCGCCGTCGAGAAGTTCGACTACCAGAAGGGCTTCAAGTTCTCCACGTACGCCACGTGGTGGATCCGTCAGGCCATTACGCGCGCTATCGCCGACCAGGCCCGTACCATCCGTATTCCCGTGCATATGGTCGAGACTATCAACAAGCTCGTCCGCGTGCAGCGCCAGCTCCTTCAGGACCTGGGTCGCGACCCGACCCCCGAGGAGATCGGTGCCGAGATGGACATGAGCGCCGACCGCGTCCGCGAGATCCAGAAGATCTCGCAGGAGCCCGTGTCGCTCGAGACCCCCATCGGCGAGGAAGAGGATTCCCAGCTGGGCGACTTCATCGAGGACTCCCAGGCAATCGTTCCGCCCGATGCCGCCAGCTTCTCCATGCTGCAGGAGCAGCTCACTCAGGTGCTCGACTCGCTTGCCGATCGTGAGCGCAAGGTTATCGAGCTGCGCTTTGGCCTTGTCGACGGACATCCCCGTACGCTCGAGGAAGTCGGCCGCGAGTTTGGCGTCACGCGCGAGCGTATCCGCCAGATCGAGTCCAAGACCTTGGCCAAGCTCCGCCACCCCAGCCGTTCGAGCAAGCTGAAGGACTATATCGAAAGCTAGTCAAGCAAGAAGCGCCCTCAAGCACATCCGCCTGGGGGGCGCTTTCATGTAGTCATTGGGTGTTCCTATAGTTTTGTCAACCGTCGGGGCTACTCCCTGTAGGGCACCCGGTCGCGCATCACGGCGTATATCGCCCTGAGCCGCTTCCTCGCGACGGCCTTGAGCGCCCGCCCGTGACCCATTCCCCGCGCCCTGCAGGCCCGGTAGTACTCGCCGTAGCGCCCCGAGGACCTCACCAGGCTGTTGCACGAGAAGATCAGCAGGGACTTGAGCCTCGCGTCGCCGCGCCTGGACGCCCTGACCGACCTCACCGACGTGCCGGAGCTCCTCACCCTCGGGGCTATGCCGCAGTACGAGGCCAGGTGGTCGTGGTCCGGGAACCTCGCGATGTCGACCGATACCGCGAGCTGCGCCGCCGTCCTCGGCCCGATGCCGGGCACGGTGAGCAGGCACGCGTAGGTCTCGTCGCCCTCGAGCAGCCCCGCCGTCTCGGCCTCGAGGGCCCCGGCCTCGTCGAGGGCCTCCGATATCCGGGCGGCAAGGAACCTGACCTGCCTGTTCTCGGCCTCGACGAGCGCCGGCGGCGGCGCGGTCGAGGTGGCCGCGGCCTCCCCGGCGTGTATTCCGTAACATCTAAATCGACAAAAACGGCAGCATACAGTCGACACTTCCC
>CALBOJ010000030.1 GCA_937896835.1 uncultured Collinsella sp.
GGGGCCTCGGCGCCGAGCTTTTTGCCAAAGGCCTCGAGCAGGCGGCTCGCCACGAGCGTCAGGATCAGGTAAACCACGAGCGCCACGCAGTAGACCTCCATCTGGCGGTAGTACACGCCGGCGACAGTGGTGGTGGCGTACATGAGGTCAAACACGCCAATGACCGAGAGCACCGACGAGTCCTTGATGTTGATGATGAGCTCGTTGGTGAGTGCGGGGATCGCGTTTTTAATACCCTGGGGGAACACGACCTTGCGCATGGCCTGCCACTGCGACAGACCCAGCGAGCGCGCCGCCTCGGCTTGACCGGGGTCGATGGACTCGATGCCGCCACGCAAAACTTCCATCATGTAGGCGGTGGAGTTGAGCGAGATGGTGACAAGGCCGGCAGTGAAGGTACTCCAGATCTGGTTGGCCTGGGCGGTTTCGAAGCCCATGCCGCGCAAAACGGTGAAGCCCGCGTAATAGATGAGCAGGCCCTGGACCATCATGGGCGTGCCGCGCACGATGGTGGAGTAGATGGTCGCAAAGCCGCGGCCGATGCTCTTGAAGAAGCGCGTGAGATCGTTGTCCACACGGTCGAAGGTCTGAATGCGCAGGAACACAAAGAGCAGCGCCAGGAAAAAGGCGATGACGGTGCCGAAGGTCGCAAGCGCGATGGTGATCTCGATACCGCGGATAAAGAAGTCCCCGCTCTTGTAGGTCATGTAGACCAGACTCGACAAAAAGTCGCTGGGGTTGGAGTCCGAGACAATGCTCACCCGCACCAGGTCGATAAACGACATGACGCAACGGTCGATAAAGAAGATCGCCGCAATGGCGACCACGACATAGCTGCCCTGGCGCGCGCTGCGACGAAAGCGCTCGGAAGCAAACGGCGACGTTTCGCGATAGTCATTCCAATGCATGAGTTTGGTGACGAGCGCCGCCGCCGACACGACGAGCCAGGCCCAAAGGATTGCCCAGAGGCAGTCTTGGAACACGCCCGTAGGCGCCAAGAAGCTCAGCGGCGTGGGGTTGCGCTGGCTAAACGCCAGGCCGAGCGCTGCGATGACGCTCGTGCCCAGGTACACATAACGGTGGTCGGCCTTGGTAAAGGAGGCCAGACGATTGACGGTTTTCATGCTGCCTCCCTATGCCGGCTGACGGTCGAGGCACGCGTCCCACATTTGGTCGCGCTCCTCTTGGCT
>CALBOJ010000031.1 GCA_937896835.1 uncultured Collinsella sp.
ACATGGGTTCCGGCGGTAGTGTCATTGCGTTTGGGGGTCGTGAACAAGGCTGCCATGGTTGCTCCCGTTCTCATAGGGCCTATACGGCTAGGTTCAGCGTATCTGCTGGATGTTGCCGGCGGTAGTGCCGTTTGGAGGGCAAAATGGCCAAAATGGGGGAGAAATAGGCCGCACGCCGGCGCAGGGACCGACGCTAAAAGAAAAGCGCGGGGCCGCATGGCGACTCCGCGCTTTATTGTTCAGCTTTTGCAGCCTTGCCCTTACGCTACGAAGAAGTAGACGAGGAAGGCAAGGGCCGCGATCCACCCGTCCTGTGCGAAAAAGTGTTTACGAGCGTTTGCGACTCGCCAGGGCGCCTGTGACGATAGCGGCCGTTCCTACAAGGGCGGTCGCTATGATGGCTGCGCTCGAGGCGTCGCCGGTTGCCGCGAGCTTGCCGGTGGTCTTGGCTCCCGTGACTGCAACTGCAACGGTCTTGGTTGTCTTCGTGCCCTCGGACTTGGAACCCTCGGGCTTGGTCTCGCCTGGCTTCTCCTCGGGTTTGATCTCCTCGGGAGGCACGGTGACCGTGCGCTTGGCGACAGCGGCGTCATAGGGGGAGTCGATCGTGGCGTCGCCCGTGCCGATGGTTTGACCTGCCTCGTAGGAGATGCTGGGGCCGTACTCTTCTTCGTAGCGATAGTTAATGATCTTGCCGCCTGCGGGCGTCTGGATGGGAGCGCCTTCGATCTCGATGGTGCCGATCGCCTTGCCATCCTCGCTTATGGCAAGAGCGAAGATTGCCGCCGTGTCTCCCTCGGCCGTGAGCTTGCTGCGGACGATCGAGATACTCGCGGGCGTGATGCCCTCGTAGGTCTGGGCGAAGATACCGATGTTCAGACCCCTAGGCTCAGGGATGACCTCGCCGCTTTGGTCGTTGCTGTAGTGATCGGGGCCATGGCCACCGGTCTCGACATAGCGGGCTATAGCCTTAACAACGGAGTCGCTGATGTAGATGTGGCCACCTTCCTCGTTGGGTCGATCGTTTCTGGTGGAGAATGCAGCCGAAACCTCACCTTCCGCAAACGCGTCCACGGTGGAGCCGTTCTTGACGACGATGTCGTCCTGGTAGGTGAAGAGGGCGATGGCGCCACCGTATCTGCCTTTACCTGCACGGACCGTCACGTTTGCATGATCGAGGGTGATGCCCTT
>CALBOJ010000032.1 GCA_937896835.1 uncultured Collinsella sp.
CCGCGCGCCGATGCCTATCGCATTGTGAGCCAGATGGTGCTGGGTACGGCAAAGCTGCAGCTTGCAACCGGTCAGCATCCCGCAGCGATGAAGGATGCCGTGTGCTCACCCGGCGGTGCCACCATCAAGGGCGTCATCGCGCTCGAGGATGCCGGCATGCGCAGCGCCCTCGTCAAGGCCATCGACGCTACTCTCCAGTAAACTGACCGATAAGGGACAGGTTTATTTTGGCAGGTTTTTCCTGCGGTTTTGTACCTTGAGCAAAAAGCGCCCCGCAACTGGCTCAATTCCAGTTGCGGGGCGCTTGCGTTTGCCCAGATAAAACCGACCAAAATAAGCCCGTCTCTTTTTGGCAGGTTAGTCCCAGAAGCTGTCTTCTTCGTCCTCGGACTTGGGGCCGCGGTCGACGTACATCTTATGGGTGCGCTTCTCCATTACAAAGGCAAGAATCGCAAACAGCAGGATGCCGCCGGCGAAAAGGATGGCAAAACCGGTGCGGGTGCCAAACAAAAAGGAAAAAACTGCGTCCATTGGGTGCCTTCTTGCGTAGTTGGGTTGGGTCGTAAACGCTCATAAGTATATACTTGCCCATACATGTACAAGGTTGCAACCTAAATGGAATGTATATCGCCGGAGGATCTAATGCTTGATATCAAGTTTGTTCGCGAGAACCCCGATGCCATCGATACCGCCATGGCAAATCGCCAGACGTCTTGGGATCGCGAGAAGTTCTTTGAGCTCGACGACGAGCGCCGTGCCGTCATCACCGAGGTCGAGGAGCTCCAGGCCACGCGTAACGCCGAGTCCAAGAAGATCGGCGCCCTGATGAAGGAGGGCAAGAAGGACGAGGCCGAGGCCGCCAAGGAGGCCGTGCGCGCCGTCAACGAGAAGATTGACGGTCTGGCCGAGCGCCGCACCGCTCTCGAGCAGGAGCAGTACGACTTCATGGCTCATCTGCCCAATATCCCTTGCGAGGCCACCCCGTTTGGCAAGGACGAGGACGAGAACATCGAGCGCCGTCGTTGGGGCACCCCGCGCGAGTTCGATTTCGACTTTAAGCCGCACTGGGACCTGGGCACTGACCTCGACATCCTCGATTTCGAGCGCGGCAACAAGCTCTCCGGCAGCCGCTTCACCGTTCTCGGCGGCGCCGGCGCCCGTCTTGAGCGCGCCCTCATCAACTTCTTCCTTGACACGCACACCAGCCGTGGCTTTAAGGAGTGGTGGCCGCCCATCGTCGTCAAGCGTCAGACCATGTTTGGCACGGGTCAGCTGCCCAAGTTCGAGGACGACGCCTATCACGTCTCGGGCGACAACTTCCTGATCCCCACCGCCGAGGTCGTGCTCACCAACCTGCACGCCGGTGAGGTCCTCGACGCCGATACCCTGCCGCGCCGCTACACCGCCTTCACCCCCTGCTTCCGCGAGGAGGCCGGCTCCGCTGGTCGCGATACCCGCGGCATCATTCGCCAGCACGAGTTCGACAAGGTCGAGATGGTAAAGTTTGCCAAGCCGGAGGAGTCCGACGAGGAGCTCGAGAGCATGACCGCCGAGGCCGAGTTCCTGCTGCAGCAGCTGGGTCTTCCGTATCGCGTGATTAGCCTGTGCACCGGCGACCTGGGCTTCTCCGCCCGTCAGACCTACGACGTCGAGGTCTGGCTGCCGAGCTACAACGCCTACAAGGAGATCAGCTCCTGCTCCAACTGCGGTGACTTCCAGGCCCGTCGCGCCAACATCAAGTATCGCGACCCCGAGAACTTCAAGGGTTCGCGCTATCTGCACACCCTCAACGGTTCCGGTCTGCCGGCTGGCCGTACCATGGCAGCCATTCTGGAGAACTACCAGAACGCTGACGGCACCATCACGATCCCCGAGGTTCTGCGTCCCTACATGGGCGGCCTCGAGAAGATCGAGCCGGTCGCGTAGATTGGCTGCATAAGCGATTTGCTAGGGCACTCCTTTTTGGGGTGCCCTTTTTGTGTGCGGCCATACCATGCTGTGCGGACAGCTCAATAGAAAACACACGAACAACTGTTCTGTATACAGCCATCTACCTGCTATGCTTTTGCTAAATAAGAGCGAGAGAAAGGGGACGCGATGGAGCTGTTTGATGATCGGGTGGTTTTGTTTGAGAGCGACGAGGGCGGGGAGTACCTGCTTGTGACGTGTGAGCCGTCTGGCATGGGTGGCCTGGTGGTTCGACAGACGAGCGAGGGGCCGTTGACGCAATGGTGCTACGAGGAGTCGTCTCATGTGGTTGAGACGTTTGTGGCGCACGAGGGGCTTGTGGCCCTAGAGCATTTCTATGGGGTCCAGACATCTAATCAGGTTGCTCGCATGTTGAGCATCTCGTTTGCCGATTATGATTGTGCCCAGCGGGTGAGATCGCTCCTGAGGGAACTTGATGCTAAGTTTGACGTGATCGAAAAGCCAATCGATCGTACGGGGAATGGCGGTATATGCGGAGCAGCATGACAAGACTGCGTTCCACAAAAAAGTTTGAAATTGTGCTTGACTCCAATAAGCTAAAGTGGTTTTATATGTCTTGCGCTGCGGCGTTACCTCAGCTGGATAGAGGGTCTGACTACGAATCAGAACGTCATAGGTTCGAATCCTATACGCCGCACCAATTGAAATTGAAAGCCTCCGGCAACGGGGGCTTTTCTTTTAGGCGGACGCCGCATGGATTCGAACCTCGGTCGAGGCGCGAGCGTAAAGCGGACGCGGAGCGTCCGTAGCGAGCGGGCGAGCGCGCCGGCAGGCGAGCGAAGCCGGCGCGGATCCGCGAAGCGGATGCGCGGAATCCTATACGCCGCACCAAATGACTTTAAAGCTCCCGGGAACGGGAGCTTTTCTTTTTTGGAAACCATGTATGGATTCGAACCTCGGTCGAGGCGCGAGCAGCTTAATTACTGCTCCGTAAAATTTTTTCAAATTGTCGCTTGACCCATCGGGGGCTCGCGTGCATAATAATCCGTGCGTTGCGGCGTTACCTCAGCTGGATAGAGGGTCTGACTACGAATCAGAACGTCATAGGTTCGAATCCTATACGCCGCACCAATTGACTTTAAAGCTCCCGGCAACGGGGGCTTTTCTTATATGGGAGCATTGCGGAGATTCGAACCACGGTCGAAGCCGGAGTGGATGCGCGGAATCCTATACGCCGCACCAATAGACTTTAAAGCTCGCAGCAACGACTGCTCTTTTATATCGCGATGCGCCGAAGATCGCGCCAAGTGCTCCAAATGAGTAAAAACTAAATTCAATAACTTTTTTTGAAAAAATGCTTGACCATTATTCAGTACCTGTGCATAATAATCAACAAGTCGCGGCGTTACCTCAGCTGGATAGAGGGTCTGACTACGAATCAGAACGTCATAGGTTCGAATCCTATACGCCGCACCATTTGAGATTAAAGCTCCCGGCAACGGGGGCTTTTCTTTTACGTAAACACCGCATTGATTCGAACCTCGGTCGAGGCGCGGGCGTAAAGAAAACGCGGAGCGTTTTTAGCCCGCGGGCGAGCACGCCGGCAGGCGGGCGAAGCCGGTGCGGATCCGCGCAGCGGATGCGCGGAATCCTATACGCCGCACCATTTGAGATTAAAGCTCCCGGCAACGGGGGCTTTTCTTTTACGTAAACACCGCATTGATTCGAACCTCGGTCGAGGCGCGGGCGTAAAGCGGACGATTTCCTGTCGACTCGTGTAAGATTCCGAGTAGATGTCGCGACTAATTCGCGACCACTCCTTCTTCAAGCGACCGATCAGGGTGATACTTCGTGGCAGAGCGTCCGACATACAAGCTCAGGTTTCTCGATCCCAAAAAGCGCTTTCCGGCGATGCCCGAGCAGCCTGCGGGACGCTCATATGGCGTGGTCTGGAAACTCTTTGGCGAGGATCAGCATGAATCTTGCTATGTCGTCGAATTCGTTGGCAAAAGTCATGTGTCGCTTTTGGGCTACGTAAGCGTTTCGGGCGAGGTGTACAAGGTGGACCGCCCCGTCAGCGAGGCTCCGCTGCCCAACGATCCCGACATGGAACTGGTCCTTGACGAGTCGGATTCCAGTATTGGCGAGATTATGGTGAGGGAAGCCAACGGCGCAATGCGCACCTGTGCGCGAACTGCCGGCTCTCCCGAAGGCCCCATGCGCGAGCAGTCCGACCACGAGACGTGGAACTCGACCCGCGCCCTTCCTTACGGCGAGTTCATGGCCTCGATGTTCTTGCGCTATGTGATATTTGCCAACTCCGAAAGCGCTATTGCGAACACGGCGGGCGTCGACGGTCTCGATGCGGACATGCAAAACGTTGTTGACAAGATCAAACTCGTAAAGTTGCCCGAGCCGGTCGAGGTGTTTTTGGGCTTTGACACGGCACCGCTCCCCGATGCTATCGAGACGCTGCTTTACCGTGTTGACCATGCCGAGAATCCGAGCGGTATCGAGCGTTATGCCGCCGCCCTTATGAGCGAGATCGACTTGCCCCGCCTGCGCACCATTGCTGCCAAGTCCGAAATGAGCCTAGCGCGTATCGACCGCTCAAAGCTGTTCTATCTCAATTTTGATCGTAGCCTGCTGGATCAGGATGAGATTGACATGCTGCTTGCCATCGAGTGCCGTCTCAATCGCCTCTCCGGCATCCTTGAGCGCATCGGGGCCGGATTGGTCCCTGCGGCATCCTCGCCGAGCCTTGAGGGCTGCGCGCTCTTTGACGCGTGGCATATCGCCAAGACGACCAACGATGTTCCTCGACTGCTCGATACGGCCTCGAGCGACAACCCGTGGGGCAAACCGGGAACGGTGGCTTGCCAGCCGGGCGGTGAGTGGGACGTGCGCACCCGCTTCGCGCGTATCGTCGAGGCGCTCAACGTGGTCACACGGCTCGACTATACCTATCGGGCAAACGTTGCCGAGGGGATTATGCTCGTTCGGTTTGGGCACTCTGTCGTGGATGCCATGCCGCAACGTGAATACGACGCCCAGGATGATGTCTGGTGCGAGTTGGACGAGGACGCGCGTGCGATTTGGGCTGCGGAGCACGACGCGCGCGTGGCGCTTACGCTTGCGGCGGCGTGTTTTGCCGCAGGTGCCTGCATTGCGCGCTGCTATGTTCAGATTGCGGCTCCCGACGGCGAGCAGGGCGAGTGCGTCATTGCAACATATTCCTTTGGACGTGCGGCCTATCTGGCCAATTGCGTGCCTGTCGCCAAGGATCTTGAGAGCATGGATATGGACGATATGCCGTGCAAGCGCATGCTTGAGGCATATGAGGCAGATGCGCCGGACATGATTGAGTCTGCAGAAGTTCACGCCCGACCACGTGATGACCATCGTCCATTGCCGCCTGCGCTTCGCGATTTACTGCTCGCTGATACGGCTGACGAGCTTGAGGTCATGGAGGAGGACAACGATCCGTATGTTGCCCGCGTCGTCGAGCTGCGCGAGCAATCCAAAGTTGACCGAGCTGGTGCTTTCGAGGGCTTTTCTCGCCTTGTCGAGGAACTGGAAGCCAAGTGTACTGTTGCTGAGCTTTTGGCGACGGGACCGGTGCAGACCCAGTTCTGCGACAACCAGCTGGTGCGTATGGTACTGCCGGTGTTGGAAGAGGACCGCTCTGTGCGAATCCTTCGTGCGCCCGATGCGCTGTACTTTGCCCAGCACGAGATCTGCAGCTTTTACGCCGAACAAGAGGACTTTGAGCGTGCACTGCCCGAGGTGCGTCGTCTCTACGATTTGGCGCGCTCGTCCATGCAGTCGCACTTTGCGCTCATCAACGTGCTAGCACGCCTGGAGCGCTATGACGAGATTATAGAGGTGGCGCGCCACGGCCTGCGCATTGCCAGCGACCGGCCTTCGATCGGCTACCTGTTCTATCGCCTGGCATTCGCCTACTGGAACTGCGACCAGCTCGAGCTGGCGCTGGCATGTTATCGCCTGGTGCCGCGCGGCGAGGAATCGGGCGGCAGTGCGCAGGAGGAAATGCAGGGCCTTATGAACGAGATGGGCGTCATCAAACCGCCCACGTTTGAGGGGGCTGTCGAGACCATCCGCAAGGCAGGTCTTGAGCTGCCGCCGGTGCCCGCCGTGACCAATCAACTCGCGGATGCCGCCGTGCAGCTCGTCGATAACGGCTTCTTTTTCTTGGCGCGCGGCTGCATCTACCAAATGTGGCGCACCATGGGCAACGACGAGCTCGGCTCCCTCAACCGCTCGCTGGGGTAGGAGCGGCATAGAAGGGCTGGACCGCGCTTGTCATCCCATTTGCTCGCCATGCCGACAAAACGAAGGGGCTACTGCTACCGGCGGTACCGGGAACATTTGCGTATAGATAAGGTATAACGAATTAAGTCGTAACGAATTAAAGTACGAATTACTGTATCGAGCAGGTCGCCGACAAATTGAATGGAGCCATTTGTATTGGCTCAGGTGGGTGGCTCCAGCAGGACCGGTAAGGTCAAAAGCGGCTAGGTCTGCTAAACCTGTTAAACTCTGCTAAAGTTGCTAAACTTTGCTAAAGTTGTTAAAACTAGCAGAGGAGGATTGAATGCCGAAAGCAATTAATCCCTTTAAGCCAACGGCGGGCATGAATCCGCCTGAGCTTATCGGGCGCGATGCTGTTTTGGATGACTTTGCCGAGGCACTAGAGAATGGTCCTGGTGCCCCCGATCGACTTATGCGCATCTCGGGTGTCCGAGGCACGGGCAAAACGGTGCTTCTCAACGCATTGGGCGATCTTGCGCGAAAAAAGGGATTCGAGGTCGTTGACGTGGCCTCAAATGCCGGTTTTTGCACTAGGATCCTCGAGGCTCTGCAGCGAAATGTTCGTCTTGAGTCAATGTCGATTTCCCCATCGATTTTAGGAGTCAGCCTCGGCTCCGTGGAGGTGTCAAAGTCGGCCTCTCATTTGGGCGAGGCGATGTACGATGCCGCGAAACGCGATGGCCTGTTCATTACGCTCGACGAGATTCAGGATGCCTCAACTGAGGAAATGCGCGAGCTGGGCAATGAGATGCAGCTTTTGATTCGCCAAGGGGCGAATGTCGCTTTTGCATTCGCTGGCTTGCCAACATCGGTGGATGGCGTGGTGGTTGATGATACCCTTACGTTCCTTCAGCGGGCAAAACATATCGAACTCACTCGTCTCTCCGATTTTGAAGTCGGCGGATCGTTTGAGGATACAATGAGACGAGCGGGCAAGGAGCTCGATGAAGACGCCGCTGAGCTATTAACAAAGGCGTCAGCAGGCTATCCCTTTATGGTCCAGTTGGTCGGATATTACGCTTGGCAGGCTGCTGCGCGCAGCGGGGCGGAGAGCGTGAACGAAGGGTCCGCGCGTACGGGTATCCAAGCAGCTCTTGATAGCTTTAATGCTATGGTGATTGCCCCGGCGCTGCGCAGGGTTTCAGAACGACAGTTTCAGTATCTCGCGGCAATGGCTCAATGCGAGGGCGATGAGATTGCCAACGGTGATATCGCCAAAAAGATGGGGCTGCCGGCGAACAAGGTCGGCTCGTATCGTAAACGTCTCATCGATGCGGGGTTGATTGAGCCTGCGGGCTATGGCTGTGTTTCGTTTGCAATTCCGTATATGCGCGACTATTTGTTGGAGGCGGTGCGGGAAAGGTAAAAATGGAATCGCTCCAAATTCCCTCTTGCCCAACTTCGGCTGTTTGGTTACTATAGAACGGCTGTTACGGAGAGCTGACCGAGAGGCCGAAGGTGCTCGCCTGCTAAGCGAGTATGCCCCAAAAGGGCATCTGGGGTTCGAATCCCCAGCTCTCCGCCAGTA
>CALBOJ010000033.1 GCA_937896835.1 uncultured Collinsella sp.
GGGGACGACGTGGCGGCGAGCGCGATCGCGGACAGGGTGTGCCACCACTGCCACCACTGCCACCTGGTCAAGATAGCCGGCAGGTCCTACAGGCTGAAGGACCTGCCGAGGGACGGACCCGTCAAGGCGTGACCGGAATCGGTGAAAATACGTTAGCGCAAGCGGTGAAGCCGCCTTTGCGCGAACGGCGCGTTTGATTAGTGAAACTGGTGAAAATTAGATTGACGCTAACAGGGGCGTGCCCGTCGCGGCGTTTCACGGGGATGTCTCGCGCCATCCCCGGACCCCTTCGCGCCAAAGGGACGAGTCCCCTTGGAACCCCGGGCCGCCGCCGGCGGGCCGTGAACGGCGGGACAATCACTCGGCTTCAACTCGCGATCGCCCCGCCGGCTCTCGCTCCGGCTCCGTTCGATGGCTCCCCTGGGTCGCCATCACTGCGCCTCCGCTCACCTGTCCCGTTGCACTCCGGTCGATTCGGCCTACGCTTCTCGGGGCATGCAAGATATGTATTCCGTGCAACGGAATATCTTGCCCGGCCGAAGCCGGGATGTGCGAACCGCTCCAAAGTCGCTCCCGCAGAACCGTGCAACAGGCTTACCGGCTGTTGCACGGACCTCAGATATGAAAGTCAGTCCCGGCCTCTTTCGTCATCCACACCCTCGCGAGCCAGCTCCCACGCGGCCCGTATGGCAAGGTCGATTCCCCTTGCCGTGAACCTCATAATCCGCCCGGTCGAGCGGTTGACGGCGTAGCCGAGCCTCGCGCCGTTGATCTTCCTCGTCTTGCCGAGGGACTCCGAGTGATAGCGGTATTGCAGCGCCCCCCGCTTGGATCGGGCGATCTCGATCCCATCCGATTCCAACCGCCTTGCAAACTCTCCGAAGCGGTCGGGGCAGCTCTTGAGCCTCCCGACCTCCTCTGCCCTCTGGGCGACAATCGCTCGGACCCTTGCGTTCTCGGATTTGTCGGATCTCCCCTTCTTTGCCATCTCGCGCTCCTCGCGACCGGGCTGGCGCGCGTGCACCTTCGAGTTCGAGAGGCCCCTTTCGAGCTGGCTCAGGCCGTACTTCGTATCGAGCTCCTTCACCGTTCTCACGCGGGATTTCGCCGCCGCCCTCGCCGGCCCGTCGTTCAGACGCCGCCCAGTCTCGAGGTCCGTCCTATTGATGGCGAGGTGAGCGGCGAATCGGGCCGATCCATCCGACCTGCACCTCTCCTCATGCAGCACAATCACGATCTCCTGGTTGGGATAGCGCTTGGCGATGTAGTCCCTCGCGTACTCCATGCAACGCGAGGGCGTCATCGGCCCGCCGTTGCAGGAGCACTCGTCCGGGTTGAAGCCGATCACCTGATGCTGCATGTACGTGCACCTTGCGCCCTGCTTCCCGGGCCGGTTGTGCCCGGCCGCCTCCCGGGTGGCGTCCATTTCCTCGAACCATCGATCCTCATCGATGATGTGCTGGGTATCGTGGTCCAGGACTTTCTCCCTGTCCCAATCGAAATACCGCTTGAGGTTTTGGAGGTGCTCCCCGCTCATGACGCTCGCCTGCTTGATTGCGGTCATTTTCCAACTCCCTTCAAAAACCGCCGTCAGTCGACGAAGAGGCCGGACCATCCGTCGGCAACAGGCGGCTCCGCGGCCTCTTCCTCGAATTCGGGAGTCCAGAGATCGACGCCGTCCTCACGACCCATTTGCCTTGATATCAGCCTGGCCTGGTATTCCATCCTCTTGGCCGCCTCGTGCTCGCGCGTCCCCAGATCGAAGTGCTCCTTCGTCGGCATCCGCGTGCAATCGCAGACAGGGGCCCGGAAGCACCCCGCATGTTCCCTGCCCACGCCGTTCTCCGCGGTCTTCACCACGATGACGCCGTCCTTGTCGGGGGACATCTCCGTCCACTCCCAAGGATGAATCAGGTCGTCGGCGTGCTCGCTGTAGGATGTCGACCCCGTACCGCCCGAAGGCCCCCTGCTCGAGCTGGTTCCCATGGTGTGCCGCGTCGTCTTCCCGACTAGCTCGGTGAAATACTGGCGGTCCTCGGCCTCGCCCAGTTTCATGGCGACCTTGACGCCGCAGTTTGCCAGGATCTTCTTCCGTCCGTCGCGCTCGCCGTACTTGTTCAGCTGAGAGATGTTCTGGACTGCGCCCATCCAGAACAGGTCGTACGAGCGCCCAAGGCTGAGAAGGCTAGGCAGGCACTCGACCTTCGGCAGGTTCCCCCATTCGTCGCCGAGGATGGACACCGGCCGCGGCAGCTTTCCACCAGCTGCGTCCGCGATGGAATACACGGCAGCGTAGAGCTGCTCGAACAGGACCGCCGCGATCGCGTTGTAGGGGGAGCCCTCGTCCATCACGTGGAGGAACAGCGCGGTCTTCTCGCTCAGGATTCTACTCGGATCGATATCATCGCCCGAGACCATTCGTGCAATCGGCGCCGAAGCGTAGATCCTCAGGTTGACCTTTAGCGTGGAAACGATGCTCCTCAGCTCGTTGCCGCCGCTCGAGATGAACTGTGAGGCACGCGAGCGGGCCGGATGCCCCTGCGGCAGGGAACGGAACAGGCCCTTCAGCGGCTCACACGGATCCTCGCCGGCCCCCTCCGTCCCCAGGCACATGATGTGGTAGACCGTCGCGAGGTGCTTGCAGCCCCGCGGGCAGCCCTCGTCCAGCACGACCAGAAGGATCGTCGCGGCGAGCAGCGACCGCGCGGATTCCGTCCAGTGGCTCGCCTTCGCATCGCCCTCCCCGGCGATGAGCGTACGGGCGACGGCATCCGCGGCCTGCTCAGCCCCCGGCAGATTCCCCCCGTTCGCGAGCCTATCGACCATTTCCAGTGGATTGAACGTGTCGCTCTTCTCGGGATGCTGGGCGTCCAGCAGAAGCACCCGGTACCCGCGACGCTCCAGCTCGTCGCCCGTCAACTCGATGAGCTCACTCTTCACATCGGACACGATAATGGTCTGCGGCCTCGATTCCCCGTCATCCGCCCCATACGTCAGCAGATCAATTGTCGGGATCAGCAGCGATCTTGATTTTCCGGCACCCGTTGAGCCGTCGAGGAACATGTGCCGCCTCGGTTCGAACAGATACTTGGAGCCGAACAGCGTCTTCTCAAACCCGTACACGAATCCTCTGCTTTTCGGCTGTCCGTGCCCGTCCCAAATCTCCGAGCCCCGGATGGTCTCCGGCCCCGTTTTCACCCGCGCCTCCCCAAGTACACCTCCGTCGGCGGCTCGCTCCTTCGAGGAAGCCGATAGCTGCATGAGCACGAATACCGACAGGAACAGCGCGAACGAGGCGAGACAGCCAGGGACGCAATGAGGCCCCACGTTAATCCACCACCAAATGGTGTTATCCACGCTCAGGGTGAATCCGATCGAGCTCAGCTCGATTGGAAATCCGAGGATCATGCAATCGAGGGGAATGGCGATAAGTGGCGCAAACCCCGCGGTAAGCAGCGCTGCGAAAACCAGCGCCATGACCACCTTCTCCTTCACGAGAACCACCTACTCTCTCGCACGGGCGAGTAGGTCGTTGACCCAGCCCACCGCCGTCGAGACGATTGATGTCGCCCGGTTGAGATTATTGAGGACGACCGGATCGGACCCGTAGGTGTTGAGGGCGCGGACCGCCTGGTTGAGGTTCGTGCCGATCTTCTTCAACTCAGTCCTGATACCGGCAAGTTCCCCCGCGTCGGCGACCCTGACCGGCTTCTCGCCGCAGAGCAGGGCGGCATCGCGCATGAAGGAGGACGCCGGCATGTTCATGGCCGCCGCCCTCTCCTCGATAGCCTTACGCTGCGACTCACTCATCCGTACGTTGATATGCGTATTCATGGAAGTCATAACCATCCAATCCGAGCGGGGCCGACGCATCGGCCCCGCCCCTTTTATTAAGTTGAAATTGTTTGGAGCATCTGACCGATGCGCCCAATCCTCACCCTCGCCCAGACATCGAAGGGGACTCCCGGCAAGCTGCCGAGATATATACGGTATGGTCGCCATTGTTCTCTATAGATATCGAGAGCATCGAGCAGGCGCTTCCATTCCCAAATGAGCTCATCGGCCGAGAGCAGAGGAAGATCCCTGTTCTCGGAGCGCGCGAGCTCATCGGACGACAAGCATGGATTGGGAGCCCGGTATCCACCAATGTAGGGTCCGGGCTCCATAATTAGCCGATTTCGGTAAACATCGCTGCTGGTGCGTTGAACTCAAACTCGACAATACCGCAGGAACCGTAACGGTTCTTTGTGATTGAAGCAATGACGGGCCGTTTTTTAAGCAACATATTGGCATTACGCTCTTCGGGCTTATCGCCCTTAATAGAAAGCGACATAACGAGATCTGCCGAATACTCGAACATGTTGCACCCGCCTATCGCCTGAAGCCCGGTGGTCTGCTTGTCGTAATTAACGCGGTTAATTGATGAGATAGCGAAGAGCGGACAATGGGCCTCATCCACGATTCGGCGGAGCTCGGAAGCGACGAGCTTGAGACCGATACGCTCGTCGGCAATGCGCAGTTCCTGCGGCAAAGAGACGATTTGCGCGTAATCAACAATAACCAGTGGCGGTTCGCCATGTTTATCGGCAACCTCTTCGATTGCCTTTCGCATCCCGGCATATTTAATTTCACCAGGAATGATATACATTCGCTCGGCGATGCTGCGGGCGTAAATGTCGAGAACCTTCTCGAAGAGCCCGCGTTTGTCCTCAGACATGCCATCGCCGTTCATATCATCGTGCGTGAGCTCGCCGCCCGAGATGCGGGTGAGGCTCTTCGCGAGCATGCTGTCTCGCCCGAGCTCGCCCTCAAAGATGACCACCGGATGGCCAGCAATGGCCCATCCGTCGGCGATTTGCTGCATAAACGTTGTTTTACCCGTACCGGGTCCGCCGGGGACGATGCACAGGTATTGACGAAGACCTCCGAGGATAGTATCCAGCGCACCGTGTTCGATATGCCCAAGCGGCCTATTCTTTAAGATACGCAAGGCGGTCTCGTCGAGGCCGACGCTCATGGGATTTAAAGCCGGCACGGTTCGCTCGCCTCCAATTCATGGAGGTATGCAAAGAAGCTCGATTCAAGGATGTAAATGCGGCGGTGCAACGCAATCGCGCGCCCGCTCTCCTTCATCATCTTCGAGGCCGTAACCGGACTCAAGCCGGTTATCTTGCACACTTCAGCGATGCCAAGAAGGCGCTCGTGGCCCAAGTTGGAATCAGAAGAAACCGCAGTTGATGCTTGTACGGCAGCGTACGGTTCAGGCTCTACAATCATGGTAGAATCCTTTCAGGCTAGCTCGCCCCTCCCCCTTCGTCGCCAAACTTAGATAGGGAAGGGCGGGCGGCTTTTTAATCAATGACCGAAAATAAAATAACTCCTTTCAAACAAGCTGGTCAGGCGCTTACTGTTTATATTGTAACACTGTCTGTTGCACAATCATATCTAGTTACAGTTCTAATTTCTAATTCACTTTCTGACTGTATAGACTTTATTGTCTGACTGATTTAATATATATACAACGATGATTGGAGTGGTTATGGGACGTTTACCATTATCCGGAAGTAAGATGCGGAAAATTAAGTTCGGAACAACTGTTCAGGCGACGACCCCGGAGAAAATCGAAGAGCTACGCCTCAAGAACCCCGAATCAGTCAGAAGCACCGGCGAGGCTATCGACTATCTATGCAACCTGCTCACGGGGTTGCAGCCGAGGGTCGCCAGGGCCCTCGATGAGGCGTGCCTCAGGGAAGCTCGGCAAATCACCAATGAAATGAAGGCCCTTCCCGTTGACGGATCAGAAGAAATGAGTTTTAGTCAATTGGAACTTTATCGAGAGCAATTCCAGAGGCTCCACGACCATTTCTCTTTATATTGCGAGAAAGAGGAGAGGCCCCAGGGAATGAGACGGGTCGATCTCCTCGGCGGCGATTACGCTGTCCTCCCCTCCTCTTGGACTTTATTGGAAACAGAGGAATGCGCGAAGTCTTGCAGCCAGGTCGGAATTATCGAAATTCGCGGCGGCGCAAAATACGATGCGCCTCATTTTGCCTTCTTCCATAACGGAGAGTACAGTCAAAAGGACAAATTGCAGCGCGCAACCAAACTCTGGCCCCGCATGACCGACGTGATGCGCGACGAGGTCAAACTGGTCACAGATGATGAGGGACATTACCTAAATATGGACGAGCACCTAGCCGCCCCCATCATTTGTTATTTCAACCTTCTAGATGCCAGCTACTATCAGTCTATGGAGCTGGAGCCGCCATATGGCGCAATGATCTACCGAAACAATGTCGCTTAAAAAAGAGGCCCCTTTGGGGCCTCTTTTTTAGCCCTTTTTAGCCCTTCAGCAGATCATCCAGCACTGATGCTGCCTTCTGGTCATTTGCCTCGATAAAGTGGCTATAGATAGACAGCGTCGTCGATGGGCTAGCATGGCCCAAACGCGCCTGGATCGTCTTAATGTCCGCATTGGCACCAACGAGCAAAGTCGCTTGCGTATGTCTAAGCTCATGAGGCTTCAGCCCGCTATAACCCGTATAGCGGGTACGTTTGACGCCGTCACTCCCAATGACTTCCCTGCTCTCCTTAAAAGTACCGAAGCCGTTTTTCGCCGCAAACAGCCTAAACGCCCTTGAATAGTTATGTCCATCCATCCGGGTCACAAGAGCCCGTTTGCCGTTGGCGGCGTCAACGATCCCAATGGAATGGACAATGGGCGTTTCTCCAGTCTGCCCCACTGCAAAGGAATCGAACTCACTCCGCTGAATGGCTTTCCACCTGTCCAGATAGTCGGCAAGTTCATTTCCAACCGAAATCTTACGCCTGCTCATCTTTGATTTAGGCGGCCTCAATGTCCTGTCGTTCGTATATTGCTTTACTATCCTCAGAGTCTTGGCGTCGGGGTCATAATCCTCCCATGAGAGACCAAGGGCCTCCCCCTTCCTCAAACCGCAGAGAAGTAGAAGCATTGTGCATGTGATAAAGGAAGATGGCTTCTCCTCCAAAAGGACCGCAAGAAGCCTTGCCGCCTCATCGGCGCTCAGCGCCTTACGAGCCTCGACATTCTGCTTGGGCAGTTTCACTCCCCTACAAGGGTTTTTGCCCACGAGGTCGTTATCGACGGCATCCTCCATTACCTGTTTGAGCTTGATGTGGATGCGGCGAATTTCACTTTCGCTGAATCGGCCTTCTTTTCTAGCCTTGGCATAAGCAGTGCGAACGTCATCCGATTTAAGCCGAGTGAGATCGGGATTGCCGAACAGCTCGCGTATGTGACGAATGTCCAAACCTTCACGCTCATAAGCAAGAGGTGATCCCATGGTCGACTCCCTGTTCGCGTGAAACCTGTCCGCATAATCTGATAGGCCCAGAGGACCATTGCCACGGTTGGAAGCGCCCTCAAGTTCAGCTCTATAGGCCTCCAGCGCCTTGGCGACTTCACTCGGCCAGTTTTTCGGGTTCTTGCTTCTGCAGTGAACCCTGCGTGACGGACTACGGCGGTACCGTCCTGTCTCCGGATCTTTTCCCAGGGAAAAATAAATCCGATAGACGCCTTTGCTCTTATCGATGCATTCCGATGTGCCGCGAGCGGTCTTTTTTATCAATCCCTGCAATCATATCCCTCGTTAGATTTTCGATTAGGCTTGCTGGCAAAGCCTTTAAAGCTTTGCCAGCAAGCCTAATCGAAACTTTTCACACTTTCAAGTCTCTCTAAGTGTGAAAATAGTGGGAAATATGATTCTAATAGCTAGCTCAATAATTGTTAATTACCTATTTCTACCTGCGCTTCCTTTTAATTCAGTGAAATTGGCCTCATCTCGTCAAATGCCGAATTCACGTACTCGTAAAGCGGGGGTCACCGGTTCGAGCCCGGTCGCTGGCTCCATTGCACAAGATAGCCGCCTTCGGGCGGCTTTTTTGTTGCTGATTTCGGGCGCGCTTCCGCCAATCCAAGCACAACGCCGCCGGAAACTCTCCTACTCAACAAAAGCCCCGCCAACCGCAATCCCCAAAGGAACCGCGTTCAGCGGGGCCCAAGCGAGCTCCCCCAAGGGATAACGCTCGCAACACGAACAGCTCAGCCGAGCAGCGCGCTACTCCTCCCAGTAAGCATCTGCAAGCAGCTTAAAGCAAATCTTCTTGACCGGCTGCGCGCCATCGCCCTGGAACTCGAGCGTGGGCATGTGAGGCTCGCCGGCAACAAACAGCGCAAACTTGTCGTCAGCAAGATCGCCGGCGATCGAGGCGTCGGAATCGACCAGATCGTAGTCGTCCTTCTCGTCAAACTCCTGAACCAGCGTCAGGCTGCCCGTGGCAACCTTAAAGGCCTCGCGACCCTCGACGTCGATCTGCAGGTCGTGATAGCGCTGATGCGTCTCATAGTGAGCCTCGGCTTCGGGACGCGTCGTGGGAGCCATGACGTTCGCAAAGACCTTGTCGCCCAGAATCGGATGGCTGCCGACCTCGAGCTTCGCCGGATCGTTCTCCTCGAGCCAGTCGATCAGCACGTCGAGGCCCTTGAGCATTCCACGGTACTCCTCGATATCGCCCAATGCACCGTAAATCATCTAAATCCCCTCTCGGATCGTTTCTTTGGCGGCTACTCGGCAAACGCATTACCGACGCTGTTGCCACCCACATGCGTCTCGACCAGGGTAAGGTCGGGATTGAACACGACAGTGTCGGCGTCGCGCCCCGGCATAATGCTACTGCACTTGTCGTCGACATGAGCTGGCAACCGATGCCGGGGCCGCAGCACAAGCTCCTACAGCTCGGTCACGACAACGCCGTTGTAAACCTCGTCCCAACGATCCATAACCAAGTGGCCAGTCATGGGATCCATGGCATTGAGTTTGCCGCAGGTGTTGGCGGTACGCAGCACCGTCTCGTCGTCGGCTCCGGCAGCAATCGCATGTGCGAAGCCGGCAATGGTCGAATCGCCAGAGCCCGTAGCGTTAACGGCGGGGATATCGGGGGTCTTGGCGCGGAACGCACGGCCGTTATGGAAACCAACGGAGCCGGCAGCGCCCATAGATACGACGACCCAGGGGATATCGGAGAAGCGGGCGTCAGAGGCGAGCGCGGAACGGAGCTCGTCCACATCGTCGGTGGTAAAGCTCGTGCCCAGAAGGCCGTTAATTTCGGTCAGGTTAGGCTTAACCAGCTCAGGCTTGACCTCGGACTTGAGCGCAGCCTCGAGCGAGGCGCCCGAGGTATCGAGCAGCACCTTGGCGCCGGCGTTCTCTGCAATGCCCGTGATCTTAGCGTAGTAGTCCGCCTCGACGCCGCGGGGCAGCGAACCCGAGATGGTAACGACATCGGCCTTGCTCGCAAGCTCGGCGAACTTGGCGGTAAAGGCATCGAGCTCCTCGGGGGCAATCGTCGGGCCGCTCTCGAGCAGCTCGGTCTGGTTGCCGGCGTGGAGGATGTTGAGACAAATGCGAGTCTCGCCCTTGATGGGCACAAAATCATTCTTAATGCCGTTAGCATCCATGAGCTCGGCCATATAGGCGCCCATATGACCACCAAGCAAGCCGGTTGCCACGACATCGTCGCCCAGCTGGCCCAGGACGCGGGCCACGTTGAGGCCCTTACCGCCGGCGGTCTTTTCGGGCGTCACGCGGTTGACGTCGTCGATAATGAGCTCATCGAGCTGATAGCGCGTATCGACGGACGGGTTCATCGTAACGGTGAGGATCATTTCTAGCTCCTTATCTCGCAGGCTCCTTATGCCTTGCAAAACGAATTGGCTACATGCGACTACAGAATCTCGATTGTGAACGAGCGCACGATGGTTTCTTTGGGCTTGGCGATAAGGCAGCCGCGCTTGTGCTCAAGCACGTCGTCCTCATCGGAGCAGGTCGAAAGACCGCCCCAGGGCTCAACTGCCACAAAATCACCCTCGGGCTTGCTCCACACAATGAGGTACGGGAAGCCCTCAAAGCTCAGGCGAACACCCTTGTCCTCGCCCTTTTTGGAAAGCGTGACCTGACGGCTCTCGAGCACGTCAAAGATGGTCTCCGCAAAATCGAAGAGCTCATGTGACAGAGGCAGCGTCTTTCCCACCATGGGGTTCTTGGAGCGGTTGGTCACGTCAATCAAGCCAGTCGAGGGGACGGCAGCGCAAAGCTCAGCAGCCTCGTCTTTCTCAAAACGCAACTCGTAGTCCGTATAGGCCTCGCCCTCATCGAGCGGGCACCTAAAGCCGGGGTGTCCACCGATAAAGAAAGGCATGTCCTCGGTGCCCTCGTTGGTAACCTCATAGGAGACGCGCACGGCGGCGTCCTCGAGCGTATAGCGGGCGACAAGCTTAAACGGATACGGATAATCGCTCAGCAGCGCGGCGTTATCCTCCGAAGCCAGGCACATCGCCAGCTCGTTCTCGCTCTGGCTCAGCAGCTTCCACTCCTGTTTGCGCGCAAACCCATGGCGGGCGAGCTTCACATGATGTCCGGCAAACGTCATGGCGCTGTTATCGCGCAAACCTCCGCAAATCGGGAAGCAAATCGGTGCCTGGCCGGACCACACGGCGGGATCGCCCTGCCACAAGTACTCGCGACCTCCAGCCTCAATCGAGGTAAACGAACCACCGGCCGTGGAGACCTTGATAGAAATCGAATCGTTGGAGAGAGCGTATTCCATTGTCCATCCTTTCGAACAACTGCTTTTTGCTCGCAAGAACCCGTCTCGGCTCTGACCAATGGACAAACCCGCACGCTCATCGATGCGTCCGGTATCCCGGCCATGTAACGGGGTACCATACAGACATTGATGCAATTACAGCTGAAAGGCCTTCTTATGCGAACCATCATTCTTTATGCCTCACGCCACCACGGCAATACGAAAAAGCTCGTGGACGCCATCGTCGAGGCGCACCCCGAAATCGATACCCTCGACGTGAAAACACTCGGCAAAAACGAGTATCCCAACCTGCACGAATACCATCTGATTGGTGTCGCCACGGGCATCTATTACTCCGAGATCGACAAGGACATGGCACGCGTGCTCACGAACGTGCTGCAGCCGCAGGATAAGGTGTTTGGCCTTATGACCTACGGTGGCAAAAACAAGTGGTACGGCAAGGATATCGATGGCATCTGCCGCATGAGGCAGGCCATCTTTATGGGCGTCTACGGCTGCCCTGGCTTTGATACGTGGGGGCCGTTCAAACTCACCGGCGGCGTCCAGAAGGGACACCCGACCGCTGAGGAAATTAAGGGCGCCGTCGACTTCTTCGACAAGATCGAAGACGAGTATGGCGACATCATCGTCGAAGAGTACGCCAAGCGCGAGAAGCGTCTAGCATACGAAAAGGAGCATCCCGCGGGGGGTCTTGTGGCCGGCGTCAAGCGCACGGCAAAGAAGATCGTTAACAAGCTGTAACTGTGAAGGTGCTTTTGAGCGTTTAACCCATACGGCGGGTCCGAGCAGATTCGGGCCCGCCGTCTTTTTCTATCGTTAATCGGTAAAGGCGTTGCCGACGCTCTGGCCGCCAACATACGTCTCGACGAGGGTGAGCTCATGGTCGAACACGACAAAGTCGGCGTCGCGACCCGGCATGATGCTGCCGCACTTATCCTCGATGTGCGCAGAGCGAGCCGGCACCTCGGTTGCCATGCGAATGGCGATATCAGCGCTGGCGATGCCCCAATCGACAATGTTCTTGACGCCCTGGGCAAGCGTGAGCACCGAGCCGGCAATGCTTTTGCCGTCGGCGAGCCAGCACAGGTTGTCCTTCATGATGACGTCCATGCCACCACTGGTGTAGCTGCCCTCGGGCATGCCGCCGCAGCCCAGGCAGTCGGTGATGAGCACCGTGTGCTGCCAGCCCTTTGCCTGCAGCAGTGCCTTGATGGCGGCAGGGTTTACGTGCTTGCCGTCACAGATGATCTCGGCGTAGGTCTCGGGCGTGGACATGGCAGCACCCACGACACCGGGCTCACGGTGATGCAGACCGCGCTGGCCGTTATAGGTATGCGTAAAGCAGCTGGCACCGGCATTGATAGCGGCGATGCACTCATCGTAGGTGGCGTCGGAGTGACCGATGCTGGTCACCACGCCCTTGGCGTTCAGAGCAGCCGCATAAGCAGCGGCACCGTCGCGCTCGGCGGCCATGGCGCTCTTAACGATGCGACCGCCCGCAGCCTCCTGCCACTGGTCGAAAACCTCCTCGGAGGGGTCAATCAGGTAAGCGGGGTTCTGCGCGCCCACGTGCTTCATGGTAAAGAAGGGGCCCTCCAGGTAGATGCCCTGAATGCGGGCACCGCAGAAGTCGGGGCCGCGGCCCTCGTCCGCCTTGGCGATAGCAGCGCAGGCGTCCTTGATCTGTTCGACGCCATCGGTGAACGTCGTGGGCAGCCAGCTGGTGGTACCGCGACGGGCGAGCTCGGTTGAGCTGATATCGATGCCCTCGGGATCGTTATCGGTAGTTGAGTGGTTGTAGAAGCCATGGATGTGAGTATCGACCATACCCGGTGCGATCCACGATCCCGTGTAGTCCTTAATCTCGCAAGAGGGCTCGTCGGCCTGCCAGGCGCCAAAAACGCCATCCTCGACCATAAGATAGCCGCCCAGTTGCGGGCCTGCCGGCAAGAAGAACTTGTCAGCCTTAATTGCGTACGTGCTCATATGCACTCCTCGCTTCTAAAGCAGTTGACTGTGGTAATGCTTATACCCAGCTCACGTAAAACAAAAAGCGCCCGCCCGCCGTTATGAGCGGACGGGCGCCCTTACAGGGGGACGCGATTAAGCGGTGAAGGGGTGAATCGTCACGCCCTTAACCACGCGGTTGACCGTGCCGGTGGGGCTCGGCGTATCGGGCGTGTTGCCCACGCGGACGGAGTTGAGCAGGCTGATAGCCTGGGCAAACATCACGAACGGCAGAGCAAGGTAACCCTCGGGAAGTGCCTCGTAGCCCTTAAAGGTGAAGGACTCACCCTCATAGACGGTGGCACCTTCCTGCTGAACGGCGATGGTGTGCTGAGCGATCTCGTCGCCACCGATCTCGTTGAGGATGTCGATGTCGTACTGACGGGTGTAGGCGTCGTTGTTGACGAACACGAAGACGAGCGTCTTATCGTCGACGAAGGACTTAGGTCCGTGACGATAGCCCATGGAGGTGTCGTAGGAAGTAGCGACCAGACCGTGAGCGAGCTCGAGGATCTTGAGCTGGCTCTCCTGAGCAAGGCCACCGAAGGAGCCAGAACCCAAGTAGGTCACGCGGTTGAAATCGCCAGCCAGGTAATCGGCGATCTCGGGCTCACGGGAGATGACCTCCTCGCCCATCTTGGCAATCGTCTCGACCCACTCGGCCTTCTGCTCGTCAGAGGCAGTGTCGAAAATAAGGGTGGAGAGCAGGGTCATGCAGGAATAAGAACCGGTCATGGCGAAGCCCTTGTCGTTGGCGCGCGGAATGAGCAGCGTCAGCGCATTGGGATCATCGGCAGACTCGACGGCAAGCTTGCCCTCGGGAGCGCAGGTGATGTTGAGGAACTTGACGTTGTGGACGAGCTCCTTGGCAACGGCAACGGCGGCAAGGCTCTCGGGGCTGTTGCCAGAGCGGGCAAAGGAAACCACGAGCGTGGGATCCTCGGCGCGCAGGAAGTCGCGCGGGGCGCTCACGATGTCGGTCGTGGCGATGGGCTTAAAGTCGTAGAGATCAGTGTTGCCAGCGTGACGCAGGTACGGGGCGCAGGTATCGCCAACGTAGTCGGACGTACCGGCACCGGTGAAGACAACGGACAGACGACCCTCGCCCATAGCGCGAGCCTCGGCCAGGAAGGCCTCGATGGCCTCCTTGTTCTCGCGATAGATGTTGAGCGTATCACGCCAAAGCTCGGGCTGCTGAGCAATCTCGGCCGTGGTGATCTGGGCGCCGAGCTCGGTGAGCTCCTCGACACTCTTCTCGAACATTTCTAATACCTCTCTCTAGAAGTAATCCTCTGACGTGCAATTATACACTTCGGTTGGTTATCTGGTAGTAACCAGTTAAATGCAAAGAATCACCATATGGAAACGATGCGAGCACTAGTTACTGCGCTGGTGGTAAACCTTGTATTTAAACTGATCGGCACGAGCAACCGAGAGTGTGTACTCCACTACCTCGTTTGACTCGTTATACGTAGTCCTGACCAAATCGAGCACAGGCGAGCCCTCGACAATTCCCAAAAGGTGGGCATCGGTGGGACGGGCTATGCTCGCATAGAACTCCTCTTCGGCCACGCGAATCTTTTGCTGAAAGTCCTGCTCAATCACATCGTAAAGCGGCTTACGCTCCAGCAGCGGTCGCTTTAGGGACAGAAATTGACGAACCGGTAGATAGCTGCGTTCGACCATCATGGGCATGTTGTCGGCAGAGCGAAGGCGCTTGAGCTTAAAAATGCGATCACCGATGCGCAATCCCATATGCTCGGCCAGATTCTTATCGGCCTCCATCTCGCAAAACTCGAGAATCGTGGTCTCGGGTTCTCGACCCATCGCGCGCATCTGCTCGGTAAAGCTGTAGGACTGCATAAGATTGGTTGCTTTTGCCGAACGGTCGGTCACAAAGGTACCGCGACCGTGCTGCCGAACCACCAGTCCTAAACGCTCCAGTTCCTGCAGAGCCAGGCGTACCGTAGTGCGCGAGAGACCATAGCGCTCCGAAAGTTCGCGCTCGGAAGGAATCATGTCACCGGCGCGATATTCATGGTCAATCTTTTCGGTCAGAATATCGACCAGCTGATCGTACAGCGGTTGCTTACGCGCTCCGATCGCCATCCTATCCTCCCTTTTGCTCGAATTCGGCTAACTACCTAGGGTGTTAAGCATTATCAGTCCGCAACACCCGAATCATCAAGAAAACAAAAGCCGCGCGCTCTTTCGAGCACGCGGCTTTTAACATACACATGGCTTAAGGGGTCGGGGTGTGAGCCGCGTAGGGACACACCCCTCAAGCTAGAGCCTTACCAGATGCTCGGCCAGAGACCAAGCGGGCCAGCGCCCAGGATGCCCAGGACGAAGAGCAGCAGAATGCCCTTGGTCGGGGTCCAGCTGTGCTTAGCGAACATGTAGTAAAGCAGCAGCGTAAGCATAAGCGGGACGAGCTTCGGGACGATGGTGTTGAGGGTGTCGGCAACGGAGAAGTTGACCGGATCCTCGGTGACGGTGCCGTAGGTAACGGACTCCATGCCGTTGCCCAGATCGGTGACGCCGCACTCGACAGCGTTGCCGTCGGCATCGGAAGCGGTAAGGGCGTTGCCGTCCTTATCGGTCATGGCGATGGTACCGGCCTCAGCGGTCTCGGTATCGATGCCCTCCATACCGGTGAAGTTCTCGGCCTCCTTCTCGGAGACGATCACGGTGTTGGCGGACAGGCCACGAGTGGTACCGTTGGGGATCTGGAGGTTGATCTGGGTGCCACCCATGGTGACGACCAGGCAACCGACGACGAAGACGCCCATGATGGAAGCAGCACGCGTGAAGGCCTGCATGTTGGCGGTCAGAGCGTCAATAGCGCTGGTGCCAAGCTTGTAGGACCAGTTCATGAGCCAGAAGCGCAGAGCGAACTGGACGACGTTGAAGATCACCAGGAAGATGATCGGTGCAGCGGCGTTGCCGTTGATGGCCATGTTGGAGGTGATGCCGGCCGTGATAGGCACGAGCGTCAGCCAGAACAGGGCGTCACCGATACCACCGAGCGGGCCCATTGCGGCGACGCGGACGGCGCGGATCGTGGGGATGTCAACCTTGTTCTGCTCGAGCGAAAGCACGATGCCCATAACAAAGGTGACGAGGAACGGGTGGGTGTTGAAGAACTCCAGGTTGTGGCTCATGGAAGCCGCGAGGTCGTTCTTGTTGGTGTGGATCTTCTCCAGACCGGGGATGATGGAGTAAAGCCAGCCAGCGGCCTGCATGCGCTCGTAGTTGAACGATGCCTGCAGGAAGCAGGAGCGCCAAGCCATCTTGTTGAGGGTCTTCTGATCGAGCTGCGGAGCAGGAGTGAGATCCTCGTAGTGCTCCGGGATCACATACTCATTAGATGCCATCTTCGAAGTCACCTCCGTCAGAAACAGCTGCACCCTTCAGCTCGGTCTGCTGCTGGAAGTCCCAGAAAGCGATGCCGAAGCCGATGAGAGCGAGGATGAGCAGAGCAGGAGTTGCCAGAGAATCGTTGGCAACGGTGATGAGCGCAAGGCCAAAGCCCATGAGGAAGAAGCCCCACATATCGCGGTTCATCATAACCTTGAGCAGGACGGCGAAGCCGACGAAGCGCATCATGCCGCCTGCAGCGGACAGACCGGTCTGCAGCCAAGTCGGGATGGCGGAAGCGATGGTCTGACCAATGGTAGCGCCAGCGATGAAGAACAGGGTGACGACGACAGCGAAGATCAGGCCGAGCAGAGCCATGGCGAAGTAGTTCAGGCGCTCGATGCCCTTGGTGTCCGCGTTATGAGCCATGTTATCGGCCGTGGACATAAGCGGGGACATAAGCGTGAAGACCAGGGTAACGCCGAGCTGACCAAGCAGAGCGAACGGAATGGCAAGGCCGACTGCCGCGTTGGGCTCGAGGCCCGTAGCGATAGCGAGAATGGCTGCCATGATGCCGCCGATGACGGCGTTAGGCGGCTGAGCGCCTCCGATCGGCATGTTGCCGATCGTCATGAGCTGATAAGTACCACCCACGAGAAGACCGGTGTTGAGGTCGCCAAGGATAAGACCGATGACGGCGCCGGTGACGATGGGCTGATAGAGAGACTCGAGGAAGTCAAACTGGTCGATTGCCGCGATGAACGTGACGACGAAGACCAGAGCGATCTGGATGATCGAGTATTCCATCTTGCTCCTCCTTTCAAAATGAATGTACGCACTTTGGATATCACGTACAGAACGTCAGGGTTTCACTCCTGACAACGTGGATCACGAGGATTACGAGAAGAGCTTGCTCGTGTCCTCAACAGGCGTGCTCGGAACGCGCCTGATCTCCAACTCCACCCCCAATTCCTGCAGCTCTTTAAACGCAGCGACATCCTCGTCGTTAACTGCGACGGAGGTGGCGACTTGGCGCTTTCCTTCCGACATGTGCATGTTGCCGATGTTTACCTTCTTTATAGGCACACCGCCCTTGACGAGCGTAAGCACGTCTTCCGGTGTTTCGGCCACGATGAAGATCTTCTGGCGCGGGCTCGCCTTGCCAATGACGTCGATGGTCTTCTGCAGAGAGAAGAAACGCGTAGCGACGCCGGCGGGAGCGGCCATCTTCATGAGGTTCTGGCGCATGGTGTTGGTCGCCACGTCGTCGTTGGCGACGAGGATGAGGTTGGAGCCCAGAGTGGAGTTCCACTGGGTGGCAACCTGACCATGAACCAGTCGGTTATCGATGCGGGTAAGAAGAATGTTGGGTTCTGCCATGTTGATCAGCTTCCTTTCGTTATTTGCTGACGACAGTTACTTGATCTCCTGAATCGCGTAACGCGAAACATCTACGACGGCTCCGGATCGGACTTTGATCTGGACCTTCTCGCCTTCGATGCCTTTGACGGTTCCGTAGATACCGCCGGCGAAAAGAACCTCCTGACCCGGCTTGAGCTCGGTGTGCAGCTCCTTGAAGTACTTTTGCTTCTTCTTCATGTTGATTTGCGACCAGATGGTGTAAATCAAGCCCATGATGGCAAGCAGGCCTAAAAGGGCGACCGAGGAGCTCAGGACGTTGGCTCCGAAATCGGCCATTAGATGCCGTCCTCGTCGCCGAAGATATCCTCTTCGTCGGAGCCGGCAACGGATGCGACCGTCTGGGCGGTGATGCCCGTTTGGCCAACGGTCACGGCCTGCTCGCCAAGCTCGGCGAGCGTGGCGTTACCGCGGAGGAACAGAAGCTCAATAACCATGGGAAGGTTAGTGCCGGTCAGAACCTCGACATTGTCGACATCCTGGGCAATCATCATCGACTGGTTAAACGGGGTACCACCGAGCAGGTCGGTAAAGACGAGCACGCCATCGCACTCCTCGCGCATGGCGGTGATAGCGGCGCGGAGATCCTCACCGTAGGAAGCAGCCTGGTCGCCCTCAAAAGGAACGACGGTAAAAGCGGGCTGGTCGCCGGCGACCATAGCGATAGCGCTTGCGAGGCCGGGTGCGAACTGTCCATGACCGGTAAGAATAAAGCCAACCATTCAAATTTCCCTTCCGAAGGTGTGTACAACTTGAGTCCGATGATTTTCGGAAGCCAGCGGGCGCTCGCCCTTAAAGCTTCTTGGAAAGCGTTCTTTGAAGACCAGTGGTTTCTAAACTGGTAGTAACCACGTGACGTGTTGTTGTCACTATATCACCCCAGAAGAGGACGCTTTCGTTGATTCATACAGTAAAACGTTTTTGCACCGCTCACGGTGATAAATCGACCGTTCACCGCTCGTTAACACTTCTACCTGCAGTTTTGAAACCGTTTCGAAATGATTTGGCGAAAGATCACAACTGTTTTCGTGTCTGCACAGCGCAGGGTGGCTAAATATAGCGTGTAGAAAAAATGCAGGTCATTGTGAAGATTTGTGAATTGGTCTTTTTGACTTAATACCAGTTAGAACCAGTTTAGAAATTATCGGTGAACGGTAGTTTTTGACCGTTCACCGGTTACTTGCAATCGTTTGCAGTCGTTTTCCCAGATGAATTAGGGGAACCCGATGAAGCACTTGTGCGATCACGGGAAGTTTTGGCATTTGTCCTCATCCCCCGTGCGCCAAACTCCGGCACCCAAAATGAGCTAATAGTTCACGCTAATCGTTTTCAATCATTAACTACTCAGTATTCGTAATTATTTATCGTTTATCGTTAATTCTGATATGATACAAGTATCATCCAAAATGCCGATTGGAGGGGTTATGCTCCATCGAAACGCATCTATATCGAATGAAACCATCAGCCGCGAACAGACGATAGCCAAACTGAGGAAGCTCGCTCGCATCTGCAAATGGGCCACGATCTGCATTACCACCGCGCTCGCCCTGGGACTCCTCGCAGTCATTGCGATTGACCTTCTACTCATATTGCCTGGCCTCTCCCAAGGGTCGTGTCTCCAATCCGTAGAACTTCAAGCCGGCGAAGGGCCGTGCCTGGCTATCGTCGGTACCGATGCGCAGGCCCCACTTATGCTCGTCGCACACGATGGTCACACTGCCATAGGGAGCCTCTTGATGACATGTCTCGCGCTTACCATCGCGCTAAGCGTGCGCAGGCTTTTCTTCAATATTGAAAAGGAAGGCAGGCCCTTTGACCTTGAATGTAACCAGACACTTCGTCAAGTAGGACATTTGTTCCTTATTGGCGGCGTTGCTGTGAAGCTTCTTGGTGCCATAGTCACGGGGCTGATACTCTCAGGATTTGGCGGCAACTTTACGGATGCGCTTGGCGGCCAGCACCTCGACCTCTCTATGGTCTTTGCAGGCCTGATTATTAGCCTGATTGCCAGCATCTTCCAGTACGGGTGTATCCTGCAAAAACAAGATGACGAGTTGCTCTAGGGGGGAATCCATGATTATTCTGCGGCTCGACCGCATGCTTGCCGAACGCAAGATTTCATCCAAAGAGCTTGCGGAACGCGTGGGTATCTCCCAGGTCAATATGTCGCGTATCAAGACGGGCAAGGTTTCTGCCGTGCGCTTTTCAACTCTTGACGCGATATGCCGGGCACTCGACTGCCAACCGGGCGATGTTCTGGAATACATACCTGACGATGAAGCCGATAGCCTCTTTGGGCTTAAAGATGAATAGCCATAATTAAGCCGCCAATCACGCCCTCAACGCAAAAAGCCCGCTAGAACGATGCGTTCTAGCGGGCTCAATCAGATATTTCGACTTCGCGCTCGAAAGCTCAGACAGATCTTTATGCAAACAGACCGTAGATGCTGATGTTGGCCTTGGCGTACAGGCCGTTGGCATACTCGGTCCACTTGGAGCTGGCGCTCGAGGCCTGCGAGGAGTACTGCTGATAGGCGGTGTAATAGGCGGTCATGGCCTGCTTATAGGTGGCACTATCGGCGGTAAAGGCATCGTTAGCGAAGGCCTTAGCGTAGGTGCTGTTCTCGTCCTTCCAGGTGCCCTTCGAGCTATCCCACTCGTCACCGGCAAGGTTGATGATGTAATCGGCGTAAACCTTGCTCGCGGTGTCCTCGTTGCCGCCAGAAGGCTCGGTCGGAGCGGTCGGCATGCTCGCGGAAGCATCGCCCACCTTCTTCTTGTAGAGCTTCTGCAGCGTCGCGGACTGGCGGACGATCTGCTTGGCCTGGTCCTTGGACACGCCATACTGCTTGGCCATGGTGTCGTAGTCCGAGGTGCCGATAGAATCCTCGGCGTACTTCTTCATCTCCTTAGAGGAGACGGTAATGCCCTCGTCCTCGGCAGCATCGAGCAGAATCTTGTTGCGCACGTAAGACAGGATGACGTCGGCAGAGGGGGCGGTGTAGTTGCCGTTGCTATCCTTGACGGTATCGAGGCTGTACTGGCTCTCGATGGCCTCGCGCGCGGTGATGTCGCTCTTCTTGCCGTTATAACTATAGCTTGCCACGGTCGAATCGAGCTGGTCCTCGGTCAGGGTCGACGAGCCGACACCCTTGCCGCCAAAGCCGCCATTGCCAATAAAGAAGCCGACCACCGCAGCAATCACGATGGCGACCACAAAGGCGGCAATCATCGTCTTCTTGTGCTTAGATGCATGGTCGTCCGCATCGGAGTCGTCCGCATCCTGTTCCTCGGGCATGAGGTTCTCGTCGGCGGCGTCCGCGGCGATCTTTGCCTCCAGGCGAGCGTCCTCTTCCTCGGCGGTCGTGCCGGCAGCAATGTGCTCGGCAGACGTACCGGCGACCAGATCGATCTTCTCGTCCTCGTCACCGTCGGGGCCTTCGCCGCGCTCGATGATCTGGATGCCGTCGATCTCGTCCTTCTCGTCCTTCTTTTGAATCAGACCCATATCAGTTACTCCTTGTTAGGAAACATAGTCTTCAATAGAATACGCCCGACGAGGCGCCGGGCGTATTGATTCTTAGGTTATACGCAAACACTTAAGTACTATTTAGGCGTTTGCAGCCTGCATGCCTTAAGCTAGGTGCGCGATAACGGCATCGGCAAAGGCCTGCGTGCCCACAGCGCCCTCAACGGAGCCGGTCTGGGCACGACGCACGTCACCGGTAACCTGCTCGCCCTCGTCGAGCGTGGCAGAGACGGCGGCACGAATGCGATTGGCAGCATCGTTCTCGCCCAGGTGGTCGAGCATCATTGCAGCAGAGAGGATCTCGGCCGTGGGGTTGGCGATATCCTGGCCAGCGATATCAGGCGCAGAGCCGTGCGTCGCCTCAAAGATGGCGCAGTCGGCACCGATGTTGGAGCCGGGGGCCATCCCTAAGCCGCCCACCAGGCCGGCGCACAGGTCGCTCACGATGTCGCCGTACAGGTTGGGCAGCACCAGGACATCGAAGTCGTTGGGGTTCTGGACCAGGCCCATGCAGGTGGCGTCGACGATCTTGTCGTTGAACTCAATGTCGGGATAGTTGGCGGCCACCTCGCGCGCAACGCGCAGGAACAGGCCGTCGGTCGCCTTCATGATATTGGCCTTGTGCACGGCCGTCACCTTTTTGCGGCCGCAGCGGCGGGCATACTCAAAGGCGTACTCCACAATACGGCGGCTCTTGGCGATAGAGATGGGCTTGATCGAGATGGCGGAATCGGCGGCGAAGGTCTTTTGGCCCGAACGCTCGACAAGCTGCGAGAGCTCCTCGACCTCGGCAGCGCCCTCATCGAACTCGATGCCGGCGTAGAGGTCCTCGGTGTTCTCGCGCACGATGACCAGGTCGACGTCGCGGAAGCGCGAGCCGTCGCCCGGCTGCGACAGGCAGGGGCGCACGCAGGCGTACAGGTCGAAGTGCTTGCGCAGGGCGACGTTAACGCTGCGGAAGCCCGTGCCGACCGGCGTGGTGATGGGGCCCTTGATGGCAACCTTGGTCTCGGCGACCGCATCGAGCACATGTTGGGGCAGCGGCGTGCCAAACTCGTCCATGACGCCGGCACCGGCCTCCTGGACGTTCCAGTTGATCTGGACACCGGTGGCCTCGACCACGCGGCGCATGGCCTGCGTAATCTCGGGACCGATGCCGTCACCGGGAATCAGGACTACATCGTGCGCCATAATCTGTTACTCCTCGTCTTCGGCGTCGTCAGATTTTTTAACGCTAGCACGCTTCTTCTTTTTGGAGAGATCCAGGCCAAAACGTTTAACAAGCATTTCGCAAATCTCGCTCGAACGCGCCTTGAGATAGCTGCCCTTGCCGTTCTCGGCATCGAACTTAAGGCGCAGCGCAAGCTTCTCGGCAACCTCGGCGTCGATCTCGCCCTGGCAAAACTCGTACAGGCAACCGAGCATATCGCGATACTCAAGGTCGCCGTGGTAGCACTGGATGGCCTCGTCCAGGATGGGCCAAGCCTCGCGCGAACGCTCGACACTCGTGGCGCCCCACACGCACAGCAGGCGGAAGGCGGCATAGCGCAGCGTGGAGGAGATCTCGTCGAACAGTGCGGTCTCGGCGCCCTCAAAGGCATCGCCCAACTGCTCGGGGCAGGTGGTGGCGAGCGCCGTCAGGGCATCGAGGGCCTCCCAGCGGGTCTGCGCCTCGGGGCGGTCGAGCGCCTCGATCAGCGCGGGTACGCAGGGCACGACGCGCTGCGGATCGCGCTCGGCAAGCAGGTGCAGCACGCGGGCGGCAAACTGGCGGATGCGGCGCGTGGGGCAGCCGAGCTCCTGGACCAGGCGGTCGACGGCGTTCTCGTTCTCCTCTGCCAGCTGGAGCTGTGCCAGCTCCTCGTCGGTGAGCTGTTCGTCTTTATTTTCTGCCATAGTTACCTCTTCTTACTATTTCTTAGCGTGCTTGCCAGCACCCTTGCTGTCATCGGTGACCGAGATGAGCTGTCGGTCGGCCGCGCCATTGCGACGCGCGCGGCGGCGCTCCTCGGCGTCGCCCGCGTCGGCGGCGGCGCGATGGGCCTTGTTGACGTTAAAGACCTCGTCGTGCTTGCGCCACGGGCCAACGGACTCGCCAAAGCTCATCTTAAGACCGGCGATAAAGCCGCCGAGCCAGCCGATCGGCGCAAACTGCACCAGCGGGAACAGCGAAAACACCCAGGTCAGCAGGACGACTGCCGCCGCACCCGCAAAGTTGGCGATCCAGTAGTCGCGCTTGGTGATGACGCGCTTTTCGCACGCCCACTGGCCGCACAAAAAGCCGATGTAGATCGCAAAGAGAAAGAGCAGCAGCGCAAGCACCACGAACGTCCAGCTCATGGGCGCTACTCCCCGTGATGGTGGCCGCAGCAGCACTCGTGGCCGTCGTCATGGCCGTGGCCGCCGCAGCACTCGTGGTCCTCGCCGTGATGGTGGCCGCAACCGCACTCATGCTCGTCGCCGTGCTCGCCGCAACCGCAGCCGTCCTCGTGGGCACCGTGCTCCTCGGGGCGATACTGCGACCAGTCCAGACCGGCGGCGATGGCGTCGGCCTCCTCCTTGTAGAGGACCGTGATGGCCTGGGTGCCCAGCTTGGCACCACCGATGGCGTCGAGCATGTCGTAGAGCGTAAAGGCCACGTCGGCGCCGGGCAGCGCGAGCTCGCGGTCATCGGCGTAGGCGAGCGCCAGACGCAGGTCCTTAATGAAGTGCTCGACCATAAAGCCGGGCTTGTAGTCGCCGTCGAGCGCCTTGGGAGCCAGGCTCTCCATGGCGCCGGACTTACCGGTACCGCCCAGGATCATCTGGCGGGTCTTCTCCAGGTCAAGGCCGCTCAGCTCGGCAAATGCCATGGCGTCTGCCATGCCGACCATGCAGGCGCCCAGCGACACCTGGTTGGCGAGCTTGGCAGCCTGGCCCTTGCCGGCGCCATCGAAGCAGCAGATGTTGGCCGCAAAGGTGGCAAGGATGTCGCGGACCGGCGCGATGTCGCTCTCGGTAGCGCCCACGATAGCCGTGAGCGTACCGGCGATAGCGCCCGACTCGCCGCCGGTGACGGGGCAGTCAAACGCCATGCGACCAGAAACCTGGGCGGCCTCGGCAATGTCACGGGCAAGCTCGGGCGAGCTCGTGGTGAGGTCGATCAAGACCGCGCCGGGCTTAGTGCACGAGAGCAGGCCGTCGCCCGCCAGGTAGAGTTCCTCGACCTCGGAGGGATAGCCCACCATGGTAAAGACGACATCGGCGTTCGCCGCGGCATCGGCCGGCGTATCTGCCCAGACGGCGCCGCGCTCGATAAGCGCCGCCGCCTTGGACTTGGTGCGGTTGTTGACCGTGACGGGATAGCCGGCGTCCAGAATGTGGCCGGCGATGGGGGCACCCATGATTCCGGTGCCGATAAATGCGACGGAGAGCTTGTTTGCCATGAAACCTTTCCTTTTGGGTTGGGTGTTGTTACCAGGTTGAATACTCGGTGCCAGCGTTTGGGCTGTGAGTCGAGGGCGATTACGGACGCAGCGCTTGCCTACTGACCGCGCACGCGGCGGGCGATACGGTCGGAAAGCGACGCCTTGTCGGCGCGGTTCTTACCCCAAAACGCGCAGCCCACCATGCCGGGGCCCACGTGCGAGCCGATGGTGGGACCCACGGAGCCGCGAATGATCGTGACGTCGGCGCAACCCTCCTCCTTGCGGATGGCGGCTTCGAGCCAGTCGCCATCCTTTTCGGCATCGGCCGTCATGATGGCGATGGGCATGGTGCGATCGGGCACGTAGTTCTCGCGGAACGACTTGAGGATGGACTTGAGCGCCTTCTTGCGGCCTCGGTTGACGCCAATCAGCGACAGCGAGCCGGCCAGGTCGTAGGAGAGCTCGGGCTTGACGTCGAGCTTTGCCGTGAGCTGCGCCGCCGCGGGAGGAATGCGGCCGCCGGCAGCCAGTGCGTCGAAGCTCTCGAGCGTAAAGTAGCCGTGCACGTAGGTCTTTGCCTCGTTTGCCCAATCGACCAGCTGCTTGGCGGTCAGTCCCGCCGAACGCTGGCGCACGGCCTCGAGCGCCAAGAGCGCACCGGCCGCGCAGGGCAGAGCGTTGTCGACCACGTAGAGCTCAAAGTTGGGATACTCGGCGCGCACGACATCTGCCGCCTGGCACGCGGAGTTGTAGCTCGACGACAGCGCCGAGGTAAAGCACAGGTAGACCGTGGGCGTGCCCTCTTTGGCGCACTCGGTAAAAAACTCGATATAGCGACCGAGCGACACAGCCGAGGTGGACACGCGGGCACCGGCGCGCATGCGGTCGTAGAACTCCTTAGGGCTCATGCTCGACCAGATGTCGTCTGTGCGCTCCTCGCCATCGATAATGAAAGGGAAACCCAGGATATCGACATCGAGGTTCGCGGCGACCTCGGGGCTAAAGTCGCAGCAGGTATCGACGACGATGCGGCAACGGTTCGAATGACCGGCGGATGCGGCCTTGTCCATCAAAGCGACTCCTTACGTAAAAAGGCGGCCACCCGCATGGGATGGCCGCCAACCGTTAACTCATGCAAGTTAACGTATTTTACTCGTCAAGTGTTTCGATGCGGGGCTTGATGATGCCATATCCACCATTCTTACGGTGATACACCACATTGATGAGACCGGTCGTCGCGTTCTCGAACACGTAGAAGTCGTGGCCCAGCAGATCGGTCTGCACCAGCGCCTGCTCCTCAGTCATCGGGGTGACGTCGATGACCTTCTCGCGGACGAGCAGGTCGTCCTCTTCCTCGGGCAGCAGCAGGTCGGCCAGATCCTCGACGCGCTCGACCGGCGCGACATCCGCGGCGCTGGCACCGCCCTGGCGGTTGTCCACGACCTTGGTCTTGAACTTACGCAGCTGGCGGGTGACCTTATCGGCGGAGAGGTCGATGGCGGCGTACATATCTGCACCGTGCTCGGCAACGCGAATCACCGAACCGCGGGCGCGAACCGTAACCTCGACGATTGCCGGGTTGGGGTTCGAGGGGTTCTTCTCATAGCGAAGTACAACGTCGACCGTCATGGGCTCGATATCGAAAACCTTGAGCGCCTCGCCGATCTTCTCATCCACATGCGCACGCAGAGCATCGGTTACCGTCGTCTTGCGTCCAGAAACCTTGATATCCATACGTGGCTCCAATCTGCCTCGGGGACTTACTGTACTGGCTATGTACCCATTGCCGTGCATTTAATCACGCGGATTCCTAAAGACCCGAATAACGATTGCTTGATACCGCATACCGAAGTCTCGCACTTTTCCGTGGCAAAGTGCGCTATAGAAGGGAGCCGACGGCTTTGTATTTGGTCCCGAAAATTGGCTTTGACCTGCTGGTTTTATAGGGATAAAAAAGCCGGGCTCCCCTATTGGGGAAACCCGGCAGTGCGTGTTGAAACCGTGAAGAGGCGTCCTTTCCAACGTATAGGAGACACCACCCCTAGCAATAACTAGCTATTAAGTTTGTTAATGTCGTCGTCGGTGATGGTGCCTTCCTGGCTGGACGATTCGTCCTCGGAGGATGCGGTCTCATTGTTGGAATCGGAAGACTCGCTGCCGGAGGATGCGGTCTCACTGGACTCAGAGTCGCCCGGCTGCACGTTAGCGCCCGAAACCGTCTTAGTGGTGAGGTCGTAGGGCATCCTGCCATACCAGACAGAGTGGACCGCCTCGAGCGTGCCGTCGGCCGTAATACCGTCGAGGGCATCGCTCACGGCACGGCACAGTTCGTCATTGGACGAGAGGCCCGCAACACCAAGCGTCGAGGGCGCCTCGAGCGCACCGACATAGGAGATCTCGCTCATCAGGCGCGCAAGGTAACCGCCAGCCGTGGAGTCGCAGATCACATAGTCGACCTCGCCGGACTCGAGCGCCTCAAAGCACTCGTTGATGTTGGAGTAAGTCTTTTGGTTGGCGGTGATGCTCTGCTTAGCAAGCGCCTCCTGCGAGGCCGAGGACATCTGGATACCCAGAGTAGACGTGTTAAGGGTATCGGTGGAAACGCTCAGCGACCCACCATCGCTGGTTTTACCGAACACGGAAGCGGCATCGTACAGGCAGGTGCCGAGCGAGCTAACGTCCCCATCCGTGGAGTTGATCTCGCCGATAAAGATATCAGCCTTTTTGTCGCCAAGCGCGGAATCGGCAGAAGACGCATCGACGAAGGCAACCTTAAGGCCCATACGGCTTGCAAGGGCACGAGCGGCATCGACCGCATAGCCCGTGAGGTTTCCGTCGGCGTCCTGCATGGCCTGCGGGGCATCAGACGTATCGAGGGCGACCGTCAGGGTTCCCGGCGTGACCAGGGCATCGTCCGACACCGCCGGCGTGACAGTCTCGTACTCGATCTGGTCGATCGTGGGAGTTGTGAACGTAGACAGAGGGTTGAACGCGCATCCGCTCAGGCCCAAAACGGCAATGACCGCTGCGGTCCCAGCACCTAACCGAGCCGCGTGCATCAAGTTGCCCCTCACCATGTCCACTACCCTGCCTTCTGTGTCGTATACGATCCGTGCGTTGCGCGGAATATCGGGTTGTTCCCACCAGCTGACCTGGTATTTGACCCCACACTTGCGCACCGGGGTGTTTGCTCGGGAGGCCGCAGCCACCTTCACGACTGGCCCGCTCGCCCGCGAGGCGGTATTGCCCCAAAGAAAGTAGAACGGACGGTGCGGCTTACATCTAGGACGCGCCATGATCGCGCCGCGCGCACGCGGTCGCTTACGTGGATCCCTTTGACCGCGTCTGTCTTGGACTAGGACGGGCATTTCGTCCGTCCGCAACCACAGCCTGGTAGGAACGTAGCGCATTATAGCTAAGTTCAAGCTAAAGTTTAAGGTTAGGGGCGTCATTCGCATCGCGAGTACAGATTTCGCAGGTCGGAGTGGGCTATTCGTGCCCCTGTGAAGCCCGGAGCTCCCCTACGGTGAGTTCCGGGACACCCTTCTTAGGGTGCCGTGGCCAAAAAATGGCAAATATGAGTACTGTCACCAATTTAGTAACAGGCATTTTTGGCCTCTCGGACAGATTTTGCGCTCAGTGTCGCCAACCTGATGCTTAGTTATTCTACATTTGTTTATTATCTTCTTACTTTATGACGCCTCCGAGTCCTAAATTCCTTGATTTTGCTGTTACTGATTTAGTGACAGTACTCATATTTGCCATATTTTGGCCAGGGCATATGATTAACCCCCTATTTTCGACGTGAATTAGACCGGCTTAAGCCCAAAACACGCCCGCAGCGTGTTAAGCAACGCCTCTTGCTTCTTCCTGCGGGCATCGACACGATTCCGGTACCGCTTTCGCATACGCTGGTGGATGCGCCATGCGAGCGCTTCCATCGCTTCCATGTCACAGAGCATTTCGTTGTTGACCGTCGCGACCTCGATTCCCATAGTAATCAAGCCCGTGTTGCGCTTTTCATCATGGATACGTCCCCTCCGAGAGGAATGGCCCAGCTCACCGTTGTATTCCAGGTCAAACCGGGCTGCCTCTTGATACGCATCGCAAACTGCATGAGGCATCCCCGAGATTGCCTGCGCACGGTCATCGAACTCGACCTTGTAGTCGGTCTTAAAAGGTCCGCAGGCAAACCCGCCATAGGAAAACGGAAGCGAAAACAGGGCGAGCATGATGCACTCCATGGGCGAGAGCAGGTTTTCCGAAAGATAGGGACACAGACGCTGCAGCTGTTTGGCCACATTCCCCTTGCATGCCGCAAGGTAATCTGCCAGGCGATCGGGCGTCAGCGCCGGCTCGACTTCAAAGTAGCCCACGTCTGCTGGCTGGTCCTTGTCCTTTGCAAGTTTATTCGTAACAGGCGAGGTGTAGGGAGGCAGATACTTCCCGCGGTCGCTCAGCGAAATCTTAGAGCACAGCTCCTGGGCCAGGGCAAATGCCTGGATACAACCGACCTCGTGGGCGACGGCAACACAAAGGGCCTCGGGAGATAGACTGTACACCCCCGGTTCCACCTCTAGAATCGAGCCGGCGGGCAACCCAGAGCATACGGACCAGCCCACGCCAGGCATGCGGCGGCGCTGCGCCGCAGATCCCACCAGCAAGCAAAGATCTTCTTGCACCTCGCCGCTTGCGGCCCCAATCCGCACCAAGTCGGGAAGATAGATGTCCTCGGTCGAGGGCGACGACGTGCACAGCACACGGCGCTCTTCATCGGGATCGAGGTCCCTCCAGCTGATGTAACCCATTTGTCGGCGCTCGGCGCGCATCATGCGTAGCGCCGAGGCGCCTGTTAGGATTACGGAAGCCGCTAGCTGTTCGCCTGTCGGCTCGTTGCACCGCTCAATCTTTACTGCCACAAAACCACCCCTACCAAACGCGTGCGATAGCGAGGCCATCGACTGCTGCGGCGTCGGCGCGCTTGAGTTCCGCCGAAGCCGCGGCCATCGTCGCACCCGTGGTGATAACGTCGTCGATAAGCAGCAGGCGGCGGCCCCGCACGTCCTCAACGGTCTCGTACATGCCTCGGGCGCGTTCACGGCGTTCTTCACGACCGAGTTCACGCTGGTCGCCATGGCCGTATTTAACGAGGGCGTCGAGCAACGGAACACCCGACAGCTCGCAAAATGGGCGCGCGATGGCTTCCATATGATCGAAGCCGCGTCGCCGAAACGCCGCCGCCGTCGCAGGCACAAACACCACTGCATCGGCGCCGGACAACACACCGCCAAAGCGATCGGGTGCCGCGACCTGGGCGTGTAAGGCGGTGTCGTATAGCAGCTCCGCCAGATACGGCGCCAGGCGTCGCTCGCCCGCGTCTTTGTACGCTTTAATGATCCGCGGCAGCGGATGCGTGTAAACAGCACATGCCAGGCACCGGTCGAGCGCTTCGGCCATCGCCAAGGACGTACCCTCGACCGAGCACTCGGTGCACAGCAAGTCTCCAAACGGGGCGCCGCATCGAGTGCAGCTATGCCGCGGGTCGATGAGCGCAAGCGCCGCCAAGCAGTCTTGGCAAATTAGCGCGCCGGAGCGCTCGCAGCCGGCGCATCGCGCAGGCGACAACGCCTCAAGCGCCTCGTGCGCCGCCAGGTCGGCAAACGGTAGCAATTCGTCCGCAAACGGCAGGATGCCGGCACCTTGCAGGCATCCCAACACATTCAAATGTCTCTTCACGACACAACCCTCCCTACGTTCGGTCGCAGGGAGGGTTGTTGATTCAGCGCTATGGTACCCCGACGCATTTGGGGTCAGGCAGGTTAAATCCGCTCGCGGGCGTTATTCACCGGTAGGCGGTTGTGGCGCAGACGAAGACGGGGTCGAACCCTCGCCACCATCTTGACGCGGCTTGCGGGAACGACGACGGCGACGGCGCTTCTGGCCCTGGTCGGCCGAACCCTCGCCACCACGATCTTCGCGCGACTCGCGTTCGTCGCGAGCAGCGCCGCGCGCGGCCTTGGCAGCCGCCCCTCCGCCATCTCCGGGGCGACGACGCGTGACCTTGACCTCGCCATCCGAGACCTGATCGGCCACGGAGGGCACCGAGGGCTTTTGCTGCGTGCCCGAGGAATGGCGACGACGCGGACGCGAGGCGCGCTCGTCATCGTTGCGCTGCTTGCCACCCTTGTCGGCAGGCGCAACGGAACCCGAACCACCCTTGGGGGCGGCACCGGCTTCGCGAGCAGCTGCGGCGCGGAAGGCGTCCTCGCGCTCCTCGCTCGACAAATGGCGGCGGCGACGGCGCGTGGGATTCATGCCACCGCCGCGGTTTTGCTGCTGGGGCTGCTGAGCCTCGCGCTCGCGGGAGGAGTTCTTGCCTGTGGGAGCGGCCTCGCCGGCATCGCCCGCACCCGAGCGCTTGCGGCGGCGACGTCCACCGGCAGCCTCCTCAGCCTCGGGCGCCTCGGCCTTGCCGCGGCCCTTTCCGCGGCCACGACCCTCGCCCTGGCCCTGAGCAGCGCGAGCATCGGATTCGGCATCGCGGCGACGGCGCTTGGGCATCGACGTGCCGGCCAGACGATCGGCACTCGACAGGCCATCGCCCACGTCGACGCCGTTCTCGCGATCGAGCTCCATGAGCGCCAGACGCATCTCGGGCGACTCGATGCGTTCGAGCACGTCGCGCGTCACGCAGTCGGGGCGGCAGTTGCAACCCTGCTCGGCGGCCTTCTTTTTGCAGCCCTCCGAGCACTTCATATCGGCCAGGTTGACCTTAAAGACTTTGCCGTTCTCCAGGCGCAGCACCAGCTGCTCACGCGGCGTGTCATATTCCTGAATACGCGCCTTGCCAAGCGGCGTATCGATGAGCGTCTTCTTTTTGGGCGCACGGCTCTTAAAGTCCTTGTACGCCTCGAACTCATAGCGCAGACAGCACATCAGGCGGCCGCATACGCCGCTGATCTTGGACGAGTTGAGCGGCAGGTCCTGCTCTTTTGCCATGCGGATCGAGACGGGCTCAAACTGTCCGCCAAAGCGCGTGCAGCAGAGCTCCTGTCCGCATTGGGCATAGCCGCCCACCAGACGGGTCTCGTCGCGCACGCCAATCTGGCGCATGTCGACGCGAATGTGCAGCGTCGAGGACAGGTCCTTGACGAGCTGACGAAAATCGACGCGCTCCTCGGCCGCAAAGTAGAACACGGCCTTCTCGCCGCCAAACAGGTACTCGACGCCGACCGGCTTCATCTCGAGGTCGAGCTCTTTGACCAGACGGCGGAAATCGACCATCGCCTCGTCGCCCTGGATGGCCAGGTCGTCGGCAAGCTGCAGGTCGATGTCGCTCGCCACGCGCAGCACGGGCTTGAGCGGCTGGCCGATCTCGTCTTGCGGCACTTCAAAGGGATCGGCCGTGACCAGGCCGATCTCGGTTCCGCGCTCGGTGGAGCAAATGGCATAATCGGCCTCGAGGATATCCAGATCCTGCGGGTCGAACCACAGGTCGCACGAGGCGTAGGTAAACTTAACGGGTACGACTAACGGCATTTCAGTGCCTTCCTGATATCGAACAGCATGACCTCGATGGCCAGCTGGGGAGTAACGTTTCTGGCGATGTTGCGCTCGGCGGTCGCGACTGCCTCGAGCGCCCGCGTGGCACCCGCAACATTGGTCGCGGCGGCAAGCCGCCCGATCGTGTCGCGCACGTCCTCGTTCACTACGTCGGCTGCCTCGTCCTGAAGCGTCAGCAGCACGTCGCGCATAAGCGTCCGCGCGCTCGCCAGCGCTTCCATGATACCCGAACGCTCGCGCGCGTTGAGTTCGCGCTTGTTGCGGTCCTCAAGCTGCTTCAATGCTCCACGCGACAGGTAATCGGCGTTTTGCTCGAGCACCTTTTCCTGCGTGGACTTGACCTCGGCGAGCGGCGCCTTAACGGCGACGATGAGCGACTTGGCGCGGCTGAGCACATCGGCCTCGTCGGCGGCGATGAGCGAATCGATGGCACGGACCATCTGGCGGCGAGCATCCTGGCGCTCGGCGCTCTTGAGGAACTCGATGCCACGCGTGGGGCTTCCCGCTACGGCGACGGCCATGCGGCAACGCGCAGGGTCCTGACCGGTGGCGCGACTCACGGCACGCGCGGCCACGGCGGGCGACACCAGCCGAAACGGCACGCACTGGCAGCGGCTCACGATGGTGGGCAACATCACGTCTGCCGAGGTGCCCAGCAAGATGAACATGACGCCCTCGGGCGGCTCCTCGAGTGTTTTGAGCAGCGCGTTAGCGGTGTTGGCGCGCAGCTGCTCGGCACGGTCGATGATGTAGACCTTGGCCTTGGCACGGATGGGCGCCAGGGGCACGTCGTCGAGCAGCTCGCGGGTCTGGGCGATGAGGTAGCCCGTGGCGCTCTCGGGCGTGTAATAGTGCACGTCGGGATGCGTATGGCGCGCGACGCGCACGCAGCTGTCGCATGCGCCGCAGCCATCCTGCTCGCACAGGAAGGCTTGGGCGAGCGCCCACGCGGCGTCGAGCTTGCCCGCGCCGGGCGCTCCCAAGAACAGATAGGCGTGCGATGCGCGACCGCTGGCGACGGCGTTGGTCAAAAAGTCGCGCACGCGCTCTTGGGTGTCGAGCTTGGCCAGCAGGCTTGCCTGAGCGGGGGCCATGTTACTCGGCCTCCTTGGCAAGCGCGGCGGCGACGGCGTCCTGCGGGATATCGAGACCGTACGCGCGAACCTGCTCGACCGTCTTCTCGAAGACTTCCTCGACAGTCGCAGTGGCGTCGATGAGCTTTACGCGGTTTGGCTCCTCGGCAGCAATGGCACAAAAGCCCTGGTAGACACGCTCCTGGAATGCCATGCCTTTTGCCTCCATGCGATCTGCCGCGCCACGGGCGGCCATGCGCAACGCCGCCTGCTCGGGCGTGATGTGGTAGACGAGTGTGAGCGCCGGGTGCGTTCCCGCGACGGCCAGGTTGTTGGCGTCGCGCACCATCTGGCGATCGAGGCCGTCGGCAAATGCCTGGTAGCAGGTCGTGGAATCGTAGAAGCGATCGCACAGGACCACCTTGCCGGCCGCGAGGGCGGGAGCTATGACCTCGTGCACCAACTGGGCGCGCGCCGCCTCGTAGAGCAGCAACTCGCAGGTGTCTCCCATCGCCGTGTTGGCGGGGTCGAGCAGCAGGGCGCGAATCTTTTCGCTGATGGCAGTGCCACCCGGCTCGCGCAGAGTTACGACCTGATAGCCAGCGAGGTCGAGCGCACGGGCAAGCAGACGCGTCTGCGTGGACTTGCCGGCACCGTCGACGCCCTCGAGCGTGATAAAGCTATGTTGAGCAGGCTCAAAAGCCATGGGCGCAGCCCCTTCCTACAAGGCGCGTAAATGCAGATATATCAACTAAGCCATGATACCCCAGTGCTCGGCGCGTCCCCAATGGCTAAAGGCGCCTTTCCAAAGTTGCGGTGAAATAGGGACTGATTGAAGCTCTGAGACCGCCAAACAGTCCCTATTTCACCGCAACTTATGATGGGGAATTTTGGATGCTGGGTATAATCGTCGTATTGCATTGAAATGTGGCGAAAGGAGTGGCAATGTCTCGGTATTGCGCCTCGTGCGGCAAGCTTCTTGCAGATGATGCCAAGTTCTGCACCTCGTGCGGTGCACCCGTTGAGCAAACAGCCGCGAGCGATAGCCAGCCCGCTTTTGAGCAGACCGGCTCCCTTGATACGCCGCAAGCCAAGGCGGACGACTCCCTCGCCTATAGCCCCGACCCCGCCGCAAGGACCGAGGCCGTCGAGACCACGCAGCGCATACCCGTCGCGAGCGGCTCGCCCCAACAGCAGCCGGTTCCCGCATACGTGCCCGCTTCGCCACAGACCCCCGCTTCCAAAAAGAGCGGCACCGGGCCGCTTATCGCCGTTATCGTTGTGCTGGTGGCGATCATCATCGCCCTGGTCATCTTCTTTGCAATCAGACCGTTCGACAACGCCGCCACGCAGACGACTGCCGAGGTAGCTAAGCTGCACCATGACGTCGACGACGATGACCTAAAGCCTCTCGGCGATCCCAACAGCCTGTACGACGATGATGACGATGACGACGAGGATGGCGGCGAAGCAACGCTCTCTGAGCAGAACCTCTACCGTCGCCTGAGCGAATACTACGACCTGCTCGAAGATCTCGACAGCCAGGTCCGTGGCTGCGCGCAGAACTTCAACGGCAACTATCTAGAAGAGGATCGAACCACCCGTCAAAATCTCGCCGACGTCGCCGAGCGCACGGAGGACACCATCGAGCAGTATTACGACATCGTCGAGGACCTGGACGTCCCGACGAGCTCCAAAAACTACAGCTCCTGGAAGGACATCATCGCCCTGTACGACGACCTGGATCACCGCATTGACGCAATCTGTGATGCCTGGGAGATCAGCCTGAAATACGCCAAGCCTGCGGACCACAAGAATGAGATCGTGGCGCCGCTGTCGCGCGACAACGTGGCGGGCACCAATGACAATAAGTACCGCCTAGACTTTGAGGAGCGCTATCCCGGCGCCAAGCCTGTCGAGGTGAACTAGCGCTTTGTCGTTCCCGAGCCGGCAGTTAGGGACGTTCCTAAACTGCCGGCAGAAAAAGAACGTCCCTAACTGCCGGTCAAAAAAACGAGCGAGGATCGCGGGGTCCTCGCTCGTTTTTTTGGGCAATGTTTCGACTGCGCCGTTACTTGTCGGCGGTTGTTTTCTTGGCAGTCGACTTCTTCGCGGTCGTCTTCTTGGCGGCAGTGGCTTTCTTAGCCGTCGTCTTCTTTGCCGTGCTCGCCTTGGTTGTGGTCTTGCGACCGCGGGCGGGCCTCTTCTCCTTGGTCGGGCAGTCCATGTTGACGCAGATACGCCACGGACCGCGCGCCGTGTTGACCACTACGATGGGGGCGCCGCACTCGGGACAGGTCTCGCCCGTCGCCTCGAGCTTGCCGCGCGCCGGCAGCGGATAGCTCACGCCGCAGTCATCGTAGTTGGTGCAGCGGATAAAGCGCTTGCCGCTCTTCTCGCTCTTGTGCGCGATCAGGTCGCCGTGACGTCCGGCCTCGGCACACACCTTGCACTCGCCCACCTTAAGATCGGGCTCGTAGTTGGTGGGGCACGTGGGGTTCACGCAGATCTCGAAGGCCTTCTGGCGGAATGGCTGGCACTTGATGCGCGGCGCGCCGCACTCGGGGCACACGGCGGCCTCGCCCTCGAGCGGGCTCACCTTGACGCCACTCGGCACCGGATAGGTCACGTCGCAGTCGGGCCAACCCATGCAGCCGATAAAGCTGCCGCGGGTCTTGGCGCTCGTCTTCATAACCAGGTCCTTGCCGCACTTGGGGCAGGCGCCCACGCGCGCATCGGCCGTGACGGCGTCGCTGATGGCGTCGCCCAGCTCCTGCGTATGCTTGAGCAGCTCGTCGAGCACGCCGGCCAGCAGCGCGCGCGAGTGCGTCACGACATGCTCTTCGGTGTCCTCGCCGCGCTCGACGCGAGTCATGTCGCCGTCGAGCTCGCTGGTCATATCGGGGCTCGTGATGCGCGGGGCAAACTGCGTCAGCGCGTCGATGATGGCGATGCCCAGCTGGCTCGGCTCAACGGGATCGTTTTTGAGGTAGCGCACGGCGTACAGGCGCTCGATGATGCTCGCGCGCGTGGACTTGGTGCCCAGGCCGCGCTTTTCCATCTCCTGCACGAGCTTGCCCTGGCTGTAGCGCGCGGGCGGCTCGGTCTGCTTGGCCTCAAGCTTAATGTCGAACACGTCGACCGTGTCGCCCTGCTCCAGCGGCGGCATCTGCTCGTCGCGCTTAAGGCCGTACGGGTAGGCCTCGCGGAAGCCCGGGGTCACGAGCACGTCGCCCGAGGCCACGAACGGCTCACCGTTCACGTCGAGCTCGAGCTTAGTGTTTTCGATGGTCGCGGGACCCATAAGCGTCGCCAGGAAGCGGCGGGCAATGAGGTCGTAGAGCTTGCGCTGGCCGCCATCGAGCGTGGACGGATCGCCTTCGCCCGTGGGGTAGATGGGTGGGTGGTCGGTGGTCTCGACTTTGCCGCGCGTGGGCTTCATGGGGCCGGCGAGTACCTTTTTGCACACGGGCGCCAGCGCCGGGTTGATCTTTGCCAGGTCGCTCACCACGGCGCCCAGATCGAGCGTCGCAGGGTACACGGTGTTGTCGACACGCGGATAGCTGATGAGGCCCGCCATGTAGAGGGACTCGGCGATGCGCATGGTACGTGCAGGTGAGATGCCCTCGGCCGCGGCGGCAGCCTGCAGCGAGGTCGTCGCAAACGGGGTGGGCGGCTGCTGCTTGCGGGAGCGCTTGGTCACCGCGGCGACGGTTGCCGTCGTAGCGCCGTCGACGTGGCCGTACGCCGTCTCGGCAGCATCTTTATCGGTAAAACGTGCCGTCTTGTGCGCAATCTTAAAGCGGTCATCCTCGGCAGCACCCTGAGCGGCACCCATGCCGCGAATCTGCCAATAGTCCTCGGGCACAAACGCCATGCGCTCGCGCTCGCGCTCGACCACCAAGGCAAGCGTCGGCGTCTGCACGCGGCCGGCGGAGCGCACGTTGCCAAAGCCGCCAAACTTGGCGAGCGTCAGGTAGCGCGTGAGCACCGCACCCCAAATGAGGTCGATGTGCTGGCGGCTCTCGCCGGCGTCGGCCAGATTCTGGTCGAGCGAGACAAGATTATCGAAGGCCTGCGTAATCTCGGCCTTGGTAAACGAAGAATACTGGGCGCGGGCGACCGGCAAGTCGGGCGCAACCTCGCGCACCTTGTTGAGGGCGTCCGAACCGATCAGTTCGCCCTCGCGGTCGAAGTCCGTGGCGATAATGACGCTGTCGGACTTCTTGGCAAGGTTCTTGAGCGAGCGGATGAGCTCCTTCTCGGCCGGCAGCTTAATGACGGGCGCCCAGGTGAGGTAAGGCAGGCTCTCGAGCTTCCAGCCCTTGATGGAGATACCATCGGCAAGAAACGGCTTGCGCTTGGTGTCGTAGGGCGGACGTGCCAGGCCATCGGGCATATCGGCCGGCAGCATCTCGCCGTCCTCGGTGACCGAATACCAGCCCAGCTTTTTATCGAACAGCACGCTGTCGCAAAAATCGGGCGCAAGGATGTGACCGGCAAGGCCGATCGTCACGCACTCCTCGCCCTTCCACTCAAAACGGTAGATGGCGGTGTTGTACACCTTGTCCTTTTTGGGCTTGCCCGTGGACAGACGCTCGGCAATCTGACGCGCGGCGTCGTTTTTCTCGGCGATGATGAGCTTCAAAAGAGGCTCCTATCTCGTATCTCTGCGGCTACGCCCGCCCGTATGGCGGCCGACTTACGCCCTTGCTTGCTCAATCTGCCCGATGAGCCAATCGCACCAGGCATCCATGCCCTCGCCCTTGCGCGCGCTCACGGCAAACCGCGGCGCCTGCGGATTGAGGTCATCGAGTGTCTTAGTATACCTATCCATGTCAAAATCGAAAGCTGGGGCCACGTCGACCTTGTTGAGCAGCTGCGCGCCGGCGTGCTGGAAGATGCCCGGATACTTGATGGGCTTGTCGTCGCCCTCGGGCACCGAGAGAATCATGATGGACAGGTTCTCGCCCAGGTCAAAGTCGACCGGGCAGACCAGGTTACCCACGTTTTCGATAAAGATGACGTCGATGTTCTCCAGACCCACAGCCTGGTCGAAGGCATCGACAGCCTCCATGATCATGTTGCCCTCGAGGTGGCACAGACCGCCCGTGTTGATCTGGATGGCGGGCATGCCGGCTTCCTTCATGGTGATGGCGTCGACATCCGAGGCGATATCGCCCTCGATGACGGCACAGCGTAGGCCGGCCTTGTCACGCAGGCGCTCGTTGGTGCCCAGAATCGTGGTGGTCTTACCCGAGCCGGGGCTCGACAGCACATTGATCACGTAGGTGCCTGCCTCATTAAATCGCTGACGCAGCTGATCTGCCAGGCGCTCGTTGCGCGACAGAATCGGCGACGCGATATCAATCGTTTTCTCGGCCATACTTAGCGCTCCTTACTTTGGCCCCTTTATACCCCATCATTAGATGGCTAGCGGGCTAATCGTCGGGGGTTTCGATTTCGATACTTGCGATATCGAGCTCGCGGCCGTGCAGCAGGCGCACGTTGGCGCCGCCACACTGGGGGCAGCGACAATGGAAACGGTCGTGCTCAAAGACCTCGCCGCAGTCCAGGCACTCGCTTTGTGGATGGACCTCCTCCACGGCAAGCTCGCAGCCGCGCGTGAGCGGGTCCTCGTCGCGAAACGTCTCCCACGCAAAGTCGAGCGCCTCGCGCACGACCTCGGTCATATCCCCGATACGCAGCGTTACCAAAACGGCGCGCGAGGCCCCCGCCCCACGCGCCGCGCGAATCACTGTATCGAGTATGCCGTTGACAATGCCAACCTCGTGCATACCGATTTACTCCTCGTCGTCCTCGTCGTCCGAGAACAGGTCCAGACGGCTCACGAACAGGCCCTCCTTGCCCTCGCGCGCGGTAATGACCACGCGAGCGATGGCGAGCGAAATCTCGTAGAGCGAGAGCAGGGCGCCATACATGAGACCCAGCGTAACGGGCGAGCCGTCGGGCGTAATCACAGCCGAACCCACGAGCAGGCCTACGTACACGTAGCGCCAGGCGCTGCGGAAGGCCGCATAGGACACGATGTGGAAAACGGACAGGTAGAAGATGATGAGCGGCAGCTCAAACGCCACACCAAAGCCGATCATAAAGAGCAGCTCCATGTTGACGTAGTTCTCCAGATCGGGCAACGCCGTAGCGACAGCCGAGGTCTCGCCGATGAGCCACTCAAAGCCCGCCGGGATGATGATGAAGTAGCAGAAGATGGCACCCAGGAAGAACAGCACCGTCGAGGCGAGCACCGTGGGCACAACCCACTTGCGCTCGTTGGGGCGCAGTGCCGGCAGGAAAAATGCCAGAATCTGCCAGATGATCATGGGCGTGCACATGACCACGGCCATCTTGATGGCAAGCGAGAAGCGCAGGCCAAAGCCGCCGAGCGTGGTGGTGATGTAAAACTTACCGTCCGGCACAAAGGAGCGGATGGGGTCCTCAAGAATATCGAGCACCACGGGCGTGGCAAAGTACAGCACGATGGCGGCGGCAAACACCGAAACGACCACGATGGTCAGGCGGCGACGGAGCTCTCCCAGGTGATCGAAGAGCGGCATGCGCGCAGGTCCGATCGGCATTACTCATCGCCTCCCTTCGGGGCGTCGGCGGCAGCAGCCTCGGCATCGTCCTCGACCTCGAGCTCGCGAGCGAGCTGGTCGACGACGGCCTTGCGCTTGCGGGGACGACGGGCGTAGAGGTCAGCCGTCGTGGGCTCTGCCGGCTCGGGCTCGGACTCTGCAGCAGGCTCGGGCTCGACGGCAGCAGCAGGCTCTGTACCCTCGGCCTCATCAACAGCACCCTCGCCCTCGGCGGCAGCCTCGCTTGCGGCCTTCTCGGCGGCAAGACGGGCGCGGCGCTCGGCAAAGGTCTCCTTCTTTGCTGGCGCAGCCGTCTCGGCGGCATCCTCGTCCGCATCGGAATCGTCGTCGGTCGCAGCGGCCTTCTTGGGCTTGACCGGCGCCGACGCGGCCTCGCTTACCGGATCGATGATCTCGGACTGAACAACGGCCGTCATCTTTTCCTGCGTCTCGCGGAACTGACGGATGGCGCGGCCGATCGTGCGGCCCATCTGCGGGAGCTTATCCGGGCCAAACAGCAAAAAGCCGAAGACCACGATGATTGCCAGCTCACCTTCTCCAATACCAAACACACATACCTCCAAGGCTCGATGTGAGTCGAGCCCGCACCGCGCCATTCGGCCGGAACTCGTCTATTCATTCGGTCAAGTATAGCGCCCGGACGCCAAAACGTCCGAGCGCATCACAAACATATGCCAAACGGCACACCCCTTTTGGGGCGGGGCCTATGCCGCCGTGATCGAGATCTCCTGGTCCACGCCCAGCAGCTGAACCACGCGCATCACCGCAGGCTGCACGTTGGCGCAGCTAAAGCGCTTACCATGATCGGCTGCGTGGTGCGCGGCGCCCACAAGAACGCCAATGCCCGTCGAGTCGATATAGCTCACCTGGGCAAAGTCGAGCTCAACGGCCTCGGTGGGCTGCTCGAGCGCCAAGTCGATGGCATTACGCAGACTGTCGGCGTTAGAGATATCGATCTCGCCGGTTACCTTAATGGTGTAGAGCTCCGGCGTGGGGTTGGTGGAAATACCCAAATCCATGTAAACGCTCCTTTGCGAATCGAAAGTGCTGATAGTAATGGGTGCGTACTTGCGGGGCCATACGCGCTAGGCGCGCTCGGCACGCGCAAGCTCGGCAGCGACGAGCTTGACGGCCAGCACCAGCACATCGAGCGCGGCCTCCAGGTCCTCGACCGTGGGATAGCTCGGCGCGATGCGGATGTTGGTGTCGCGCGGGTCCTTGCCATAGGGCCAGGTAGCACCTGCCGGCGTGAGCTTGACGCCCAGGTCGGCGCAAAGCGCGGCGACCTTCTGGGCCGAGCCCTCGGGACCATCGAAGCTCACAAAGTAGCCGCCGCGGGGATGCGTCCAGGTGGCACAACCCGTGTCGCCCAAGCCCTCGGTGAGCTTGCGCTCGACGGACTCAAAGCGCGGGCGCAGGAACTCGGCATGCTTTTTCATGTGCTCCTTGACCGCCTCGATGGTGGGGAGGAAACGCACGTGACGCAGCTGGTTGAGTTTGTCGGCGCTGATCAGGCCGGCCTTGAGGCGCTTGGAGAACTCGGCGATGACCGCGGGGCTCGCACCGATAAAGCCGATGCCGGCACCCGGGAAGGTGATCTTGGACGTCGAGGCAAAGGCCACCACGCGGTCCTCGGTGCCCGCCGCGCGGGCAAGATCGAAGATGTTGGCGAGCTCGTCGGTCTCGTCGTACAGGTCGTGCACGCAGTAGGCGTTGTCCCAGAAGATGCGGAAATCGGGCGCGGCCGTGGGCATCTCGACCAGGCGACGCACGGTGTCCTCGCTAAATGTGATGCCCGTGGGGTTGGAATACTTGGGCACGCACCAGATGCCCTTGATGGAGTCGTCGGTGGCAACCAGGCGCTCAACCTCGGCCATGTCGGGGCCGTTGTCGGTCATCGCGACGGGGACGTTCTCGATGCCCAAGTCGGCGGTGATGCCAAAGTGGCGATCGTAGCCGGGAACGGGGCACAGGAACTTGACCTTCTTGCCGTCGTGCGCGGCCTCGTAGGCGTCCCAGGGCTCGCTGCCGCACGAGCCACAGCGCCAGAACATGCCGGCGATGTCATGCTCGATCAAAAGGCTCGACGAACCCAGCACGAGTGTCTGCTCGGCGGGGCAGCCCAGGAACTCCCCTGCCAACTTGCGTGCCGAAGGAATACCCTCGAAGCAGCCGTAGTTGGAGCAGTCGACGCTGCCGTCGTGCAGATCGGCATCGGCATTGAGGATATCGAGCATGGGGCGCGAGATGTCCACCTGGGAGGGCGACGGCTTGCCGCGGGCCATATCGAGCGCCAGACCCTTGGCCTTGACCTCGGCGACCTCGGCCTTGAGCGCCTCGATGGCGGCATCGAGTTCGGTGGTTTCCATCTTCTGGTAGATCGTCTGCATGGGTGCGACCTTTCGCGAAGCGGGACGTTGCAGTTCGTCTAAGTATAGACCGCCACCGCCGCAACGTTATGAAGCCGTGATAGATTAAGTCCATCGCAATAAATTACGAATCGCCGCGCATGCCGGCGTGGGGCGCCCAAGGAGGCACTATGGAGTACGGATTGTTCCAGGCCGAGGAATTCGGTGACCTGCAGCGCCTGGTCGACGGACTGTTTTACGACCGCCACGCCATCGACCGGCTTGACCTAATCGTGCAGGCCGAGATCTTGGACCTGGCACCCGATCTCATGGAAATCGTCAACCTGCTACCGCCCGGCTATTACGACCGCCAGTCGCTGTGTGACCAGCTTAACTCGGCCCTAGCCGCCCACGGCTGGGGCGCCGTCTACGGAACGGTGGAATAAGCCTCGAGGCCGGCGATTTGGCCCGCTTCCCGACCTTGGCGAGGCTTGTTTTAGGGCTTGTGGCCAAAAAAGGGCAAATATGAGTACTGTTACCTTTTTAGTAGCAGCGATTCTTGGTCGAAATCGGCAAAACTCGACTTGAAACTTCCTAATCACCGTCAGCTAGCGCCAAATTGGAAGTCGATGGTCACTCATTAACGTACAGTTCTTATAACTTTGTTCATTATTTTCCGCACCTAAAATGATACGCCGTTTGTGACAGTACTCACAAACGGCGTTTTTTGACCACTGGCGTGTCTGGCAGGCGGCAAGCACCGCCCGAATCCGCATTTTGAACGCGCCCGAATCGGTTCTGGAGCCGGTTTTCGCGCTCTTACTCGTCTTTGGGCGCGGGGTGCTTGCAGACCACGCTCATGTAGATCATGCCGAGCACGGCAGCGGTGACCGAACCGGCAAGGATGGCGGCCTTGGCAGCTAGAACCTCAAACTGGGCCGTCGGGAAGGCAAGGCCGCTGATGAGGATCGACATGGTAAAGCCGATACCGCCCAGAATGCCCACACCGGCGATCATGTGCCAGTTGACATTGTGCGGCAGCTCGCAGGCCTTAAGCTTAACCAGGGCAAACGTCATACCAAAGATGCCGATCGGCTTGCCCAGCAGCATGCCAAAGTACACGCCGAGCGTCACCGGGTCGGTGAGCAGCGTGCTCATGTCCACGCCCACTAGGCGAACCTGCGCGTTCACGAACGCAAAGATCGGCAGGATCACAAAGTTGACCGGCGTGGAGATCAGGCGCTCCATGCGGATGAGCGGCGGGGTCACGCGGTGCATGACGCGCTCGACTTTGGTGGTCGAGACGGTAAAGTCGTGCTGGCCCAGGATGTGCGCCTCGTCGTCGTAGCGGTCATCGAGCAACGGCAGGCACTCGCCCAACCAATCGGTGAGGCTATCGAGTTTGACGCCGCACTTGGCCGGGATGGTAAAGGCCAAGATGACGCCAGCAAGCGTGGCATGTACGCCGCTCTTGAACATGCAGAACCACAGCAGCAGCCCCAGTACCGAATACGGGGCAAGGCGGTAATGCTGCGTCTTGTTAAGCCACACGAGCGCGCAGGTCACAAGCGCGGCGGCGCCCAACCAAAACGGATTGGGGCTCTGACCGTAGAAGATGGCGATGGCGGCGATGGAGATCAGGTCGTCGGCGATGGCGAGCGTCGAGAAGAACACGCGCACGCCGTTGGGCACGCGGTTGCCCAAAAGCGACAGCACGCCCAGCGCAAAGGCAATATCGGTTGCCATGGGAATGGCCCAGCCGTTGTGCGCGCCGGCATGGTTAAAGATCAGGTAGATGCAGGCGGGAACGACGACACCGCCCACGGCCGCCAGCATGGGAAGCATGGCCTGACGCGGATTCTTGAGCTCGCCGACCGTCATCTCGTACTTAAGCTCAATGCCCACCAACAAAAAGAAAATCGCCATGAGGAAGTCGTTGACGAAAAGCTCAACGGTGAGACCAGCCGTAAGGTTGCCCAGACCCACATACAGCGGGGTCTCCAAAAAGTGATGGATGGCCTCGTAGGCATCGGTATTGGCGCAGATAACGGCGGCGATGGCGGCGAAGACCATGACGGCGGCGGAAATCGTGCCGTTCTCGGCGATGCGCTCCCAGATGTCGTGGCGCTCAAAGCGCTTGCGCTCACGGACGTTGAACAGCTGCTCAGTTGCTGCCATGGGCGGCTCCTTTCACGGGAAGGTTCCCGTCTTAAAAAAGCACGGCCCGCCCAAGTGGCGGCGCCGCGCTCTAACGTATTACGCTTGCATCTAGCCTACCCTGCACGGCAAGCACGCAGGCGTGGCCGAAAAGCGGAACCACAGGTTGAACATTATTTGCTCAACGGCACGGGCACGCCTGTCCAAGAGACGACGCGGCGACGTGCACAAAAAACGACCGGAGCGCGGGGCGTCCGCGATCCGGTCGTGGCGTTTGGTCAACTAAACCTAGCAGGCGGCCATGATGGGGGCAGCGACCTGCTTCTTACGGGAGAGGACGCCCGGCATCCAGACGCCGTCGTGCTCGTCGGCAATGCCCAGGCCCTTCTGAGCAGCCTCGGTCTCGCCCTCGAGCAGGACCTGCGAGCCCTCCTCCATGATGTCGGTGATGCACAGAACGATGCCGTCAGCACCCTTCTCGGCGGCGTAGGCGCGCATGGCCTCGCGGATCTCGTCGATCATGCCGAGTGCGCGGGTCTTGTCGACAGTCTCGTACTGGCCGATGAGCAGCTTCTTGCCGGCGGGCTCGAACATCTTGATGTCGTTGCCGACCATCTCGGCAGCGGTGAAGGAGCCGGACGGGCGGGTGAGGAAGACCTCCATGCCAAACTTGACCGGGTCGACGCCCACCTGCTCGCCGAGCTTAGCAGCGACGGCGCGGTCGACATCGGTGGTGGTGGGGCTCTTGAGCATGAGCGTGTCGGTCATCATGGCCGAGAGCAGCAGCTTGGCCTGAACGTCGGAAAGCTCAACGCCGAGCACGCCAGCAAGCTTGGTGACGATGGTGCAGCTGGAGCCCCAGGGCAGGCAGATGTAGTGCAGCGGGCCGGCGGTCTCGAAGTCGCCGATGCGGTGATGGTCGACGACGCCAAAGACCGTGGCGTCCTTAAGGCCGGCGACGGACTGAGCAGACTCGTTGTGGTCGGTGAGGACGACGAGCTGACCGGCCTCGACGGACTCGATCACGCGGGGCTCGGCGATGCCGGCGTCGGCGAGCAGCTTGGCGGACTCGGCCGGAAGCTGACCAAGGGCGCAGGCCTCGTAGGTGTTGCCGGCATACTCAACCTGGTTGAGCAGCTGGGACAGGACGACGGCGCTCATGATGGCGTCGTTATCGGGGTTCTGGTGACCAAAGACAAGAACGTTTGCCATGGATATCCTCCACTTGATATGTGTACTTGGACGTAGCTATGGTAGCACGCCGATGCCGAGCCTTCGCAGACGGAAGGGCCACGGCATATTTTGGGGCAGGCATGGGGGGGCCAAGGCTGTCCCTTTTGCACCATGTTGGTGCAAAGTAACCTGCCCCCCTTGCACCAGCTATTTACCGGCGGCGCGCAGGGCTACGTAGGCGGCACCGATGATGCCAGCGTCGTTTCCGAGCGAAGCGACCTTAATGGGCGTCTCGCGCGAGGCGGAAAGCGCGTACTGCTTAAAGTGCTCGCGGACCTTGTCGAGGTAGACATCGGCCGAGGCGGAGGCGCCACCGCCGATGAGGAACATCTCGGGATCGACCACGTTGGCAATAAGCGCCAGTGCGCGGCCGAGATAGTCGGCCATGGTATCGGCCGCGGCTAGCGCGAGCTTGTCGCCCTCGCGACAAGCCTGGAACACGTCCTTGGAATCGGAGGGGCCGGTCAGCTCGATGGGCTCGACGCCCGCCTTCTTGCACTCGGCAAGGTAGTTGCTCACCACGCCGGTGGCGCTGGAATACTGTTCCAGGTGGCCATGGCCGCCGCAGCCGCAGGTGCGCTCCTCGGCCGGGTTCAGGCACATGTGGCCAATCTCGCCGCCAGCACCCACAACGCCCGATACCACATCGCCGTTAACGATAACGCCGCCGCCCACGCCGGTACCAATGGTGACCATCACCACGTTCTGTACGCCCTTGGCAGAGCCGAGCCAGGCCTCGCCCATGGCAGCGGCGTTGGCATCGTTCTCGTACTTAACGACCGCGTCGGGGCAGTGCTCCTGAATGGCGACTCTCAGCTCGGGCAGGTTAATGGCAATGTTGGCCTTGACCTTGGCATCGCCCGATGCCGGGATGGGGCACGGAACGGCCAGACCAATGCCCGCCACAAAGGCACGCGGAATCTGAGCCTTGGCGACCACCTGGTCGATAGCCTCGGTCACCGCGGCAAAGCCCGCGGCGTCAACGATAGGAGGCGTAGGCACGCTGGCCTTGGCCAGCAGGTTGCCGTCCTCGTCGAACAGACCCTCCTTAACCGAAGTGCCGCCGACGTCAATGCCGATGTAGTACTGCTTAGGTTCCATGGGAGCCCACCTTTCTCGTTTAAACATTGCCTGTATGGTACCGCTCCCAAGGCAAAAACCTACCAAAAAGGGACAGGTTTGTTTTGGCAGGTTTTATCTGGGGAAACGCAAATGGCCACTCAACAGGCCGCGCAAGACCATCCCCAAAAATAAAGGCGCCGGGAGGCGGAGACTCCCGGCGCCCGTCAAAGGGACTATGTTGTCTGTCGGACCGCACGGTCCTTCGCGGCGATAACGCCGACTAGGCCTTAAGTGCCTGCAGCTGCTTGTGGATTTCGATGAGCTCCGTCGCCATGACGCGCATGGTCTCGGTGCCGGCCATCTGGTCCTCGGCATGCAGCAGAATCAGCGGGGCCTCGCCGTTACGCTCGCCGTTGGCCTCCTTTTTAAGGAGCCCCATATGGACATCGTGGCCACCGTTATAGGCCTCGTCGCCCTGCTTGATAAGCTCCTCGGCAGCGTCAAAATCGCCCTCCTTGGCCTTTTGCACGGCATTGATGTACATGCTCTTGGCGGTACCGACGTAGCTGATGATCTCGAAGCAGGTCATCTGCAACTCGTTCATATCCTCCATATGCTGCACCTAGCCCATCACGCTAACGCAGTGGTCGATGATGCCGGCGGCGTTCATGCGACCGTAGTCGACCATGTTGATGACCTCGACCGGGAAGCGGCCAGCGGCCTCCTTCTCAAAATCGCCCTTGGTGTAGCCGATCTGCGGGCCAAGCAACAACATGTCGCACTCGTCCAGGTGATCGTGAGCCTCGTTCATGGGACGAGCCTCGATCTCGATATCCAGACCACGGTTTGCAACCTCGGCCTGCATCTTCTGGACCAGCAGACTCGTGGACATACCGGCATTGCAGCAGAGCATGATCTTCTTCATGGTTTCCTCCTTATAACTGCGCGGCGCGCAGACGACAACTGGTTGTATTTCTTGCGGTTATTGTGCCCTCTTTCTGCGCCCTTACGCAAAAGAGAGGTGCGGGCACCGGCACCGCGTACCGGCGCCCGCAACGGTGAAAGGGACGAACGTTAGGCGTTCTACTCGGCGAGAGCCTCCTGCTTGGCGATTGCCTTCTCGGAAATCTTCATAAAGGGCAGGTAGACAGCCATGCCAATGACAATCTCGAGGGCCTGCCACACGCCGGCGCGCCAGTCAAAGCCCGTAGCGAGCAGGGCATTGATGACGGGAGGCATAGTCCAGGGCACCTGGGCGATGCAGGGGCTGATGATGCCTGCGCAGGTAAGGCCATAGGTGATGCCGATGAACAAGTCGGGAAGGAGGACAAACGGGATCATGAGCGGCAGGTTGTACACGATAGGGTAACCGTAGATAACCGGCTCGTTGATGTTGAACAGACCAGGCAGGATAGCCATCTTGGAAACGGTCTCGGAAGCCTTGTTCTTGGAGAACAGGAGCGTGTCGAGCAGAAGCATGAGGGTGCAGCCCGAGCCGCCGATGAGGGCGAAGCTGTTAACGATCTGCATGTTCATGTAGTGATCGGGCTGGATGGTGCCACCGGCGGCAAAGGTAGCCATGTTGTCGACGATGAGCATGGTCAGGATCGGCTCGACGGTAGCGCCAGAGATGGTGGACTGGTGAATACCGACGCAGAACAGCAGGTTGGCAAGGGTGTAGATGAGGATAACAGCCCACGGACCGGCGTTCATGATGCTCTTGAGCGGGTTGGAGATGCACGTAGAGATGATGGCGCACAGATCGGTGCCGGCGCACACGGCGAGCAGAGCTGCGGCAAGAGCGAAGATCGCGAGGTTGAGCAGCATCGGGATCATGACGTTGAAGGAGTTGGAGACCGCGGGAGGCACGCCCTCGCCCAGCTTAACCTTGAGCTTCTCGACGCCAGAAATCTTGATGAAGAGCGAGACGGAAAGCAGGGCGATGATAATAGCCGAGAACAGACCGTTGGTGCCGGTGTTGGCAGTCGAAAGGGCGCCCGTGACCTCGGCGGAGGTGATCTTGTCGGTGAGCAGCGGGCTCGTGGCGGCAAGCGTGGCGGTGATCTGCTGCGGCATCATGATGACGAAAGCAGAGATAGCGACGACCACGCAAGCGAGCGGGTTATCGAAACGCTTGTTCTTGGCGAGGCTGTAGCCAATCAATCCGGCCAAGATAATGGCAGAGACGTTGAGGGTGCCCAGCGTAATTGCCGAACCCCACGTCTGAAGGTTGGCAAGGCCCGCCGCATCGAGCGGGAACAGGGGGAACACGACGTTGTTAATAAGAACCGCGATACCCGCAAGGATATAGAGCGGCGTGATGGTCGCGAAGGCGTCGCGCAGGGAACGCAGGTGAACCTGGTTTCCCACCTTCGCAGAGACCTCGGCAAACTTGTCGAGGAAGCTCTTTCCGTTGTCACTGGCCATGATTGCTCCTAACTATCAAATCCGGCCTTTTCCTATTCGCACGGTGGTCTGTCGCCCTCTGCCACCAGATGTGCCATGTGTTGCGCGCGGCGGCGCGCGGTCTGGGACTTCGCCCGGTCGCTAATCAACCACGTGGGTCGTGGCGACCTGTTTGAGCCAGGCCGCCGACTTCTTAAGACGGCGCTTGTAGCCGTCCATAAGGTCGACCTCGACAAAGCCGTAACGATTCTTAAAGGCATTCGCCCAAGACCAGTTATCGATGACAGCCCAATAATGGTATCCGCGGCACTTGGCGCCCTCGTCGATGGCCTTGGCCACCCACTCCAGGTGCTGGCGTACAAAGTCGACGCGGTAGTCGTCCTGGATGGTTCCTTCGGCGTCACGGTTCTTGTATTCGTCCATGATGCCGATGCCGTTCTCGGAAACGAACCACTCAAGATCGGGGTAGTTCTTGGCGCAGTCCATGCCAAAGTCGTAGAGGCCCTGCGGGTAGATCTCCCAGCCGCGGCTCTCGTTCATAACGGCGTCGGGCCATACGTACTCGTCGGCAAAGTGCGGCAGACCGTACTGGTCGACCTTGCTCGCCGGCGCTTGAACGCGCGTGGGGTGGTAGTAGTTGCAGCCGAGCCAGTCGACAACACCCTGCTTGAGAATCTCTTGGTCGCCGGCACGGAACGGGAGCTTAACGCCGCCCTCGGCCAGGCTTTCGAGCACGTCGGCAGGAAGCTCGCCCTTGGTAATAAGGTCGAGCCACCAGCGGTTGTTGATACCGCTGGTCATACGCACGGCCTCGAGGTCTGCCTCGCTGGGGTTCTCCTTGGTGTAGACCGGGGTAAAGCAGTTGATCATGCCAATCTTAGCATCGGCGCGAATAGCGCCCTCGTCATAGGCGCGACGATAGTTGGCCACGGCCAGCGCGTGCGCCAGCGAGATGTGATACTGCACGGTGCGGGCGCGGCTAAAGTCGTGGAGCTGCGGGAACCACACGCCCTCCTGATAGCGCTGTTCGGGCTCGACGATGGGCTCGTTAAAGGTGAACCAGTACTTAATCTCCTGGCCAAACTCGTGGAAGGCGACGTCGGCGTAATGCGCGTAAGCCTCGACGACCTCACGGCTCTCCCAGCCGCCACGGTTAAAGAGGTAGGTGGGCATGTCAAAGTGGTACAGGTTGACGAACGGCTCCAGACCCGCCTCGCGAGAGGCGCGGAACAGCTCGTGATACCACGCAGCGCCCTCCTCATTAAGGTTGCCGTCGGCATCGAGCAGACGGCTCCACTGGATGGAAGTGCGATAGGTATTCAGGCCCAAGTCCTTCAAAATGCGAAAGTCTTCCTGGTACTTGGCCATAAAGTCATTGCCGGCATAAGAGCCAACGCAGTTGTAGAACGAACCCAGATCCTGGATGGACCAGGTGTCCCACAGGTTCTCGAGCTTGCCGCCCTGGTTCCACTGACCCTCAGTCTGCGGGCCGGACATAGCAGCGCCAAAGAAGAAGTCGTTGGGCAGCCGATACTGTGCCATCAAAGTCCTCGCTTTCGTGTTCTAGAGCTTCCAGTTGGAGACGGGTTTGTTTTGGCAGGTTATCCGGCGCGGGCGCGCACCGGTTTTCCGGATATCCGACCCGCCAAAACAAATCCGTCTCCAAACGGTCGGTCCTGCTGTGCAGCAGGGTTCCGTTTGTTGGCTACAACTATAGCGCTCTAATTTCTAAAGTAAAGCGTCTTTTTCTTTTTTCTTTCTCGGACTTTTTAGATAAAAGCTATATGGTTGCCTTGTTGATAGTTATACTTACTTATGTATTGATATGTGTCGGAAAGGGGGTTCCATGATTCCCAAATATGAGGCGATAGCTGCAGATATCCGCCGAAGCATCGAGGACGGCGCTCTAAAGCCGGGCGATAAGTTGCCCACCGTCGTTGAGTTCTGTGAGCTCTATGGCGTTTCCAAAATCACCGTCAAACGGGCGATTGAGCAGATTACCGAAGAAGGCCTTATTACCAGCCGGCGCGGATCGGGCACCTACGTCAAGGACACGGCGGGGCTTCCCGGCCAGGTGTTTTTTCAAGGCAAGAACGACCGCGCCCAGGGCTTTTCGTATGAGCACCGCGGGGAAAAGGTGACCTCGGTGGTCTACGATTTCTCGATCGTCAATCCGCCGGCAGAGGTTGCGACCCAGCTGGGAATGGCCGAGGATGACTTCGCCTATCACATCGTGCGCGTGCGCCAGGTCGACGAGAAGCCCATCGTCATCGAGTACACCTATATGCCGCTCGAACTGATCCCGGGCCTTAAAAAGAAGGACCTGTACGGATCGGTCTACGGCTTTATCCGCGAGCAATGCGGGCTGAAGATTTCGAGCTTCCATCGCACCATTCGCGCTGTCGCGGCAACTGAGGAAGAGGCTGAGCGCCTGGATACCAAACCCGGCTCTCCCCTGCTCGAACTCAACCAGATTGGCTTCTTGGATAGCGGCACCGCGTTTGAATATTCTATCTCGCACAACGTAGGCGACCGCTTTGAGCTGCACAACGTAACGCTGGCCTAGTTTTGTAATCCGGTGGGTGCTCGTTTTGAGCTGTCTTACGCGGCACCCGCACAACCTTATGGGAGTATGAACATGTCCGATTTGATTAAACTCACGCCGATCTTCCACGAGAAGATCTGGGGCGGCCGCCAGCTGGAGACCGTGTTTGGCTACGACATTCCCGAGGGTCCCATCGGTGAGTGCTGGGCCATCTCTGCCCATCCCAACGGCGACTGCCAGATTGCGGAGGGCCCGTATGCTGGCCACACGCTGTCGTGGCTGTGGGCCGAGCACCGTGAGCTCTTTGGCAACTGCGAGGGCAAGGAGTTCCCGCTGCTCATTAAGATTCTGGACGCCAAGGACGATCTTTCGATCCAGATCCATCCCAACGACGAGTACGCTGCCGAGCATGAAAACGGAAGCTTGGGCAAGACCGAGTGTTGGTATGTGCTTGACTGCGAGCCCGGCGCCACGATCATCGTCGGACAACGCGCCAAGGACCGCGCCGAGGCCGCACAGATGATCGAGGACGGCCGTTGGGACGACATGCTCAACGTGCTGCCGATCCACAAGGGCGACTTTTTCCAGATTGACTCCGGCACCGTGCACGCCATCAAGACCGGCACGCTCATTTTGGAGACGCAGCAGTCGAGCGATGTGACCTATCGCCTGTACGACTACGACCGCCCCGGCACCGACGGCAAGCTGCGCCCTCTGCACATTGAGCAGAGCCTCGACTGCATCGATTTTGATGTCCAGGCTCCGACCGACGGTACCGTAACCGCGCGCGAGGTCGATGGCGTAACCGAACTTGAGTCCAACCCCTGCTACACCGTCGATCGCGTGCGCGTCGACGGCAGCAAGACCTTGGAGCAGCGCTGGCCCTTCATGTGCCTGTCGGTCATCGACGGCGAAGGCACCGTCTGCGGCGACCCCGTCCACAAGGGAAGCCATCTGCTAGCTCCGAGCACCGTCAACTCCATTGACCTCGAAGGCAAGATGGAACTGATCATCTCGCACCTGTAGGTCGCACCAACAACCAAAACGCAACAAGGGGCTCCCCCGTTCTTCAACGGGGGAGCCCCTTGCCATGTCTAAGTATTCAGCCCACCCGGCTCTCCAGATCAAAAAGCGAACGAGCAAAGCGACGTTCGTCCAGCAACGTTACCCAAGGACCTGGGCGGGCGTATAGGGCAACATCGATCGCGAGTTCCGCACGCAAAGGAGGCCACTTAATGTGGCCTCCGTCTTGCGCAGGACTGCCCGAGCAGGCGATGTTGCCCTATACGCCCGCCCAGGTCCGCCGGGATCACGACAGCTTAACGATCGGTGCAAAACCTTTCATAAGCTTTTTGGTCTGGCCGGTCTTTTCGAATTGGACCTCGATCATGTCTCCGGCGACCGAGATGACGGTACCCGTGCCAAAGGTCTTGTGGCTCACGGTATCGCCCGCGGCAAAGTCCTGCGATGCGCTAGCTCGATCGACCTTGCGCTCCACCGTCGGCGACACCTTAGACGACGGCTTTTTGGCTCGCGGCGCGCCCGACCCAAAGGTCGAGGCAACACGGCCGGCGTCGGGCGAAACCCCGCGATGGCGCTCGGTGCCATAGGTGCTGCCGCCAAAGAAATCGTCGAAGCTCGATCCACCACGCGAACCGGAACCGCCGGTCGAGCGCGTATGCGAGCCAAACACCTTGCCGCCGTACATATCCGAGCCCATGCCCGAGCCAAAGGTGCCGCGACGGTCGCCGCGCTTCTCCCAGCCTGTGCCCTCAAAACCGGCAGAACCGATACCGCTAAACTCAATGTCCTCAAACGGAATCTCGTTGAGGAAGCGCGAGCGCGGGTTGGCAGAGGTCGAGCCGTAGGTGCGACGCGTGGCAGCATAGGTCAAGAACAGGCGTTTACGGGCGCGCGTGATGGCAACGTAGGCCAGGCGACGCTCCTCCTCGAGCTTGCCCGGGTCATCGCTGCCGCCAAAGTCGTGCACGTGCGGGAAGATACCCTCCTCCATGCCGGCCACGAACACCGCCGGGAACTCCAGGCCCTTGGCGGAGTGGATGGTCATCATGGTGATGGCATGCGTCTCGCCGGCCAGGGAATCCAAGTCGGAGCGCAGGGCCAGCCACTCCATAAGTGCGGGAAGCGCCTTACAGGTGAGCGGACCGTAGGTGCGCTCGATCTCGTCGGCATGCACGGCGCCCGCCGGCAGCTCCGTCGGCGTGGCATACGCGTTGCCCGCGATGGCAGCGGCCAAGGCATCCTGCGGCGAGAGCGCCGGGGCGGCTAGGCTATCGAGCGGATTGGAACCTGCGGCATCGCGCGCGCCGACGAGCGCCTCAAACGAGGATGCTGGTGCGGACGGCCCCGGTTCGGGCGCGGACGCACTCACCACGACGGGCTCGGACTCGGCGCCGGCAGGCACGTCAGCAACACCGGCTGCGCGCAGCTCTTCCAAGCTCTCGAGCGTACCCTCGATATCCTCGTGCGTCTCCTCAAATTCGGCTGCGACGCCCAAGAATTCCTGAATGTTCTCGGCGCGGCTCTCGGACTCCATGGTGCCCTCGGCGCGGAACGCCTGCAGCAGGCCTGTCTTGTCGACAATCATCTCGACGACGTCCTTGAGCTCGCCGTCCATGCGACGGCCCTCGCGCACCAGCGCCACAAAGCTCGACAGGCCATTGCGCACCTTGGCGCTAAACATGCCCGTCTCGGCTGTCGCAATCTCGCAGGCCTGGAAGAACGAGCAGCGGTTGTCGCGCGCCAGCCGCTCAATCTTTTGGATTGAGGTGGAGCCGATACCGCGGCGTGGCGTGTTGATGACGCGCTTGACGCTCATCTCGTCTGCCGGGTTCACGATCATCTTGAGGTAGGCCATGACGTCGCGGATCTCGGCGCGGTCGAAGAATCGCGTGCCGCCCACGATCTTGTAGGGCACGCCCGCACGCAGGAACATATCTTCGAGAATACGCGACTGGGCGTTGGTGCGATAGAACACAGCGATGTCGTCGTAGCTCGTACCCTTGGAGTGTAGCTTTTCGATCTCGCCGGCAATCCAGCGGCCCTCGTCGCGCTCATCGCTTGCCTGGAAGGCCTGGATCTTCTCGCCGTCGCCCTCGGCCGTAAACAGGCGCTTGTCCTTGCGCTGCGAGTTGTGGCGCACCACGGCATTGGCGGCGCTCAGGATGTGACCCGTAGAGCGGTAGTTCTGTTCCAGCTTGACGGTCTTGCAGTTTTTAAAGTCCTTCTCAAAGTCCAGGATGTTGGTGATGTCGGCGCCACGCCAGCTATAAATGGACTGGTCGTCGTCGCCCACGACCATGAGGTTTTGGTACTTGGCGGCCAACAGGTTGGCGATCTCGTACTGGACGTGGTTGGTGTCCTGATACTCGTCAACGCTAATGTAGCGGAAGCGCTCCTGGTACTTGTCGAGCACCTCGGGGCGGGTGCGCAGCAGCTCGAGCGTGCGCACGAGCAGGTCGTCGAAGTCCATCGCGTTGGCGGCGCGCAGGCGGCGCTCCAGCTCCAGGTAGACCTGCGCGGCCTTTTTGTCATTGGGGCTGTCGGCGGATTTGAGCATGTCCTCGGGGCCGATCATGGCGTTTTTGGCCGAACTGATCTTGCTGCGGATCATATTGATGGGGAATTGCTTTTGCTCGATACCGAGCGCCTGCATAATGTCGCGCACCATGCGCTTGGAGTCGTCGTCATCGTAGATGGTGAACTGACCGGTGTAGCCCAGCAGGTCAGCGTCCTCGCGCAGCATGCGCACGCACATAGCATGGAAGGTGCACACCCACATGCCGCGGGTACCACTGGGGATGAGCGCCGCCAGACGCTCGCGCATCTCGGCCGCGGCCTTGTTGGTAAACGTGATGGCAAGGATCTGCCAGGGCTTAACGCCCAGGTCGCCGAGCATATGTGCGATGCGGAAGGTCAAGACGCGGGTCTTGCCCGAGCCGGCGCCGGCAAGGACCAGCAACGGACCCTCGGTGGTCAGGACGGCCTCGCGCTGGGCGGGATTAAGGCTGTCGATGTCGACGAGCGGCTTGGCGGGCTTGGGTGCCGGCGCGGGAGCGTCGTAGATGTCGAGCGGGACGAGCTCGGGCTCCGGCGCAGCAGGGGCGGCATATGCATCGAGCGGCACGGGTTCCGGCGCGGGCGGCACGGATACCGCGGCGTTCTTTTCCCAGGGCAAGGGCTGGGTCATGGGCGACTCCTCATCTGACGGACGGCGCGCCTGCGGGCGGCGCCATAGTTTGAGCCGTACCAGTATACCGAGCCGCACGGACACCGACGCAAATCACACCACGACTCCGTGCGCGATCGTCAGGCCCGCCCCATTGAGCCAATCACAGAGCCACCGATGTCATGGCAACGGTAGCGAGCGGGCACCAGAGCGAACAAATTGGCATGAAAAGAGGGCGACGTAGACCTTTTGGTCATGCCACCCCCTTTGAATGACAAGTTGTCGCCCTGACCGCCGCGCAGCGTCGACTAAGTTAGAGGCCGAGCATCGGCTCCAGAACGAAGAAGTACGCAAGCACCACGATGCCCAGGATGATGCGGTAAACACCGAAGCACTTGAAGTCGTGACGGCGGACGAAGCCCATGAGCCACTTGATGGCGATGAGCGAAACCACAAAGGCCACAACGCAGCCCACGCCCAAGATAGCGACCTCGTTGGCGCCGAACGTGCCGCCCTTAATAAAGTACTTGACCAGCTTGAGCGCACTCGCACCAAACATGACAGGGATGGCCAGGAAGAACGTAAACTTGGACGCCACCGAACGCGTGCAGCCCAAAAGCAGGCCGCCGATGATGGTAGAACCGGAGCGAGACGTACCAGGCACCAGCGAAAGCACCTGGAAGCAGCCGATACCCAGCGCAGTCTTCCAGCTCAGGTCCTCGAGCGTGGCGATGGAGCCAAAGTCCAGATCCTCGTCATCGTCCTCATCCTCAGCGGTAGCCGCGGCGGGCGCCGCAAAGTGCGCGCCGGCAGGACGTCCACCCGACACCACGCCACGCGAACCAAACGAACCGGCAACGGCAATTTCCTCGCGCTTGCTCGCGCGCCAGTTCTCGATCACGATAAACAGCACACCGTACACAATGAGCGCCAGCGCCACGACGGGAGCGTTGTAGAAATGCTCCTCCATCCAGTCGTTGAGTGGCAGGCCGATTGCCGCGGCGGGAATGCAGCCGAGCACAATCTTGCCCCACAGCACCCAGGTGTCGCGGCGGCCCTCCTTGCCCTTGCTGGGCGAGAACGGATTGAGCTCATGGAAGAACAGCACGCAGACGGCCAGAATGGCGCCGAGCTGAATCACGACCAGGAACATGTTCCAGAACGTCTCGCTCACGTTCATCTTGACGAACTCGTCCACCAAGATCATGTGACCGGTCGACGAGACGGGCAGCCATTCGGTGATGCCCTCGACCAGGCCCATGAAGGCAGATTTTAGAAGCTCGATGATATCCAAAGGGACCCCCTCGTTAGACACCCGCCGATATTGTTCTGCGGACGGTGCGGGCGATGTCCCATTATCAACCGTTCGGGCGCGTCTGCGCCTACCCTTACCAAAAAACTCGCCCGTTCACAGAATTGCGAGCGGTCAAACCGAAATCCTTGGGTATAACTGCAACAAGATAAAGTGTCCGGCGGCCACGCATCCGCGCCCGCCCGATGCACGAGCCCCGCGCCCGTGCGATAGACCAAGGAGGAAACCATGAACGAGGGCTACACCAAGGTATTTGTTTCACTCGACGGTACTGAGCAGCAGGATTTTGTGCTCGCACGCGCCATCAAGGTCGCCGCGAACAACGGCGCCAAGCTAATCATCGGCCACGTTATCGATTCCACGGCGCTCGAGAGCGCCGGTTCCTATCCGGTCGATCTGGTCAACGGCCTAGAGGAGGCATTTAAGAACTCCATCGCCAAGCAACTCGAAGAGGCCAAGGCCAATCCCGATATTCCCGAGGTCGAGGTCATGATTCGCGCCGGCCGCATTCGCGAGACGCTCAAGGACGAGATGCTCGACGTGGTCAAGCCCGACCTGGTGCTCTGCGGCGCCCGCGGCCTGTCCTCAATCAAGTATGCGCTCCTGGGCTCGATTTCGACGTTCCTGCTGCGCAACACCGACTGCGACATCCTGGTCGTGAAGTAGCGTTGCTCCCACCGGCCGCGGGGCCTGCGGGGTTATCACGCCGACGTCCTCGCCGCTTCGCGGCTGCGGGGTGTCGGCTTAGATAACCCCTCCCGGCCTTGCGCCTTCGTCACCGTACTTCAGCGAGTTGGCTGATAGAAGATGGCGTGCCGCCCCGGTTGGGGCGGCACGTTTTTTGGGCGGACGTCTGCCGCGTACGTTACTCGAAGTATTGGAACTTGTTCGTTGAAAAAGCGAATGTTACGACGAAGCCTTCGCCGGGCTCGGACGCCGCGGTGACGTCGATGCCCATCTTGGAGCACAGGCGCGCCACCAGATAGAGACCGATGCCTGTTGCGCGCTTGGTGGTGCGGCCGTTGTCGCCGGTAAAGCCCTTCTCGAACACGCGGGGCAGATCTGCCGCACTCACGCCACAGCCGTTGTCGGCAACGGTGAGCTCAATGCGCTCACTCGCCAGGCCCTCGTCCAGCAACGCACCCGAAAACACAATCTTTGCGCCGTCCTCGCGCGCATATTTAATGCTGTTCTGGATGAGCTGGCCCAAAATAAACTCGAGCCACTTCTCGTCGGTAAAGACCTCGAAGTCGAGGTTCTCGCACACCGGGGCCACATGCGCCGCGATGAGCTCGCGGGCGTTGGCTTTAATCGCACCCGTCACCAAGGTCTTAAGGTCCCAGCGACGAATCAGGTAGTCGCGCTCCACGACTTCCGAGCGCGCATAGTACAGCGCCTGGTCAATATAGCGCTCCACGCGGGCAAGCTCGCGACCGAGGTCATCTACACGCGACAGGTCATCTTCGCTGCCGTCCAGGTTTTCCAAAATCAGATGGGCTGCCGCCAGAGGCAGCTTGGCCTCGTGGACCCAGCTCTCGATATAGTCGCGATAGTCATCGGTCTGGCGCCTGCCTTCGGCAACCTCGTCACAAGCGGCTTTGCCCACCCGGCGCAAGACCTCGTACTCGAGCTCGCCCTCGGCATAGGTCGGGCATTGCACCATCTCCTGCACCCATGCGGGACTCTCGAGCTCCTCGGCCGCACGCTCCAGCTGGCGCAGAAAACGACGACGGCGCGCGTACTCGATCACGATGCCGAGCATACCAAAGATAAAGGACACACCGACCGCCACGACCACGATAGAAACGGGTGCGCCGGCGACCGTCAGCACAAAGCAGCTCAGCAGCACACCGCACGTCCACACGGCGACGGGAAGCAGCGCATCTTTAAAGAACTTGCCAAACGACATAGCCGGCCCCTAGACCGAATAGCCCTGGCCGCGGTGCGTTGTCAAATACCCCTTGATGCCGATTTTTTCGAGCGTGGTGCGCAGGCGGTTGATGTTGACGGTGAGCGTATTGTCGTCCACGAAGGCGTCGGAGTCCCACAGGTCCTGCATGATGGCCGAACGCGAAACGATCTTGCCCGCACGGCTCAGGAGCAGCGAGAGGATACGCAGCTCGTTTTTGGTGAGCTCGGTGCTGTCACCGGTTGCCGTGTTGGTGACCGTGGAGCGGGCGAGGTCGAGCTCCAGCCCCTTGTGGACGACCGTGCTGCGCTCGCCTGCCGCCGCGGTGCGACGCAGCAGTGCGTTGATGCGCGCCACGAGCACGCGCGCGCTGTAGGGCTTGGGAACAAAGTCATCCGCGCCGAGCGTCATGGCCATGACCTCGTCGATCTCGGTCGTGCGCGAGGTAAGCACGATGATGGGAACCTCGGATTCGCGGCGAACTTCGTGGCAGATGTGCTGGCCGTCTTTGACAGGGAGCGTGAGGTCGAGCAGCACCAGGTCGGGCGCGGCGGCGAGAATATCGCGCGAGACATGCTCAAACGATTCGCAGGCCTCGACTTCAAACCCAGCGCGGGCAAGGATGTCGGCAAGCTCACGACGAATGGGCTCGTCGTCCTCAACGATATAGATCAGCGCCATGGATTCCGCTCCCCTCTTGGTTGTCTTGCCACCATTATGGCTGCGAACCTGCAGGTGTGCACCGCGCGCGGTGCCAAGGTGACAGAACTGTTCGCGAGCGAGGACGTTTTGTCCGCCTCGCACTCGCAGCGGTGACGGGGACCAAAATGATTATTAAATCCCCGTCCCAGAAAAATCATTTAGCGGCGGGCGCGAAGCTTTTCGTAGCCGTCGGCGAAGAAGGCGACCGTGGCGGCGTCCGACTCGACGGCATCGGTATCGGAGGCAGGCACCACGCCGTGCTCGTCGCTCACCAGGAACAGCGCGCCCTTGAGCTGCGCGGGAATGTCTACGCGCGTGACCGGGATGCCCTTGGTCTGGGCCAGCTGCTCGATGAGCGTCGCCGTGCCGCACAGGCACTCGTCCGCCGGCACCACAAAGGACAGCTCACCGTTGTTGACGGCGGCGAGCAGCTCGGGCGCCACACCGGTCTCGTCAGCTTCGGAGCGGGCCTCGGCAGAACGAACACGCAGCGCCTTGGCCGACGTATCGGCCAGCGGTTCGTACTCACCCACCGTCATGGCGGCGTTGCCGTTGACGTCGATCACCAGCATGAGCACGCCGTCATGTGCGGTGTAATCGCCCTCGGCAAGCGACCACTCAACGTGCTGTTTGGCCCAGCTGAGCATGTTGTGGGTAAGCGGCTCGCCCTGCACCAGGCGCTCGGACAGCGCGCGGATGTGGCGGTTGAGCATGGGCACCTTTTTGTTGGACATGCGCCAACGGCAGACAAGCGCGGGCTTGTCGAGCGTGAACTTCTCGACCGCCTCCTGATTGGCGCAAAAGTCCTCGTACGCACGCTGATCCTCGGCATTGCCAAACAGCTCGGCATCATCAATCTGGGGCATGGTTGTACCTTTCGTGTTAGTCATTCCGTCCTCTTATACCAAAAAGACGGCCCTCCAAACGGAGCAGCCGTCTTTTGCGGAGATTATTTTGTCCCAGGGCGGAACTTAGTGCCTAAAATGCCTGGCCCCCGTGAAGACCATCGCAATACCATGCTCATTGCAGGCCTGGATGCTTTCGTCGTCGCGCTTGGAGCCGCCGGGCTGGATGATGCAGGTCACGCCGTGTGCAGCAAGCACGTCGACGTTGTCGCGGAACGGGAAGAATGCGTCGCTTGCGCAGGCGAAGCCGCCCTTCTCCACGCCCTCGCGCTCGCAGAAGTCCTCGGCGCGCTCGCAGGCAAGCAGTGCGGAGTCAACGCGGTTGGGCTGACCCGGGCCCATGCCAATGCCGGCCTTACCCTTGGAGACCAGGATGGCGTTGGACTTGACGCCCTTGCAGACCTTCCAGGCAAACTCGAGCTCGGCCATCTCGGCGTCGGTGGGCTTGCGGTCGGTGGGGAACGTAAAGGTCGCGGGATCCTCGGTCACGTGGTCGACCTCCTGCACCAGCATGCCGCCGTCGACGGAGCGCAGCTCCACCTGGGCGCCGTGGTCCACGCCGCCGGTGGCCAGCACGCGCAGGTTGGGGCGCTTGGCCATGCGCTCGAGCGCCTCGGCAGTGTAGCTCGGAGCGATGATAACCTCGACGAACTGCTTGTTCTGATCGGCAAAGTGCTCAACCAGCTCATAGGGAACCTCGCGGTTGCAGGCGATGATGCCGCCGAAGGCGCTCTTGGGATCGCAGGCGAAGGCGCGGTCGTAGGCGGCCGTGATGTCCTCGGCCACGGCGGAGCCGCAGGGGTTCTGATGCTTGAGGATCACGCAGGCCG
>CALBOJ010000034.1 GCA_937896835.1 uncultured Collinsella sp.
CGGAGATGCCGACCATGAGGCCTGATATAGAAAACAGCATGGCGGGCGCGAACATTGCCCCGCCAAAGCGTTGGATTTTTTGCAGCATATTCTGCCTCTCGACCATAAGCCCGCCGTGTCTGCGGTGGAACGTTTAAACAATGAGTTAATTGTAGGGGAGTGAGCGTTCGCCGCATTGTTGGTTTTGATTCGAATCGATTGGAGCATCACGGGCGCCGTTGACAGTTAATAATCGGTGCTTTGCCGATAGACGGTTTAAACAACCCAAAGAAATGCTATCGTGCCTAGCCATACATATTCATTAGAGGTGAAATCATGCCAAAAGCGATTTACGAAGGAATCTACCGCGAGATCCGTTCGCGCATCATCAACGGGACCTATGCGTTTCAGGAGATGCTGCCAACCGAAGCCGAGCTGACCGCGGAGTTTGGCTGCACGCGCAATACCGTTCGACGTGCCTTGAGCATGCTGGCCGACCAGATGTTTGTGCAGCCTATACACGGTAAGGGCGTGCGCGTTATTTGGCTTAAGGGCGAAACCGACATGCTGGGCGCACTCGAAGAGGTTGAGTCGTTTGGCGAGTTCGCAAAACGCAACAATGCCGTCGCATCGACCGAGGTCAAGTCTTTTGAACATTTGATTTGCACTGAGCAACTCTCTCGTCGCCTGGGCTTTAAGGTGGGCGAGGAGCTGATTCGCGTAGTGCGTGTCCGAAGCCTCAACGGCAGCGCGCGCCAAGTGGACCATGGCTACTTTTTGGCGTCGATCGCCAAGGGCCTGACCCCCGAGATCGCGGCGGATTCTATCTACGGCTATCTGGAGCACAAGCGCGGCGTCAAAGTGATGGCGAGCCGTCGTACGGTGAGTGTCGAGCTCGCCAACGATGAGGACTGCAGCTACTTGGACCTTGGCAAGTACAACTGCGTCGCCGTTATGGAGAGCCAGTCGTACACCTCGGACGGCATCTTGTTCGAGGTCACGCATGCCCGCACGCATCCCGAGATCTTCCACTACCGCGTCAACTCCAAGCGATAGCCGGCTAGCTCGCAGCCTGACGAGACTCATGCCCTCAAAGCGAAAACGCCCGGTCAAACCGACGATGCATCGGCTTGATCGGGCGTTTTCTCTGCATTCGATAATAAATAATTGTTTATACAAAACTTGTCAAGTATCAAGTTGAAATTACCGTTCACCGAAGTTTTTCTACCGCTCTAGTAATACTTGTTCAAACAACTAGCCAAATAGCGTATTGTACAAGTCAGCAAAAGGGGCAAAGTCCCCGAGCCAATCTCCGAAGGCGGCGGCAAAGGGTGCCGCCACGGTGTGAAAGGGTGGATTGTAATGAAGAACGAAATGAGCAGAAGGCAGTTCCTGGGCTTTGCTGGTTCCGCGGCTGCGGTTCTTGGTCTGGGCCTCGTGGGCTGCGGTGGTTCTGCCGGCTCCGGCTCCTCTGCTTCTGGTGACGCTGCCGAGGTCTACTTCCTCCAGTTCAAGCCCGAGGTCGACAAGGAGTGGAAGGAGATCGCCAAGGCGTACAAGAAGGAGAAGGGCGTCGAGGTCAAGATCGTGACCGCCGCCTCCAACACCTACGAGGAGAAGCTCAAGTCCGAGATGTCCAAGAGCTCCGCTCCGACGCTGTTCCAGGTCAACGGCCCCACCGGCCTTAAGAACTGGAAGGACTACTGCGCCGATCTTTCCGACACCAAGCTCCGCGGCGAGCTCATCGACGACTCCCTGGCGCTGCAGTCCGACGGCAAGGATCTGGGTATCGACTGGGTTCAGGAGAGCTACGGCATCATCTACAACAAGGAGCTCCTCGAGAAGGCCGGCTACAAGGCCGAGGACATCAACTCCTTCGACAAGCTGAAGGCTTGCGCCGATGACATCCAGGCCCGCAAGGACGAGCTCGGCGTTGACGGTGCCTTCACTTCCGCCGGTATGGATGACTCCTCCAGCTGGCGCTACACCACGCACCTCGCCAACCTCCCGCTCTACTACGAGTTCGAGAAGGAGCACAATCAGGAGGACGACGAGATCAAGGGCGAGTATCTCGACAACTTTAAGCAGATCTTCGACCTGTATATCACCGACTCCACCTGCGATCCTTCGCAGCTCGCCTCCAAGACCGGTGACGACGCCACCAACGAGTTCGCAACCGGCAAGGCCGTCTTCTACCAGAACGGCTCTTGGGCCTACGCCGACCTCACCAAGGCCGGTATGACCGACGACCAGCTCGGCATGCTGCCGATCTACATCGGCGTCGATGGCGAGGAGAACCAGGGCCTGTGCTCCGGCGGCGAGAACTACTGGTGCGTCAGCTCCCAGGCTTCCGAGGATGCCCAGAAGGCCACCGAGGACTTCATGTATTGGTGCGTCACTTCTGACACCGCCACCAGCATCATCGCTGACAAGATGGGTCTGACCGCCCCGTTCAAGAGCGCTAAGGAGACCACCAACGTCTTCTCGCAGCAGGCCGTTGCTATGGCCAAGGACGGCAAGAAGACCGTCGCTTGGGACTTCGTTTACATCCCCTCCGAGGAGTGGAAGAAGAACCTCAAGCAGGCTCTCATCGCTTATGCTGCCGACAACACCAAGTGGGACGGCGTCAAGAACGCCTTCGTCGATGGCTGGAAGACCGAGAAGGCTGCTTCCGAGTAAGCAGTTGCTGCCCAAGCTATCTGATTAGCGACAGGGGGCGGGCAGACGTAGGTTTGCCCGCCCCCTGCATATTGAAAGGACCCTTCTATGGGCAAAGCACTCAAGCGCTGGTGGCCGCTCTTTATGCTGCCCACGTGCCTGGCGTTTATGATCGGGTTCGTGATTCCCTTTATCCAGGGTTTCTATCTCTCGTTCTGCCAGTTTATTACCATCAATAACGCGCACTTTGTCGGTATCGAGAACTACGTGCGCGCGCTGTCCGATCCGCAGTTCTCCACGTCGTTCTTCTTTACCGTGGCGTTTGCCTTCCTGTCGACGGTGCTCATCAACGTGATCGCGCTGGCCATCGCGCAGGCGCTCACCCGCAAAGCGCTCAAGGGCACCAACATCTTCCGTACGATCTTCTTTATGCCTAACCTGATCGGCGGCATCGTGCTGGGCTACATTTGGCAGATTCTGATCAACTGCCTGCTCTCCAACGTGGGCGCCCAGCTCATCGCCCTTAACTCTGCTGCTGGCTTCTGGGGCCTTATCATCCTGACCCTGTGGCAGCAGGTCGGCTACATGATGATCATCTACATCGCCGGTCTGCAGTCCATCCCGTCTGACTACATCGAGGCCGCCAAGGTCGATGGCGCTACGGCATGGCAGACGTTTTGGAAGGTTAAGATCCCCAACCTGATGCCGACCATCACCATCTGCCTGTTCCTGTCCATCACCAACGGCTTTAAGCTGTTCGACCAGAACCTCGCCCTTACCGGTGGCGCCCCGGCGCACTCCACCGAGATGCTCGCCCTGAACATCTACAACACGTTCTATTCGCGTGCTGGCATCGCATGGCAGGGCATCGGTCAGGCCAAGGCAGTTATCTTCTGCATCCTGGTTGTCGCTATTTCTATGATCCAGCTTAAGGCCACGAGGTCCAAGGAGGTGCAGCAGTAATGAAACGCGATAAGGCTATCAACCGCGCGCTCTCGATCTTCTTTACGATTCTGTCGCTCGCATGGATCTACCCCGTGTTCATGATTGCGCTCAATTCCTTTAAGAAAGCGACCGCAATCAGCACCACCACGGCGTTCGATCTGCTCACGCCCGAGACGTTCAACGGCCTCGCAAACTACGTGCACGCTCTGAACGAGCAGGGCTTTGCCTCGGCGTTTATGTACTCGCTCATCATCACGGTCACGTCGGTCGTGCTGATTCTGGTGTGCTGCTCCATGTGCGCTTGGTACGTGGTGCGCGTCAACAGCAAGATCTCGAACTTCTTCTATTACCTGTTCGTCTTCTCGATGGTCGTACCGTTCCAGATGCTCATGTTCACGCTGTCCAACCTCGCGGACCGCATCGGCTTTAACACGCCGTTTAACATCTGCTTCATCTACCTTGGTTTTGGCGCGGGCCTCGCGGTCTTTATGTTCGCCGGCTTCGTCAAGAACATCCCGCTCGAGATTGAGGAAGCGGCCATGATCGACGGCTGCAACCCGGTCCAGGTGTTCTTTAAGATCGTCCTTCCCATTATGAAGCCCACCTATCTTTCGGTCGGCATCCTTGAGACCATGTGGGTCTGGAACGACTATCTGCTGCCCTACCTTACGCTCGACTCCACCAAGTACAAGACCATTCCTATCTTGATCCAGTACTTCCGTGGCGGCTATGGCCACGTCGAGCTCGGCCCCATGATGGCATGCATCATGATGGTCGTCATCCCCATCGTCATTATGTACATCTTCTGCCAGAAGTACATCATTGACGGCGTTGTGGCAGGTGCCGTCAAGGGCTGATGCCGTAACTGTTTTGCAAGTTTTGGCGGCGCCCCTCAGCGTGGCGCCGCGTATCGAAAGGTAGAGACATGGCCGAGATCGTTCTCAAACATGTTCAGAAGGTGTATCCCAACAACGAGTCCAAAAAGAAGGGCTTCTTTGGCAAAAAGAAGAAGACCGAGGAGAAGAAGCACAACCTCAAGGTTACCGAGGACGGCGTGCTCGCGGTGGAGGACTTTAACCTCACCGTGCATGACCAGGAGTTTATCGTCCTCGTTGGCCCTTCTGGCTGTGGTAAGTCCACGACGATGCGCATGGTCGCCGGCCTGGAGGACATCACCTCGGGCGATGTGCTCATCGATGGCAAGCGCGTCAACGACGTCGCTCCCAAGGACCGCGACATCGCCATGGTGTTCCAGAGCTATGCTCTGTACCCCAATATGACGGTGTACGAGAACATGGCGTTTACGCTCGAGCTCAAGAAGGTCCCCAAGGACGAGATCGACCGTAAGGTTCGCTCCGCTGCCGAGATCCTGGGTATTACCGAGTACCTCGACCGTAAGCCTAAGGCGCTCTCCGGCGGTCAGCGTCAGCGCGTCGCCATCGGCCGCGCCATCGTGCGTGATCCTAAGGTCTTCCTGATGGACGAGCCGCTGTCCAACCTGGACGCCAAGCTGCGTAACCAGATGCGTGCCGAGCTCATCAAGCTGCGCCACGAGATCAAGGGCACGTTCATCTACGTCACTCATGACCAGACCGAGGCCATGACCCTCGGTGACCGTATCGTGGTCATGAAGGACGGCGTCGTCCAGCAGATCGCCACCCCGCAGGAGGTCTTCAACCATCCCGCGAACATCTTCGTCGCCGGCTTTATCGGCGTGCCGCAGATGAACTTCTTCGATGCCCAGCTGGTGCGCTCGGGCAACGGCTTTACCGTCAAGACCGAGGATATGAACGTGGCGCTCGCCCCCGAGACCTGCGCTCAGCTTGCTCTCAACTGGGACGGCGGCGACGTGAAGGAGATCACGGCCGGCGTGCGTCCCGAGCAGATTCTGCTTGCCGACAAGGACGAGGAGGGCGCGCTCCAGGGTACCGTCGAGGTGACCGAGCTCATGGGTTCGACCGAGCATGTCCACGTGACCGCTCCCGATGGCCAGTTCGTCCTGATCATTCCCGTTGTCGACCTTGAGGCCAAGGGCGCGCTCAAGGCAGGCGACCCCATCTGGTTCAAGTTCGAGAAGAACGCGACCCACCTCTTCGATAAGGTCTCTGGCAAGAACCTTATCTAGGCCCGATCCAATCAGGCCCTCCTTTTGGGCGACTGCGGCTTTGCCATCCTTTTGCCGTGGTCACATATAAGGCTCCCCTCCCGTCCACTGGGCGAGAGGGGAGCCTTTCTTTGTGTTGGGACTGCCTGACCGGTCGTTTGTCTCGATCTGTAACGGATAGGGCCGATTTCGGACGTTAGATGTTACAGATCGAGACGGTTCCGCTGAGCTAACCATTTCATCTAAATCTGTAACACCAAAGGCGAATTTCACCTGCTAGATGTTACAGATTGAGATAAACCCAAGGGGAGGGGCCGGTATGTCTCAATCTGTAACAGCTGGGACCGTTTTGGTTGAGTAGTTGTTATGGATCGAGATTGTTTGGCCGAGTCGGATCACAGGGTAACGTGCGAGCACAAAAAACGGAGCCGCGTTGCCGTGGCTCCGTTTTCAAGAGGATGGGCGATGAAACCGAATTAGCTCAGGTGCCAGATCTCGTCGTTGTACTGGGAGATCGTGCGGTCGGACGAGAAGGTGCCGGCGTTGGCGATGTTGATCAGCGCCTTGCGCATCCAAGCGTCCTGGTCCTCGTAGTCGGCCAGCACGCGCTCCTTGGTCTGGATGTACTCCTCAATGTCGAGTAGAGCCATAAACCAGTCCTTGCCCATGATGTCGTCGTGCAGGCGCTGCAGGCGCTCGGCGTTGCCGGTCGCCATAAAGGCGGGGTTGGTGATGAAGTCCACCAGCAGCTTGATGCCGGGCTTGCGGTAGAGCGCGCCGGCGTCATAGGTGCCGTCGGCGTAGAGCTGCTCGACCTGCTTGGACGAGGCGCCAAAGGTATAGATGTTCTCGTCGCCGACAAGCTCGGCAATCTCCACGTTGGCACCGTCGAGCGTGCACAGGGTCAAAGCGCCGTTGAGCATGAACTTCATGTTGGAGGTGCCGCTCGCCTCCTTGGAGGCCAGGCTGATCTGCTCGGAGATGTCAGCAGCGGGGATCACGCGCTCGGCAGCGGTGACGTTGTAGTTCTCGATCATGACAACCTGCAGGTAGGGAGCCACGTCGGGGTCGTTTGCAATCCACTGGGACAGCGTCAGGATCAGGTGAATGATGTCTTGGGCGATAGTGTAGGCAGGGGCCGCCTTGCCGCCAAAGATGATGGTGACGGGATGCTTAGGTCTGTTGCCGTTCTTGATATCGAGGTACTTCCAGATGATGTAGAGCGCGAGCATCTGCTGGCGCTTGTACTCGTGGATGCGCTTGACCTGGACGTCGATGATGGCGTTGGAGGGAATGGTCACGCCCTGCTCGAGCGCCATGAACTGGCGCATGATGGCCTTGGCCTCGGCCTTGGTGGCGGCCAGGCGCTCAAGAACATCTTTGTCGTCAACGAACTCGGCAAGCTTACTCAGGTCGCCGGTGCTGCGCCAATCGGTGCCGATCACATCGTCGAGCAGGCTGGCGAGCGCGGGGTTGGCGCCATGGATCCAACGGCGGAAGGTGATGCCGTTGGTCTTGTTGGAGAACTTCTCGGGGTAGATCTCGTAGAACGGATGAAGCTCGGTATCCTCCAGGATCTTGGTGTGCAGCGCGGCGACGCCGTTGATGGAGAAGCCAAAGTGGATGTCCATGTGGGCCATGTGGACGGTGTCGTATTCGTCGATGATGGCGACGCGTGGGTCGTCGTGCTCGGCCTTGGCGATCTCATCGAGCTTGACGATAATGTCGGCGATGGCAGGGGAGACCTTTTGCAGGCTGGCGAGCGGCCACTTCTCGAGGGCCTCGGCAAGAATCGTGTGGTTAGTGTAGGCGACCATGGACCGTACGATGGTCACGGCCTCGTCAAACTCGATGTCGTGCTCGGTGGTGAGCAGGCGAATGAGCTCGGGAATGACCATGGTGGGGTGCGTGTCATTGATCTGGACTACGGCGTAGTCGGCCAGGTCGTGCAAGTTGCTGCCGCGCTCGATGGCCTCGTCGATCAGGAGCTGGGCGGCGTTGCTCACCATGAAGTATTCCTGGTAGATGCGAAGCAGGCGGCCCTGCTCGTCGGAATCATCCGGATAGAGGAACAAGGTGAGGTTCTTGGCGATCTCGGTCTTGTCGAAGTCGATGGAGCTGCCGGGGACCAGGCCGTCGTCGACACTTGCCAGGTCGAACAGGCGTAGGCGGTTCTTGGTGGGCTGGCCATAACCGGGTACATCGATGTTGACGAGCTTGGAAGTAACGGCAAAATCACCGAACTCGACGGTGTAGGAGCGGTCGTCGTCGACTAGGATGTCCTGCTCACCGAGCCACTCGTCGGGGACGGCCTTCTGCTGGTTGTCGACAAAGCGCTGGCGGAACAGGCCGTAATGGTAGTTGAGGCCCACGCCATCGCCGGTCAAGCCCAGCGTGGCGATGGAATCCAGGAAGCATGCGGCCAGACGGCCCAGGCCGCCGTTGCCGAGCGACGGTTCGACCTCGAACTCCTCGATCTTGTTGAGGTCGTGGCCCGCGGCGGTGAGCTGGTCCTTAACCTCGTCATAGATGCCAAGGTCGATCATATTGTTGATGAGCAGCTTGCCGATCAAAAACTCGGCAGAGATGTAGTAGAGCTTTTTCTTGCCGTTGTTGAGAGGACAGGCGGCAGAGCGCTCCTGCACGAGCTTGGCCAGCAGCTTATAAATACGACGGTCATCGAGCTGCTCGAGCGAGGTGCCAAAGGACTGCTCGGCAAGATCCGCAAGATTGATACGGGGCATGTTTCCTCCTGTGATGGGTTGATTACATGTCAGAAATTCAAAAGAAGCCCGCGCGAGGGATTGGAGTGGCCTCGCGCGGGGAAAACGGACGCGTCCGCACGATGGGGTGGGGTCGGGCGCGGTGGCTCCTATTGGGGAAGCTCAATTTCGTCTTCCGACGGGATGCGGAAGTAGGTCTCGGTCCAGCCGGTGAGCTTGTGCTCGAGCTCGCGGGTGATGGCGCCATCGAGCATGCGCCAGGTCCAGTTGCCGCCCATGGTGGCGGGAGTGTTGATGCGCGCCTCGTTGCCCAGGTTGAGCAGGTCCTGCATGGTGTAGATGCAGGTATCGCTTACGCTGGCGGCGATGGCGCGGTTGAGTGCATCGGCCATGGGCTCGCCTGCCTGCTGGTGGG
>CALBOJ010000035.1 GCA_937896835.1 uncultured Collinsella sp.
GTCCGAGCAGGCGACCTTATATGTCTGCCGCCCGGCGGCGGGGCTCCTCGCCCGAACCCCTCAGCTAGTTCTTCAGCGAGTTCAGCGGTGCCGGGAAGCGTCCACCACGGTGGGCAAGCACGGTGCCGGCGTTGGGGTTCACCGGCATGATGGGCGCACGGCCGAACAGACCGCCGTACTCAACGCAGTCGCCCACGCCCTTGCCGATAGCGGGAATCACGCGCACGGCCGTGGTCTTATTGTTGATGACGCCGATGGCCATCTCGTCGGCGATGATGCCGGCGATGGTCTCGACCGGGGTGTCGCCGGGGATGGCGATCATGTCCAGGCCGACGGAGCACACGCAGGTCATGGCCTCGAGCTTCTCGAGCGAAAGCGCGCCGGCCTCGACGGCGGCAATCATGCCGGCGTCCTCGGACACGGGGATAAAGGCGCCCGAGAGGCCACCCACGCTGGAGCTGGCCATGACGCCGCCCTTCTTGACGGCATCGTTGAGCATGGCGAGTGCGCAGGTCGTGCCCGGGCCACCGCAGGTGCCCACGCCGATGATCTCGAGGATACGCGCGACGGAGTCGCCGATGGCGGGCGTGGGAGCCAGCGACAGGTCGACAATGCCCTTCTCGACACCCAGGCGACGGGCGGCCTCGCGGCTCATGAGCTCGCCGGCACGGGTGATCTTAAAGGCGGTCTGCTTGATCTTCTCGGCGACCTCCATCATCGATGCGGAATCGGGCAGCGTCTCCAGGGCTGCAGCCATAACACCGGGACCCGAGACGCCTACGTTGATGACGGCGTCGGCCTCGCCACCGCCGTGGACGGCACCCGCCATAAACGGGGAGTCCTCGACCATGTTGGCAAAGCAGACAAACTTGGAGGCGCCAACGGAATCCTCGTCTGCCGTAAGCTTGGCGGCATCGATGATGGTCTGAGCCGCCATGAGCACGGCATCCATGTTGATGCCGGCGCGCAGGCTAGCGACGTTGACGCTGGAGCAGACGCGGCTGGTGGCGGCGAGCGCCTGGGGGATGGACTGGATGACACGGCGGTCGGCGTCGCCGATGCCCTTCTGGACGAGCGCGGAGAAGCCGCCCAGGTAATCGATGCCGAGCGTCTCGGCCGCGCGGTCGAGGGCATGCGCGATAGGGGTGAGGTTCTCATCCTTGCAGCAAGCGGCAATCTGCGCCACCGGGGTGACGGAAACGCGCTTGTTGACGATGGGGATACCGTACTCGCGCTCGAGGTTCTCGGCGGTCTCGACCAAGTGCTCAGCCGTGTGCGTCACGTGGTCGTAGATCTTCGTGCACATGCGGTCGAGGTTCTCGTCACCGCAACCCATGAGCGAAACACCCATGGTGATGGTCCTGATGTCGAGGTTCTGCTCCTCAACCATGCCGCGGGTTTCCGCGATTTCTGCGGGCGTAATCGCCATCCTTGCGCTCCTATCTGCCAAAACGAGCATAGTCTTATCTATTCTAACGTGCCGCACGTGCCAAGTGGCGCATGCGGCACGTTTTGGTGCTCGGTTGTTTCCGTTGTGTTACTGCCCAAAGACCTCTTCGGCGATACGAGCACTTTCGGCGGCGTCCTTGGCGTAGTAGTCCGCGCCGATCTGCTTGGCGTATTCGGGGGTGAGCACGGCGCCGCCCACGATGATCTTGACGCCCGGCACCTCGGCATGAAGCAGCTTGATGGTCTCCTCCATGGCGACGACCGTGGTGGTCATAAGCGCCGAGAGGCCGACGAGCTTAATGTCGCGTTCCTTGACGGTCTTGAGCACCTCCTGCGGGTCGACGTCGCGACCCAGATCAAAGACGGTGTAGCCGTAGTTATCGAGCAGCATCTTGACGATGTTCTTACCGATGTCGTGGATGTCGCCCTTGACGGTGGCCACGCAGATCTTGCCCTTATCGGCAATCTCGCCGGCGGGCATCAGCCGCTTAATGGTGTCAAAGCCCACGCGCGCGGCCTCGGCCGAGGCCATGAGCTGCGGCAAGAAGAACTTTCCCTGGTCAAAGAGGACGCCAACCTCGTCGAGGGCGGGGATAAAGTGGTTGTTGATGAGGTCCATGGCGTCGTGATCTGCCAGAAGACGCTCGGTCTCGGCTGCGATCTCGCCTTTGCGGCCCGAGACGACCATGTGGCGGATGGGATCGTCATCGGCGCTTGCGGTGGTGCTTGCGGCAGGTGCGGCATCGCTCGATACTGCTTGAGCTGCTGCCGGGTTAGCGGCGATCTTGTACGGATCGGTCCAGCCGGCGTAGCGCTCGATGTATCCGGTCGAGCCCTCGTCCTCAACGCTCAAGACGCGATAGCTGTAGACGGTATCCATAAAGCGCTTGGAACCTGGGTTCATGATGGGGGCGTCCAGGCCCGCGCCGAAGGCGGCAGCCAAAAAGACCGAGCCCAGCAGCGGGCGGGCGGGCAGACCAAAGCTGATGTTCGACACGCCGAGTGCGCATTTGACGCCCAGACGCTCCTTGCACAGGGACATGGCGCGCAGGATCTGCTCGGCCTGGCGCTGGTTGGTCGAGGCGGTCATGACCAGGCAGTCGATGAGGATGCGGTTCGGTCCGATGCCGTAACGGGCAGCCTCTGCCACGATGCGCTCGGCGATGGCGAAGCGAGCCTCGGCGGTATCGGGGATGCCGTCTTCGTCGAGCGTGAGGCCGACAACGTTGGTGCCGTAGTGGGCGACTAGGGGAAAGATCTCGTCCATGATTTGCCGTTTGCCATTGACCGAGTTGATGATGGGCTTGCCGGCGTAGCGGCGCACGGCTGCCTCGACGGCTGCGGGGTCGGTGGAGTCGATCTGCAGCGGCAGCAGCGTGGAGCCCTGGAGCTGCTCGGTCGCCTGCTGGATGATCTTGACCTCGTCGATCTCGGGCAGGCCTACGTTGACGTCCAGGATGTCGGCGCCCTGTTCCTGCTGGCTGATGCCCTGGCTCACGACGTAGTCTAGGTCGCCGTCGCGCAGGGCCTGTTGCAGGCGCTTTTTGCCGGTGGGATTGATGCGCTCGCCGATGACGGCGATCTTGTGGCCGTCGCAGGGGAGGTCCACGACCGTCTGGGCGCTCGTGACCGACATACTGGGCTTGCGGTGACGCGGGCTGGGCGTGTGATTGTCGATGAGGGTGCGAAGTGCCGCCATGTGCGTGGGCGTGGTGCCACAGCAGCCACCCACGACGCTCACGCCGTCCTCAATCATGCCGGCGACGGCCTCGGCGTATTCGGGTGCCTGGATGTCAAAGACGGTATTGCCGTCATCGTCCACGCGGGGCAGTCCCGCATTGGCCTGCACCATAACGGGCTTGTCGGTGACGGTGAGCATACGCGCGGCGAGTCCTCGGAGCTCGGCCGGGCCCTGGCTGCAGTTGATGCCCAGGACGTCGGCGCCGATGGCGTCGAGGGTGATGGCGGCGACCTCGGGGCTCGTTCCCAGGAAGGTGCGGCCGTCTTCCTCAAAGGTCATGGTGGCAAAGACGGGCAGGTCGGAGTTCTCGCGGCAGGCGAGGACCGCCGCCTTGATCTCGGCAAGGTCAGTCATGGTCTCGATAATAAAGAGGTCCACGCCCGCATCGATGCCGGCGCGCACTTCCTCGGCAAAGAGGTCATAGGCCTCGTCGAAGCTCAGGGTGCCCAAGGGGCGAAGTAGCGCGCCGATGGGGCCGATATCGCCGGCGACGTAGTGGGCACCGGCCGCGCGGGCGCAGGCGACAGCGGCGGCAAAGACATCTGCCACGGTGGCGGCGCCGTCGAGCTTGTGGGCGTTGGCACCAAAGGTGTTGGCGGTGATCACGTCGCAGCCAGCCTCGACGTATTGGCGCTGAATGTCGGTAATGACCTGAGGCTCCTCAAAGTTGAGCAGCTCGGGCAGGGCGCCGGCTTTCATGCCGGCCGCCTGCAGCATGGTGCCCATGCCGCCGTCGAACAGCAGGTGCCCCGTGCCCTCGATGGCGGCGCGCAGGCGATCGTCCTTAATGCGAAGGTCGTCGATTGTGCGCGTCTTGTATACAGCGCCATTGCGGCGTGCGGCATCAACGGGCGCCGCCAGCGCGGCGCCGTCCAGATCATGAGTGATAAGCGGAGTAAACATCGAGGGCTCCTAATGGCTGGAATAGCAGGTGGTGTGGGCGGCGCGGAAGCGACAGTGCTCGCGCATGCGGCAGATATTGCAGGTGGGGCGGCTCTGGGCGTCGTGGACCTCGCCGTCAAACAGACCGATCACCGCGGTCACGCTCTTTGTGGGCATGAGCAGGCTGGTAGGCGTGACGGTAAGCCCGATGAGCCGCGTAGCGTTGAGCGCAGCAACGATTGAGCGCTGGGCCGTAAGCGGGCAGTCGCCGTAGCCGGGACTGAAGCGCCAGTTACCGGCGAGTCCGTGTGCGGCGGCCGCAGCCTTGACCTGCTGGTCCATCTGCTCGACGGCGGCTTCTACATAGGCAGAGCATGCGGCGTCGAGCACGGCTCCCTCCAGGGGCTGCTGGGCTCCCGTGGTGCGCAGACGACGCTCGGCGTCCATGCCGAGGGTGCATGCCATGAGTGCGGCAAAGCGGGCGTCTTTGAGGTGGCGATAGATATCGCGACCGCGCAGCTCAACGTTGGTGCCGACCAAGCGAATGCAAGGATCGCCCTGTTCATCGACTCCCGTGGCATCGATGGCAAATGTGCGGCGCACGCCGCGGGGCTCAATGTCCAGCTCCAGACGCTCAACGACAAGCTCAATACGCTGCGACAGCTCTGGCTCAATCTGCTGGCCGCCGTAGCCCAGGTAGCGCAGCATCTCGGCACGGTCGACACGAGGGTGGTGGGCAGCGTCGATACGATAAAGCGCCGGCGACGCAAGGTCGGCCGGCACTTCAACAACGGTTATATCGGCGTGCGGTTTTTCCATTACCCCAGGCGCTCCATAATGGTCGCGGCGATTGCAGGACGGTTCATAGTGTACAGGTGCAGACCGTCGGCACCGTGCTCCTTAAGGTCGCAAAGCTGACGAGCAGCATAATCTACACCGGCCGCCTGCAGGCTCTCGGGGTCGTTCTCGTACTTGGCGAGAATCTTGATGACGGGGGAGGGCAGCGACGCACCGCACATAAAGACCATGCGGCTGATCTGCGACTTGCCCATAAACGGCATGATGCCCGCGGTAATGGGCACGGTGATGCCGGCCTTGTCGGCAAGCTCGCGAAAACGGTAAAAGCACTCGTTATCAAAAAAGAGCTGCGTCACAAAGAAGCTCGCGCCGGCGTCCTGTTTTTGCTTGAGGTGCTCGACCGAGAGGTTGAGATCCTCGCAGGCAATGTGGCCCTCGGGGTAGGCTGCGGCACCCACGCAAAAGCCGGCGTCGACGAGCTCGGGGATAAGGTCGCGGGCGTAGGCGTAGTCCGAGGCGGGCTTGTCGTCCTCGGTCGCGCCAGCGGGAAGATCACCGCGCAGGGCCAGGATGTTTTCAACGCCGGCGGTGCGATACTCGTCGATCTTGGCGGCGATGTCGGCGTGGGTGCGGCCCACGCAGGTGAGGTGCGCTACCGAGGGCGTATCGAATTCGCTCGAAATCATATGCGCGATGGGGGCGGTGGTGGCACCGTTACCCGAGCCGCCGGCTGAGCAGGTGACCGAGACAAAGCTCGGCGAAAGCTTGCACAGATTGCCTGCCACTTTGCGAGCCGTGTCGAGGGTCAGCTCGCCCTTGGGTGGGAACATCTCAAACGAAACGGGTACGGTGCCCTGGGATGCTGCCTGCTTAAAAAGCTCGTCGACGCGCATATCGTTCTCCTTTAGATACGTAATAGTGCGATGTGTTGTAAGGATTCTACAGCACCACTGTGCCACGATGGAGTTTCACTCGCTATTTGGGGATACCAATCGAAAATGCTTCGCTATCGGCATTTCCTATAACAGTGCGGTCAATGTAGGATGGGGCTATATCGAATGGTATCTGATACGAAATACCAGTTAATAAAGCCCCGTCCCAAATTGACTACCCTTAAACCATGGGGAGAGGTCTGCAATTTATGCAGTTGATTGGCTGTTGAGGGTGGCAACGCCGCCTCGATAGGGTAACCTCATTGATTGGTTTCGCGACAGCAACATAACGGTAATGTCGCGGAAACACGGCGAGTCTAAGCTATGACTCGTTCGTTAGTAATCAACACCGCTTCTCACGCGGTGCCGATACGAAGGGAGTTCCGTATGGCCGAACTTACTGACCGCTTCGGGACCATGGTGTTCTCTGAGGAAGTCATGAAGGATTACCTCCCCAAGGACATTTGGAAGCGCCTTGCTGCAACCCTCGAGGGCGGTGAGCCGCTCGACCTGGACGTGGCCAACGCCGTTGCTCATGCCATGAAGGTCTGGGCCATCTCCAAGGGTGCGACGCACTACGCGCACTGGTTCCAGCCGCTTTCGGGCATTACTTCCGAGAAGCACGATAGCTTCCTGGAGCCCAACCACGACGGCACCGCCATTACCAAGTTTACGGGCAAGAACCTCATCCAGGGCGAGCCGGACGCCTCCAGCTTCCCCAACGGCGGCCTGCGCGCTACCTTCGAGGCCCGTGGCTACACCGCTTGGGATCCCACTAGCCCCGCCTTTATCAAGGACGATGTCCTGTGCATCCCCACGGCTTTCTGCTCCTACACGGGCGAGGCCCTGGACAAGAAGACCCCGCTGCTGCGTTCCATGACCGCGCTCTCGCGTGAGTCTAAGCGCGTTTTGGCGCTGTTTGGCAAGACCCCCAAGAAGGTCGTTCCTTCCGTGGGCGACGAGCAGGAGTACTTCCTGATCAAGAAGGACGCCTATCGCAAGCGCAAGGACCTGGTCATCACCGGCCGCACCCTCTTTGGTGCTGCTCCCTGCAAGGGCCAGGAGCTCGAGGAGCACTACTTTGGCGCTATCCGCCCCACCGTCTCGGCCTATATGAAGGACCTGGACGATGAGCTGTGGGCGCTTGGCATTCCCGCCAAGACCAAGCACAACGAGGTTGCTCCCTGCCAGCATGAGCTCGCACCGGTCTATGGCGAGGTCAACGAGGCCATCGACCAGAATCTGGTCATGATGGAGAAGATGAAGCTCATCGCCTCCCGCCACGACTTGGTCTGCCTGCTGCACGAGAAGCCCTTCGAGGGCATCAACGGTTCGGGCAAGCACAACAACTGGTCGCTTGGCACCGAGTCCGAGAATCTGCTCGATCCGGGCGACACCCCGCTCGACAACCTGCAGTTCATCGTCTTCCTCACCGCGGTGATCGAGGCCGTCGATAACTATCAGGAGCTCCTGCGTGCCTCCGTTGCCTCTGCCGGCAACGACCATCGTCTGGGCGCCAACGAGGCTCCTCCGGCGATTATGTCCATCTTCCTGGGCGACCAGCTTACCGAGGTCGTCGAGAAGATCATCGATGGCAAGGCTTCCGTCCATGCCACGCGCGGCGTGCTCGACCTGGGCGCCGATACCCTGCCCAAGCTGATGCAGGACAACACCGACCGCAACCGCACCTCCCCGTTTGCCTTCACCGGCAACAAGTTCGAGTTCCGTGCCTGCGGTTCCGAGCAGAACGTTTCCGACTCCAACCTGGTGCTCGATGCCGCCGTGGCCAAGTCGCTCAAGTCCTTCGCCGACGCGCTTGAGGGTACGCCCGAGGATGAGTTCCAGGACGCCGCGCTCGAGTACTGCAAGAAGGTCCTGACCGACCACCAGCGCATCCTGTTCTCCGGTGATGGCTACTCTGACGAGTGGCCCGTTGAGGCCGAGAAGCGCGGTCTTGCCAACAACAAGACCACGGCTGACGCCCTGCCCGCCTTTGTTTCCGATAAGGCCATTGCGCTCTTTGAGGAGACGGGTGTCCTGACCAAGGCCGAGGCCCAGTGCCGCTACGACTGTAAGCTCGAGAAGTACAACAAGCTCATGAACATCGAGGCCACCACGATGGTTCGCGAGGCGCGTCGTACCTATCGCCCGGTCATTACCGCCTATGCCACCAAGGTCGCTAAGGGCCTTGAGACTATTCGTGCCGCTGGTGCGGAGGCCGCCATGCAGTGCGAGCAGAACACGCTCAACAAGCTCTGCAACGGCATCACCACCATCAACGACTCCATCAAGGCGCTCGACGCCGTGCATCAGAAGGCCGAGGCTCTCGATGGCCAGGAGCAGGCCAACGTGTATGCACATGAGGTCGTTCCCGCTATGGATACGTTGCGCGCCGCCGTGGATGCCATGGAGGAGATTGTGGCCGCTGACTACTGGCCGGTCCCGACCTACGACGACATTCTGTTCTATGTGTAACAGACACGTTTGATTTTGCGTGTGAAGGGGTCTCGCCTGTGTGAGGCCCCTTCTTTTTTGCCGCTTTGACCTGCTTTGAACTTGCAGCCGAGCGAGCGTTTCGCGCGGGACATCTTAAAAGTTGTAACCTGTTTTGGCACGCGGACGTTTCGGCCGTTTGTTCATAAAGGGGAGGATTATCCGATGAAGGTATTCGATATCGTGTTTAGCCCGACCGGCGGAACGGAAAAGGCGTCTGGCTACATTGCCAATGCGTTGGAAGGGGAAACCGTTGCTGTAGATCTGACCGATAGCGGGCTTGGTTTTCGCACGGTTGCGATGACAAAAGAGGATGTAGCCGTGATCGCGGTACCCTCGTATGGCGGGCGAGTCCCGGCTGTGGCTGCGGAGCGCTTGGGTATGATGCGGGGAAACGGTGCGCAGGCGGTTCTGGTTTGTGTTTACGGAAACCGCGCGTATGAGGACACGCTGGTCGAGCTTGAGGATGCGGCGAAAGATGCGGGCTTTCGGGTGATCGCGGCGGTTTCTGCCATCGCCGAGCATTCTATTGTTCGCCAGTTTGCAGCCGGTCGGCCTGATGCACAGGACGCGGCGCAGCTCGCTGGGTTTGCGGATCAGATTCAGCAAAAGATGTCTGCAGGAGATGCTTCTGAGCCGGCTATTCCGGGTAATCGTCCCTATAAGAAGGCCGGGGGTACCGGCATGGTGCCTAGGGCCACAAAGGAGTGCACCGCCTGCGGGGCTTGCGTCGCAGCGTGTCCCGTTGGCGCTATCGATAAAGACGATCCCAAGCGGGTGGACAAAAAGGCCTGCATTTCCTGCATGCGCTGCATTGCCGTATGTCCGTGGGGCGCTCGCACGGTAAATCCCGTCATGCTCTCTGCGGCTACCAAGATGTTGAGCAAAGCCTGCTCTGAGCGAAAAGAATGCGAGCTGTTTATCTAGCGCAAGGGCGTTGAGTACTTTTCGTCTTATAACGGCAAAAAGAACGAACCCGTCGGACCTTACATCCGGCGGGTTCGTACATTTTTGAGTTGGTGCCCCCAGCGGGATGTCCGCGTGCGGCTGGCGCCGCCCGCTTCCGCTGCGTCGCTCCGCTCCTTGCGTGCTGTGCTGGAAAACGCTCCGCGTTTCCTCAGCTCCGCACCCTGTCGGGTTCGAATCCCGGCGTATGGGTAGCAAAAAGCCCGCCACCGAATTGGTAACGGGCTTCTCAGATTCTGTGGTGCCCCCAGCGGGATTCGAACCCGCGATATCCACCTTGAAAGGGTGGCGTCCTTGGCCGCTAGACGATGGGGACAGCGGGAAAGAGTATAGCAGACTTTTTTGCCGGCGCGTATATCGTTGGTAAACTGGAAAACCACCACACAGGAGCCGACTCTCTATCCCGATCTTCAAACACCTCAACCTGTAACATCTGGGCGGGCAAATCGGCTCTATGTGTTACAGATCGAGACAAACGGCGGGCGTCGGGACGAACATCTCAATCTGTAACAGTAAGACGACTTTCAACGGTCTAGATGTTACAGATCGAGACAAACTGCTGGGACGGTTCAAAACCACCACAAAGGTGCCTGTCCCCTTTGTGGTGGCGGGCGTTAGGGGAGGAGCTTCATCGCGGCGTCGTGGGCGGCGTGCTCGTAGGTGTCGTCGAGGGGTTTGAGCGGCAGCAGAGCGTTGGCCTGCGCGTCGCCACGGCGCTCGAGGGCGTGGACGATGAGCCAGTCGGCGAGCTCGGGGTTCTTGGGCAGTGCCGGTCCGTGTAGGTACGTGCCGATGACGCCCTTGTAGATGAGACCCTCAAAGCCATCGTCGCCGTTGTTACCGGTGCCCGTGACGACAGACGTTCCGAGCGGCGTGGCATCGGCGTCCAAAAGCGTGCGCCCGCCGTGGTTCTCGAATCCCACAAAGGGCTCGGGTGCCAGGTCGGTTTTGACGGCGACGTTGCCGATCAGGCGGTCGGAGCCGCGCACAGTCTCGGCGGCAATGACGCCCAGACCCTCAATGCGATCGTCGCCCATGTAGTACGAACGGCCGAGCAGCTGATAGCTGCCACAGATGGCAAGCAGTGTGCCGCCATCCTCAACATAGGCCGCGACCTTGTCTTTTTGAGCGAGCAGCTCGTGTGCCACAGCCAACTGGTCGCGATCGGAGCCGCCGCCCATCATGACGATATCGGCGTCGGTCAGGTCGAGCACCTCGCCCATGTGGACCTCGTCCACGCGCACGGGAATGCCGCGCCAGGCGCAGCGGCGTTCGAGCGCGATAACGTTGCCGCCGTCGCCATAGAGGTTGAGCGCATCGGGATACAGGTAGACGATGCGCAACGGGCGCGAAAGCTCGACCGGCGCGACGGCGGAAGGGATGGCGTTGCCATCGGCGCGGGCCACGGCGCGTCCGGCAACAACGTCGGCGGTGGCGCCCTTAAGCTCGTCGAGCTCCTTGACCAGCGGCGGGAAGGCCGTGTAGTTAGCGACAGCGTAGAAAGTGTTGCCGGCAGCCTCGTCTGCCACGGTGCCAATTGCCTGCGCGACGTCCGAGATAATTGCGGCATTGATGCCGGCGTACTTGAGACGTACCTGCATATCGTGTGCACGCGTGCCGCCGGCAAAGGCGACAAGCCCTGGGGTATCGGCGATGCGCTCGAAGTCGACGTCGTAGATCCAGGAGACATCGTGGCCGTCGGCACTGTTGTCGTTCAGGAAGAAAGCGCAGAGCCTGCCGCCTGCCGTTTTAATAGACTGGATCTGGCGATCGAAGCCCACGGGATTCTTGGCCAGGTTTGCCTCGACGGTACGGCCGGCGATCTCCCAGCGGCCCATGCGTCCGCCGGCGGGCACGTAGGCATCGAGCGTGGGCTGCAGGTGCGCCGTATCCACGCCTAACTCATGTGCGGCAAAGAATGCGGCGGCAACGTTGTAGACCATGTACAGGCCGTTGTAGCGCGTGGCGATGTGCGCGGCTGGTGCGTTGGAATCAGATCCAAACACCAGGTCAAAACCATAGCCATCGCGACTGAGCTCCACATTCGTTACGCGGCGGACCAGTGCGGGGCGTGCCCAACCGCACGAGGGGCAATGGTAGGCGCCGAGTTGACCATACTGTACGTAGTCGTACTCCAACGGGGCGTTGCACTGCGAGCAAAAACGCGAGTCGCTGATGCGGTCAGACTCGGTGTCGGTGGCGCCATCGATGCCAAAGGCAATACTCGCGTTGGGAACGCGCGCGGCAATCGAGGCGCACAGCGGGTCATCGGCGTTGTAGATGAGTGTCGTTGCCGGCGAAAGCTCCAGCGCGTGGGCGATGACCTCTTGGGTGTGATCGATCTCGCCATAGCGATCTAGCTGGTCACGGAACAGGTTGAGCAGCACGAAGTACGTCGGCTTGAGCTTGGGCAGGACGCGCACGGTGTAGAGTTCGTCGCACTCAAAGACGCCTACGCGCTTGCCGCTGCCGGCACGCTTGAGGCCGCTGCGCGCCTCGAGCAGTGCGCCCACCACGCCCGGCTCCATGTTGTTGCCGGCGCGGTTGCATACCACGGTGGCGCCGCTGGCGGCAACGGCGTCGGCGATCAGGTTCGAAGTGGTGGTCTTACCGTTGGTGCCGGTGATCACCACGCTGCGGTCGACAAGGCCCGCGAGGTCGCTCAGCAGCTTGGGGTTGATCTTCATGGCGATGCGGCCGGGGAGTACGCCGCCCTGGCGCTTAAGGACGGAGCGCAGCCCCCAGCGGGCGATATCGCTCGAGGTGCAGGCGAGAGATGAGCGGAGGTTCATGAAACCGTTCCTAACGTAAACGACATGGTCGGGTTGAGTGCATCACTAAAATCCGTAGCGGCGCGCAAATTCCTGGGCAAGCTGCGACACGTCTTCGCAGGCATTGGCCCAGGGGGCAAAGTCGGGAGTGTCCGAGATGATGCCGTCGGCTTCCCAAACTGCTTGGTGCGAAAGGTCCCAGGGATCGTGTGGCTCGGGCCGGCAGGGAAGGTATGGCGTCTGATACATGGGGTTCAGCAAAAAGAACGCGCCACCCTCGCAGCGGTTGGCAAACTCGCGCAGGGCGCGTGTCGCCGGACGCATCTTGTTTGTTTTGAACAGCAGAATCGTACGGGCGAGCAGGTACCAGGGAGAGTTCTCGAGGGCATCGGCCCCCATCTGCTCCTCGAGCTGGTGGGCCAAGGCAAAAAAGTCGTCCTGGTCTTCCAGGCGTGCGAGGGCAAGCAGTACGGTGCCGGCGGCACGGGTGGGATAGCCTTCTGCCTTAAGGGCGCGTCGGGCATAGTTGGCGGCAGCGCGGTAGCGGGCACTCGCCATGCACAGCTGCGAGATGGCCTCGAGCGTGTGGAGCCACCCGATAAGAGCCGGCTCGCTTACGGTGAGATCGGCCGCCGTCACGCCGTCCGTCAAAACCTTGTTGGCCCAGTAGTGTGGGGCCTCCATGTCGAACCCGGGCACGCTTTGCCGCAGGTAATCGGCCGTGGTCGCCTCGAGTTTCATCAGGTCGCCCAGGCAGGCATCGACGGGCGTGTCCGCCAGGATGATGGCGAGCAGCTGGGCATCGAGGACATACGCATCGACGCGGACGATCTTGAGCAACTCATCGCGCATATCGTCGAACAGGCGGTTGCGCGTCTGCTCAAACTCCTCGTCACTGCCCATGTCCTCGATGCGATGGAGCTCGTCGAGCAGGTGGCGATGAACTCCGGCATAGGACAGCAGCGCCTGGGCATGCTCGGTCTGCGCATACTTATGAGGGTTGACGCTCACGTCGTTATGGACAAGCTCGCGTGCTGCATCGGTGAGCTCGGGGTGCGACGCAACGTAGGCGCGCTCCAGGTAGGCGGGGATGTAGACGCTCGGATCCATTAGAGGTCCCCTCCCTTAAACGGCAAGCCCTGCTCGGCCGCCCGCAGGATGTGCTCATCGATCTGGGAGCGCACGATATCGTTGGTGGCGACCCAGGCGGCAAAGCTGGCGTTGTCGGGGGCGCCCAAGCCCTCCTGCAGTACCGGCGTCGCCTCGGACAGCGCAAGGACAAGCTCGTCGGTGGAGCCCACGCCCACGTTGACGCGGGCATAGACGCCATCGGGAAACTCGGTTTGGAAGTAGAGTGCCTCGGCTGCGTGCGGGCACGAGCGTGCAAGGATGCGCAAGTAGTGCTCGGCGTCCTCGTAGTCCAGCTCGCGCCAGGCTGCGCTCATCAGCGCGATGAGCGTCCATGGGTCCAAGTCGCGCTCCGCGTCCTTGGGACGACGGCGCAGCGGCGTGTTGGCGAGATAGGGGACGGAGTGGGCAGAGCGAAAGCGCTTGAGCTCCTCGGCGGGGTATTCGAGCTTCGCCATGGCGAGCATCGCGGTGTGGCGGACGCCGGCCGGATCGTTAGGGGCAAAGTCGAGGCTGCGGTTTGCGGCTTCGAGCGACATGCGATAGCGGCCGCTAATGAGGGCGCGCGACGCAAGGGCAGCAAGCCAGCGCAGGTAGGGGCGGCGCATAAGGTCGCCTGCGGCCTCGCGCTCGTAGGGGTCCTGCGCCGAGGCGATCTTGAGCGCCAGATCATGCTCGACTTCATCGCGCTTGGATACCAAGTACTGTACGTACTCCTCGTTGGAGTTGGCGGTGAGGGCGGTCAGCATGCGCTGAGCGTCCCAGTTGGCGGGATCGAGCTCGGCCGCCTCGCGAAGCATGTTCTCGGCAGCGGCCTCTTCTTGCTCTGCCTGGATATCGTCAGGGATAAAGGGAATGCGGTAGTCGACAGCCTCGACCACCTTGGCAATGAGGTGCCCGGCGCGGTCGCGGTCGTGCACGATGAGCGGCGCGGGGTTGCGGGTGAATTGTTCCATCAGACGTTCTACGGCGGTGCCGTCGGTGAGCGGGATATTGTCGCGGCGCAAGGCCTCAAGAACGAGGCGATGGCAATCCTCTTGAATGGGATCGAATGCCATGGGGCCTCCTTTGCTGCGGTTAGGGTTCAAATGTCTCTATATAAGCTTCTAGTTTACCCGCATGTGGCACACCGGGGGTGCCGCACTTGGACTTGCACCTTTGCACCACGAAGACGGATGTCGCACAAATGTCGACACCTTGGACGACCGAGTGGTATCACGGTGCCGCAAACGGTCGATTTTTGGCGGCGAACGGGGCGCATTTTGGAGGGGCACCGTCCTGCCCGGGATATGTGGTCAACCTTGATAAAACGTTTGCCCAGCTTGGGAGTATGAATGCCCCACAAGGGTCTTCAGGGATAGAAAAAACGTTTCATCATTGTCGGCTTTAGGTGAATAACTGACCAACCAGAACGGTAAAATAGTGTTTGTCTGAGCGTTGAGACGTTTAGACATCGCGCATTGTCATCGCCGGCAACGCGCAAAACGGTCCTAACGGAGCCAATTGGGTGCTCCGTTATATACACAAGTCTAAGAGGGGCTTGTTTAGGAGGCACAGTATGGGACGTTTTACCAATCCTCGCGATCTGTACTTTGGTGAGGGCGCTCGCCACGAGGTGAAGAACCTCAAGGGCAAGAAGGCCATCATCGTTTCTGGCGGCAGCTCTATGCGCCGTGGCGGGTTCTTGCAGGACGTTGAGGCCGACCTTAAGGAAGGCGGTTTCGAGGTCAAGCTGTTCGAGGGCGTCGAGTCCGATCCGTCCATCGAGACGGTCATGAAGGGCGCCGAGGCCATGCGCGAGTTCGAGCCCGACTGGATTATCGCCATCGGCGGCGGCTCGCCCATCGATGCCGCTAAGGCCATGTGGGTCTTCTACGAGTATCCCGAGGAGTCCTTCGATAACATCATCCAGCCGTTCAGCTTCCCTGAGCTGCGTCAGAAGGCTCACTTCTGCGCCATCTCCTCTACCTCCGGTACCGCTACCGAGGTCACTGCCTTCTCCGTCATTACCGACTACGCCAAGGGCATCAAGTACCCGCTGGCCGACTTCAACATCACCCCTGATGTCGCCATCGTCGACCCCGAGCTCACCTACACCATGCCCGCCAAGCTGTGCGCTCACACCGGCATGGACGCTCTGACCCACTGCATGGAGGCCTACGTTTCCACCTGCGCTTCCATGTTCACCGACGCCAACGCTCTGCACGGCATCCGCGAGATCGTCGAGTGGCTGCCCAAGTCCTATGCTGGCGACCATGAGGCCCGTCAGCACATGCACGAGGCTCAGTGCATCGCCGGTATCGCCTTCTCCTCGGGCCTGCTCGGCATCGTTCACTCCATGGCTCACAAGACCGGTGCTGCCTTCGAGAACGGCCACATCATCCACGGTGCTGCTAACGCCATGTACCTGGGCAAGGTCATCCAGTGGAACTCCAAGGATCCCCGTGCTGCCGAGCGTTATGCTTACGTGGCCAAGGAGATCCTGCACCTTCCCGGCGAGACCAACGAGGAGCTCATCGCCGCGCTCGTCCAGAAGATTCGCGACCTCAACGACCAGCTCAACATTCCGCAGTCCATCAAGGATTACGCGAATGGTGGCGTGAAGGTCGACGCCGAGAACCCGCAGATGGTCTCCGAGGAGGAGTTCCTCGCCAAGCTTCCCGAGATCGCCGCGAACGCCGAGACCGACGCCTGCACGCCCGAGAACCCGCGTGAGACCAAGGCTGCCGACTTCGAGAAGATTCTCAAGGCCTGCTACTACGACACCGACATCGATTTCTAATCGACTCTTGTTATCGTAACGAGGGGCTCCGCACGTATCTGTACGGAGCCCCTTTCTTTTTTATTTTAGAGAATGGGATAGTTATGGCTGCAATTTTCAATAGCCCCAGCAAGTACATCCAGGGCCCGGACGAGCTGGCCAAGCTCGGTTCCTATGTCGAGCCGCTCGGTGCTAAGGCCCTCGTCATCGTGACGCCTTCGGGCAAGAAGCGTGTCGGTGCCAAGATCGAGGGCGGTTTTGCCGAGGCTAAGGCCGAGCTGCTGTTTGAGGACTTTAACGGCGAGTGCTCCAAGGGCGAGGTCGATCGCCTGGTTGCGCTCGCTCGCGACAACGGTTGCGACATCATCGTCGGCGTCGGTGGCGGCAAGATCCTCGACACCGCGAAGGCCGTCGCCTATTACCTGGAGTCTCCGGTTATCATTTGCCCCACCATTGCTTCGACCGATGCACCGTGCTCGGCACTTTCGGTGCTCTACACCGATGACGGCCAGTTCGATAAATATCTCTTCCTTAAGGCAAACCCCAACATTGTCCTGATGGATACGACGGTTATCGCGGCGAGCCCGGTGCGCCTGACGGTTTCCGGTATGGGCGATGCGCTCGCAACCTATTTCGAGGCACAGGCGACGCATGATGCCGACGGCGGCACCTGCGCCGGCGGCAAGGGCGGTATGGCTGGCCTGGCGCTCGCCAAGCTCTGCTATGAGACGCTCATGGCCGATGGCGTCAAGGCCAAGGTCGCGCTGGAGAAGGGTGCGCTCACGCCTGCCGTCGAGCACATCATCGAGGCCAATACGCTGCTTTCGGGCATTGGCTTTGAGAGCTCGGGCCTTGCTGCTGCTCATGCCATCCACAATGGCCTGACGATGCTGCCCGAGTGCCACGGCATGTATCACGGCGAGAAGGTCGCCTTTGGTACCATCGTCCAGCTGGTACTCGAGGATGCTCCGACTGAGAAGCTTGAGGAAGTCTTGGGCTTCTGCATTGAGTTGGGCCTGCCGGTCACGATGAAGGAACTTGGCGTTGCCGAGCTTACACGCGAGCAGGCCATGATTGTTGCCGAGGCCGCCTGCGCGCCCGATGACACCATGTGCAACATGCCGTTTGAGGTGACGCCTGAGATGGTCGCCAACGCCATCCTGGGTGCCGACGCGCTGGGTCATTATTACCTCATGGATGAGTAAATCAAGCTAAGGAAGGGGCAAAGCCGGCAGATGGCTTTGCCCCTTTTTGCTATGGTGCAAAGTGGCCTGTCTCCAATGCACAAGTTGGTGCAGGGGGCAAGTTACTTTGCACCAATCGTTATTTGATGAAGGGCGGATTCTCGTATGGCGCTTCCCATGGTTTATGGCGGTCCCGGCCGGTATGTTCAGGGGCCGGGCGAACTTTCGCGTCAGGGCAGGTATTTGTCATGGTTGGGCTGCGCTGCTTATGTCTTGTTTGACCAGGGCACCGAGGATCGGCTGTGCAAGCAGATCGTCGATGGATTTCTGGACGAAGATCCAAGTGAGCCGTTCTTTAAGATTTATGACGGTCCGTGTACGGAAGACGCCGTTGTCGAAATGGCTAAGGAAGCCCGGGCCGAGTATTGCGACGTGGTGGTGGGCATTGGCGGCGGCAAGATACTCGATATTGCCAAGGCCGTTGCGTTTTATGCCGAGGTGCCGTTGTGCGTATGCCCCACGGCGGCTTCGATGGACGGTCCGTGCAGCGCGATTTCGGTGCTGTATCACGAGGATGGGTCGTTCGACCGCTACCTGATGCTCGAGAAGAATCCAGACCTGGTCGTGGTCGATACCAACGTGGTCGCGGCAGCCCCGCTGCGCATGACAGTCGCTGGTATGGGCGACGCGCTGGCAACGTACTTCGAGGCGCGTTCGTGCGCCGCGGCGCACGGCTCCAACGAGCACGGTGGCACGCCGGGACACTTGGCTCTGGTCGCGGCACGTGCCTGCTACGACGCGCTCATGGAGTGCGGCGTCGCTGCCAAGCGCGATCTCAAAAAGGGCCGTATATCGCCAGCGGTTGAGCGCCTGATCGAGTGCAATATTCTGCTTTCGGGCGTCGGCTTTGAGAGCGGTGGCTTGGCGTTGGCGCATGCGATCGCCAACGGCCTGACGATTTTGCCCGAGTGCAAGGCCATGCACGGCGAGGCCGTAGGGTTTGGTCTGGTGGTGCAGCTGCGCCTGGAGCGTGCACCCGAGCTTGATCGGGTGCTCGAGTTTTGCCAACGCGTCGGTCTGCCGACGACGCTCGAGGAGCTGGGCCTTGGCGAGATTTCCGATGCCGATCTGCAGAGTGTTGCAAATGCGGTCTTTAGAAACGAGCGTAACATGGCCAACGAGCAGACCAAGGTGACCAAACAGAAGCTCGTGCAGCTCATGTGCGAGGCATAGCTTGGCGCTTGATTGACCTTGTGCAATCGAGGCGGCGATAGGCATAGGCTATTTGCCGCAAAGATGCGCCGCGTGTAATTTGCCCGAGGCGTGGGCCGATAGCGTATCATTATCTCTTGCTTGTTTGCACTGCTCAGGGAGGGGCCGCGCATGGCGCAGGAACACGATCTGTTTGATGACATTATCGAGATCAGCAAGGGTTTCGACTTTCTTAAAAACCCGCTTGGCGGTGTGACCGATGCACTCGATCCGTCGGCACCGCAGTGGAATCCTGCCGACTACAAGGAGCGTCCGCGCGGCAACACCATTCCGTGCCTGACCTGCAAAAACGAAAAGAGCGGTTGCACCGCGTGCATGGACGTGTGCCCGGTCAACGCTATCGAGGTCGAGGAAGACGCCATCGAGATCCTCGACTCCTGCCGCAAGTGCGGCCTGTGCGCCGCTGCCTGTCCGACCGAGGCGATCATCTCGCCGCGCCTGGCGCCTAAAAACCTATATGACGATATCGTCTCTGCTGCTACGAGCCACGAGACCGCCTACGTCACCTGCACGCGCGCCCTCAAGCGCATGCCGCGCGAAAACGAGGTCGTCGTTGCCTGTGTGGGCGATATTACGGCCGAGACCTGGTTCTCGGTGCTGGCCGACTATCCCAACGTGAGCGTCTACCTGCCACTGGGCGTGTGCGATAAGTGTCGCAACACCGGCGGTGAGGACATTCTGGGCGAGGCGATTGCGAAGGCCGAGGAGTGGTCTGGCACGGGTTTGGGCCTGGAGGTCGACCCCAAGAGCCTCAAGTGCCATAAGCTTCGCGAGTACGAACGCAAGGAGTACATGGAAAAGATCGCCCGCACGACGGGCCTGACAGTGACCAAGCTCAACCCGGCGACGGCGGCGCTGGCCTCGGTGACGCAGAAGCTCAAAGCCCATCGTCATCAGATTACCCAGCTGGAGCGCACGCTCAACACCATGTGCGGCACCACGACGACCAAGCGTCGCCGTTCGCTCACGCACGGGCGGCAGCTGGTGCTCTCGACACTGCAGAACCATCCCGAGCTTGCCCAGAACATGCAGGTGAGCACGCCGGAGTGCGATTTTGACAAGTGCACGTCGTGTGGCGAGTGCGTTAACGCGTGCCCCACGTCCGCCTGCGATTTGGTGGGAAGCGGCCGCTTTGCGTTGGAGTCCACGTATTGTTTAGGCTGTGGCGCCTGTGTCAAGGTTTGTCCCGAGCATGCGCTCAAGCTGGTCGAGCACGACGCCTCCAATCTGGTTGTCGTCGATCCCGAGGCCGAGGAAAAGGCTGCCCAGAAGGCCAAGGCCCACGAAGAGGCGATGAAGGTCAAGGCCGAGGCAAAGGCCAAGCTCGACAAGATGCTCGACCAGGTGGAGAAGCTCGCGGACTAGCTAAAAGAGCGTAAATGATGGCCGGTGGGACAGGTACTGCCCCGCCGGCCAAAAAAGTTGCGGTGGAATAGTTCCTGTTTTGCCCTTAAGCTGGCCATTCTAGGAACTATTCCACCGCAACTAATAAATGGTTAGTTCATGCTGCTTTGGCGGCCGGTTCGACCGGTACCGTTGCGCGTCACGGTTTCATGGAGCAAAAAGAACCCGGGAACCTGTTTGGTCTCGGTGTATTCCATAAGGATACCGTCGGCGTTGTAGGTCTGTCCGCGTATAACGGCGAGTGCGTTAAAGTCGTCGAGATCGAGCACGCGCGTATCCTCGGGCGTGGGATGCTCGATCGTTACATCGCGTTTGCCCGTGGCAATCTTAATGCCAAGGTCTTCTTCGAGGTAACGATAGATCGAGTCGTTGACAATCTCGGGTGTCAGCCCCGGTACCTGTGAGCTTAGGTAATAGGAGTCGTCGGAGCACACGGCTTGTCCGTCTGCATAACGGATGCGTTTGGCGCGTGTGAGCTCACAGCCTTCGGGAAACCCGGTAATCTTGGAGAGCGCCTTGCTGCAGATGAGGAGCTCAAAGACGGTGGTGACAGTCTTGAGCTCAAAGCCTCGGTTGACCGCGATTTCCTTAAAGGTCTCGAGTCCGCCGCCACCACGACTCTTCTCGTCACTGATGTTGCGAATGACGCGCATGCCTTTGCCTTGCTGGGGGAGCACGTAACCATCTGCCGCAAGCATCGAGATGGCGCGACGGACCGTCATGCGCGAACAGTCAAACAGCTGCGTGAGCTCAGTCTCCGAAGGCAGATAGCTCTGATAGGCGTATGTGCCGTCGTCAATCGACTGCTTCACGTTGTCATAAATAGTTTGGAAGATGGCTCGCGCCATGACGGTCTCCTAGAGCTGGGTGCGTGAACGACGGATGAGGGCCGTCCGCGCAGGTGTCAATCGATTTACTTGCTGGGGTCGATTATATATTTGCCCATGGCACGCAGGGCCGGGTCTGACAGGATGGCGCCGAGTTCGTCGAGGGAAGCCACCTTGGCGACCATCGAGGATACGTCGAGCCTGCCAGAGTCGATGAGCTCGAGCGCGCGACGCTGCGTATAAGGGTTGATGTAGGACGAGGTAAGCACAAGCTCCTTCTGGAAGACCTCGAAGGGCTTGACGGTGATTGTCTCATCGGGCTTGGTGAGGCCGAACATCATGACCGTAGCCTTGTGGCCGGCGATCTGGATGGCTTGCTCGATGGTGACGGGCTTGCCAACACACTCGATAACGACATCGACGTTGCCGACGCCCTCCTGCTTCAGGCGGGCCGGGACGTCCTCGTGGATGGAATCAATTGCCAGGTCGGCGCCGAGTTTGAGCGCAACCTCGCGCTTGCCCTCGACGGGCTCGAGCAAGACGACCTTGGTGGCGCCGGCGTTTTTGGCAAGCTGCATCATGAGCAGACCGATCATGCCACCGCCGATAACGACAACTGTGCTGCCGGGCTTGATGTTGCACATATCAATGCCGTGCAGGCAGCAGGAGACGGGCTCGGTCATAGCACCCTGCTCAAAGCTGGTGTGATCGCCCAACTTGTAGACTTGCTGCATATCGACGGAGCAGTACTCGGCAAAGCCGCCGTTAACGGTGGTGCCGTAACCGGTCATATGCTCGCAGTAGTGGTTGATTCCGTCGCGGCAGGGTTCGCAGCAGCCGCAGGGATGGTTTGGGTCGATGCACACGCGATCGCCCGGTTTAAAGCCAGCGACGTCGCTGCCCACGGCCTCGACAACGCCCGCAAACTCATGACCAAGGATCGTGGGCGGGGTAACGTCGGCTGCACCCTTGTCGCCTTCATAGATATGAACGTCGGTACCGCAGACGCCGCAAGCTTTGACGTTGATCAGAACGTCGCGCCTGCCCACGGCCGGCTTTGCCGATTCCTCGACTCTGAGGTCGTGCTTTCCATAGAAGACCGCACTTTTCATGGTGACTCCTTAACGTGGCGGTGAATGTTGTATCGAAGTATAGGTATGTAAACATCCTTATACAAGCATATCTAGACAAGTTGATAAATTTTTTGGTTTTAAAGAATTACGACAAACAGGCAATAACAGGTAAATTATTTGAAATAAACCGTTCACCGTCAATTATCGACCGCTGACCGAACATAGAAACCGTATTAACTTGTCTAGATAAGTGATATGATAAAAAAAGAAGCGCAAGAAGTCGGGGACACGGGCCCACCCGTCCTATTGCACGAGGTACACGCAAACGGCGCGTCTGCGGTCTCGAGTGAAGCCAAAACCGCAGCCGCTCCGAATGAAGAGAGGGGGATTCCCCGTCATGATGCAAAAGATACAACGTTTCGGCGGTGCAATGTACACGCCTGCAATTCTTTTCGCATTTTCCGGAATCGTCGTCGGCCTGGGTACGTTGTTTACCACCGAGGCGATCTTTGGCGAGATGGCCACTGCGGGCCATCTTTGGTTTGATTGCTGGAATGTGCTGCTCCAGGGTGGTTGGACGCTCTTTAACCAGATGCCGTTGCTGTTTTGCGTAGCGTTGCCAATCTCGCTCGCGAACAAGCAGAACGCTCGCTGCTGCATGGAGGCTTTGGCCATCTACCTTACCTTCAACTACTTTGTAAGCACAATCTTGGGGCAGTGGGGCCCTGTCTTTGGTGTCGACTATTCTGTCGAGGCGGGCAGCGGTACTGGTCTTGCCACTATCGCAAGCATCAAAACGCTTGACATGGGCATCATGGGCGCGCTCATTATCTCTGGTATCGCCACGATGCTGCATAACAAGTTCTTCGACACCGAACTTCCTGAGTGGCTGGGCGTGTTCTCGGGTTCCGTGTTCATCTATATGATCGGTTTCTTCGTTATGGTTCCGGTCGCTCTTATCGCCTGCCTGGTGTGGCCGCATGTTCAGGCTGCTATCGCCGCCTTCCAGGGATTCATCCTTTCCGCCGGTACGTTTGGCGTGGGTGTCTTTGCTTTCTTCGAGCGCGTGCTGATCCCTACAGGCCTGCACCACTTTATCTATACGCCGTTCTATTACGACAACGCGGCGGTCAACGGCGGCATCTTTGCTGCTTGGGCCAACATCCTGCCCCAACTGGCTGCCGATCCGAGCATTGCTCTTAAGGATGCCGCACCCTGGGCTGCCTATACCTGCCCTGGTTGGACTAAGGTCTTCGGCTCGCTTGGCGTCGCCATTGCGTTTTATATGACCGCCAAACCCGAGCGCAAGCAGCGCGTCAAGGCTCTGCTGATCCCGGTCACCCTTACCGCTATGCTTTGCGGTATCACCGAGCCGCTTGACTTCACCTTCCTGTTCATCGCGCCCGGCCTGTTCGTCGTCCACTGCGTGCTCGGAGCGCTTGGCTGCATGGCTCAAAACCTCCTTGGCGTCGTGGGCATCTTCGACGGCGGCATCATCTCGATGCTCTCGTGGGACTGGTTGCCCCTTTGGGCCGCACACGGTCTGCAGTACGCCATCTCCATCCTTGTCGGTCTGTGCTTTACCGCCCTTTGGGTCGTGGTCTTCCGTTTCCTGATCGTCAAGTTCGACTTTAAGACCCCCGGTCGCGAGGATGACGATGTTGAGGTCGAGCTCAAGTCCAAGGCCGACTACAAGCAAAAGCAGGGCGGTGCTGCTGCTGGCAAATCGGCCGCCCAGAGTAAAGATGATGAGCGCTTGGTGCTTGCCGAGAACATCCTCGATCTGCTCGGTGGCACGGATAACATCATCGATGTAACGAACTGCGCTACCCGTCTGCGCGTTAACGTCAAGGACAAGAGCGTCGTTGCACCCGAGGCTTCCTTCAAGGCGATCGGTACGCATGGCTTGGTGGTCCAAGGTCAGTCAATCCAGGTCATCGTCGGCCTTAGCGTCCCGCAGGTTCGTGAGAAGTTCGAGAGTCTTCTGAAGTTCGAGAGTCTTCTGTAAACCATCGTCCATCGAAACAATCGGCCTTGCAGAGCCGGTATGCACCGCAAGGCCGATTCTAGAGATAAAAAACTCCACTTCTAGGTAACAATTCCAAACCGTGCAGGCCGCGTACGGGGATGGATTGAGCAAGCGGCCAGAATGAGGAGGACATCATGTCCAAGAAAAACTATGCCGTGACCATTGCCGGCGGTGGCTCTACCTTCACCCCGGGCATCGCTCTGATGCTGCTTGAGGAGCGCGACCGCTTCCCGGTCAACAAGGTGACCTTCTACGACAACAACGCCGAGCGCCAGGAGATCGTGGCAAAGGCCTGCGAGATCTACTTCCACGAGAACGCCCCCGAGGTTGAGTTTAGCTACACCACCGACCCCGAGACCGCATTCACCGGGACCGACTTCGTCCTTGCTCACATCCGCGTCGGCCTGTACGCCATGCGTGAGCTCGACGAGAAGATTCCTCTCAAGTACGGCTGCGTTGGCCAAGAGACCTGCGGTGCCGGCGGTATCGCCTACGGCATGCGCTCCATCGGTGGTGTCATCGAGATCCTCGACTACATGGAGAAGTACAGCCCCAACGCCTGGATGCTCAACTACTCCAACCCCGCGGCTATCGTCGCCGAGGCCTGCCGCGTGCTGCGCCCCAACAGCCGCATCATCAACATCTGCGACATGCCGATCGACCTTATGGATAAGATGAGCCGTATGTGCGGCATCAAGGATCGTCGCGAGCTGCAGTATAGCTACTACGGCCTCAACCACTTTGGTTGGTGGAGCAAGATCTACGACAAGGACGGTAACGACCTCATGCCGCAGATTAAGGAGCACATGGCTAAGAACGGCTACCTGGACGGCATCGAGCACGAGGCCGGTAAGGAGCAGCATGTCGAGGAGAGCTGGATTCACACCTTCGGCAAGGCCAAGGATGTCTATGCTGTCGATCCCGAGACGATTCCCAATACCTACCTCAAGTATTACCTGTACCCGGACTATGTTGTCGAGACGTCTGACCCCAACTACACTCGCGCCAATGAGGTTATGGACGGCCGCGAGAAGAAGGTCTTTGGCGCTTGCCGCGACATCATCGCCAAGGGTACGGCTAAAGACGGCGGCTTTGAGCCAGATGTACATGCCAACTACATCGTCGACCTTGCCTGCGCACTGGCCGAGAACACGCTCGAGCGCTTCCTGCTGATTGTCCCCAACGATGGTGCTGTGCCCAACTTCGACCCGACGGCCATGGTCGAGGTGCCTTGCATCGTCGGCTCCAACGGCTTTGAGAAGATCTGCCAGGGCCCGATTCCGCAGTTCCAGAAGGGCCTGATGGAGCAGCAGGTTTCCGTCGAGAAGCTCGTTGTCCAGGCTTGGGTCGAGGGCAGCTACCAGAAGCTCTGGCAGGCACTCACGCTCTCCAAGACCATTCCTTCGGCGAGCGTTGCCAAGCAGATCCTGGACGAGCTCATCGAGGCCAACAAGGATTTCTGGCCCGAGCTTAAGTAAGGACTACTGTCTCGAACCTCACGCATCTCTGCTTCATTTGCGCCGCCGCGGTGTCCGGATTCGCCCGGATGCTGCGGCGGCGCTATACTTATGAGGTTTGAAGTACCTGTACCAAAAGGAGCTGTCGTGTCCCTTTCCATCGGTATCGTGGGCCTGCCCAACGTGGGCAAGTCGACGTTGTTCACCGCGCTTACCAAAAAGACCGGCCTTGCCGCCAACTACCCGTTTGCCACGATCGACCCCAACGTGGGTATCGTCGATGTGCCCGATAGCCGCCTGCAAAAGCTCGCCGACATCGTTAACCCCGGCCGCATTGTGCCGGCTACGGTCGAGTTCGTCGACATCGCTGGCCTGGTGAAGGGTGCCAACGAGGGCGAGGGCCTGGGCAACCAGTTCTTGGCAAACATCCGCGAGACCGACGCCATCTGCGAGGTCGTGCGCTACTTTAAGGACCCCAACGTTATGCGTGAGGTGGGCCGCACGGGCGAGTTCGTCGACCCCGCCGGTGACGCCGACACCATCATGACCGAGCTCATCCTGGCCGACATGGGCACGCTCGAGAAGCAACTGCCCAAGCTCGAGAAGGAGGCCAAGCGCGACAAGGAGCTCATGCCCAAGTTCGAGGTGGCCAAGCGCCTGCTTGCCTGGCTCAACGAGGGCAAGCGCGCCGCATCCATGGAGATGACCGACGAGGAGCGTGCTGCCGCCAAGGGCCTGTTCCTGCTCACCATGAAGCCCATCCTGTATGTGGCCAACGTGGACGAGGATATGCTCAACGAGGACCTGGCGCCCATCGATGGTGTCAAGCCGTTGCCGATCTGCGCCAAGATCGAGGCCGAGCTTTCCGAGCTCGATCCCGAGGACGCCGCCGACTACCTGGAGAGCCTGGGCCTGGAGCAGCCCGGTCTGGACGTGCTCGCGCAGGCGGCCTATAAGCTGCTCGGCCTGCAGTCGTTCTTTACGGCCGGCGAGATGGAGGTCAAGGCCTGGACGGTGCGTCAGGGCGCGACCGCCCCGCAGGCCGCCGGCGTCATCCACACCGATTTTGAACGCGGCTTTATTAAGGCCGAGGTCATTGGTTACGACGACTACATCGAGCTCGGTGGCGAGCAGGGCGCCAAGGCTGCCGGCAAGCTGCGCATCGAGGGCAAGGACTATGTCATGGCCGATGGCGACGTCGTGCACTTCCGCTTTAACGTGTAAGGGCGACGCATATGTTCAAATACGGCAAAAAAGCTGGCTACATGGGCATCGCGCTGCTGGTGCTTGCGGTGCTTCCGCTGGTGGTCGCAGCGTTTGTTATCCCCAACATTGGTCCCGAGGTGGCAACGAAGTTTAACGCAGCCGGCGAGGTGACGCGCTGGGGCAAGAGCTACGAGTTGCTGGCGCTGCCAGTGCTCAACCTGCTGCTGAGCGTGGCGACGTACTTTACGGCGGGACGCCAGGCTAAAAACAATGATGACTCCGACGCCATGGCGCGCATCGTGTGCGAGCGCTACTTGCGCAACGGCTGCATCACGGGCGTGTTCCTCAACGTAATCAACGTCTACTTTATGTACTCGGCGATTACCGGAACGGGCTTTGGCTTTGGTTTCTAGCTTGTCCTTTTAGGCAACGAACCTGCACGCATATTCAATGGCTGCTGCGAGGCCGCCGCTCGATCGTGGTTTAAAGACCATGTCAGCGGCGGTCTCGTTTTCGTATCCGGCGCCGCGAAGGGCGAGTGCGATACCGGCTTCCAGGAGAAGAGGCAGACCGCGCTGGCTGGTTGCGATTACGGCAGCCTGATTGAGTGAGCAGCTGTGCGCTTGGCATCGGATGGCAAGTTCACCTTGCGCCGGGCAAGGGACCAGAACGGCGGCGACGCGACTTGATAGCAATGCAAATGCTGTGCGCTCATCGGGCGAAAGGCATTCTGCTTCAACGACGACGAGCTTGGGCGGTGCGCTGTTTGTGCGAGGCGTGGCTCGGTACATGCGGACCGAAGAACCCGACATAGAAAACTCCTGTGTATTCGGCAAAACGTAAACTATAGTTTACGTTTATGTTCGGCTCCATTTCAAACTCGGCTGCATGGACGAACGTGCGAAACAGATTCTTGGCAGGCGGGTCGAAGAGACACGCAGGGACCTTGGTATCTCCAAGGTTGATTTTTGTGTGGCAACAGGAATCAGCCGACCCTACCTCGACCGAATCGAAGGTGGGACGGCAAATTTCACGCTCAAGGTTTTATTTAAGATCGCGCCCGCACTCGGCATGACGGTGTCAGAACTTCTCGAAGGTATCGAATAGGGGATACCCGTCGACAACTGAATTACGCCATCGGGATGCGGTCGTGGTTGACTTGGCTGTAGAACAGACGCTGAATCTCGGTCGCATCACGTGACTGGCCGAGTGCCCACATGGTTTTGGCCACGAGCGTCTCGGTTGTCATATCGTCGCCGCGCAAAATACCCGGATGATCAGCGTAGGCGCGGCCGACCTCATAAACACCTAGGTCAAGGCCTTCCTCGGGGACCTGCGTGGTCATAACGACAGTGCGGCCCGAATCGACCCAGCGGAAAATTGCCTCCTGGAACGACTCACCGGACTCGCCAAACTCGGGGATACCGCCAATGCCAAAGGTCTCCAGGATTACAGCATCGTAGCTATTGGCAAGGGCATCGAGGATGCCCGGGTTTACGCCGGGCGTGAGCTTAAGGACAAACACGCGCGGGTCGATGCTGTCGTAGAAACGCACCGGGTTTTCGCCCTGATGCGTGCCGTGAAGCCCGTTGCGCACAATGCGGTCGTTGCGGATGTAGGCAATGGGCGGATAGTTGACGCTAATGAACGCGTTAAAGCTCATGGTGCGCTGCTTGCGGGCGCGCGTGCCGGCAATGGCTACGCCGCCAAACACGATGGAAACGTCGTGCGAGTGCTCGTCGAGCGCATAGAGCAGGCTCTGGTACAGGTTGAGCTTGGCGTCGGTAAAGGGGTTGCCCATGGGCTTTTGCGAGCCGGTGAGCACGATGGGCTTGGGGCTGTCCTGAATCAGGTAGGAAAGCGCTGCTGCGGTGTAGCTCATGGTGTCGGTGCCGTGCAGAATCACGAAGCCGTCGTGGTCGTCATAGCCTTCGACGATGACGTCGCGGATGCGCATCCAGTCGCTCGGGCGCATGTTGGTGCTGTCGATGTTCATGGGCTGCACGACGTCGAGCTCGCAGAGGCCCGAGATCTCGGGGACGCTCTGGGCGAGTTCCTCACCGGTCAGGGCGGGGGAGAGGCCGTTGCCGTCCTCGGTCGATGCGATGGTGCCGCCCGTGGCGATGAGAAGGATGCGCTTCATGCTGGTATTCCTATCGTATTTGCCGCCGCAGAGGCGGAGTCGTTCGGCAGTATTGTGGCACAGGGCGTCCAATGTTCAAACGTATTACATCATCTGTAGCGTTTGGTAACACTTCAATTGCCGTCAAATAGGGGCCCAGGTCGTGCGTTTGCCGTGCGCTGATGGCTGCGAGGGACGAGAAACCCCATATAACGTGTACACTATGAAAGTTATTTTTGTTCATTCACGCGGGTGGGCACCGGCTCCCCGCCAACAAGAGGGGGAAACCATGGATCAAAAGGCTTCCGCAAAGGTCCTCGTACTCGACTTTGGTGCGCAGTACGGTCAGCTCATTGCCCGTCGCGTCCGCGACCTCAACGTGTATTCCGAGATCGTTCCCTGCGACATCTCGGCCGATGAGATTCGCGAGATGAACGCCTCTGCGCTCATCCTTTCCGGCGGCCCGGCTTCCGTGTACGCCGAGGACGCTCCGTCCATCGATCCCGCCATCTTTGACCTGGGCCTTCCCGTCCTGGGCTTTTGCTACGGCCATCAGATCACGGCCGTGACGCTCGGCGGCAAGGTCGGCCATTCCGAGGTAGGCGAGTACGGCCGCGCCACCATCACGCGCAGGGCAGGCGCCAAGCTCTTTAACTCCACGCCCATGGAGCAGACCGTGTGGATGAGCCATCGCGATGCCGTTTCCGAGGTGCCCGAGGGCTTTACCGTTACCGCCAGCACCGACGTGTGCCCGGTCGCTGCCATGGAGTGCGTCGAGCGCAAGATTTTCACCACGCAGTTCCACCCCGAGGTCAAGCACTCCGAGTACGGTCAGCAGCTGCTGAGCAACTTCCTGTTTGAGATCTGCGGCCTGGAGCCCAACTGGAGCATGGACAACCTGGTCGAGACCATGACGGCCGAGTTCCGCGAGAAGGTCGGCGACGACCGCGTGATTCTGGCTCTGTCCGGTGGTGTCGACTCCTCCGTCGTGGCTGCGCTGGGCGCCCGCGCCGTGGGCAAGCAGATGACCTGCGTGTTCATCAACCACGGTCTGCTGCGCAAGGGCGAGCCCGAGCAGGTGGAGGAGGTCTTCACCAAGCAGTTTGACGTCGACTTTATCCATGTTCACGCCGAGGACCGTTATGCCGAGCTTCTGGCCGGCGTGACCGAGCCCGAGGAGAAGCGCCGTATCATCGGTACGCAGTTCTGGAAAGAGTTCTTCGCGGTTGCTCAGCAGCTCGAGACCGATGGCAAGCCGGTCAAGTACCTGGCTCAGGGCACCATCTACCCCGACATCATCGAGTCCGGCGCTCGCAAGACGGGCGGCAAGACGGCCACCATCAAGAGCCACCACAATCTGATTCCGTTCCCCGAGGGCGTACACTTCGATCTTATCGAGCCGCTCGACCACTTCTTTAAGGACGAGGTCCGCGCACTTGGTCTGGCACTGGGCCTGCCGGGTCACATCGTGTTCCGCCAGCCTTTCCCGGGCCCGGGTCTGGCCATCCGCATCATCGGCGCGGTCGACAAGGAGAAGCTCGAGATCCTCAAGAACGCCGACGCTATCGTGCGCGAGGAGCTCGACGCCTACAACCAGCGTCTGTTTGAGCAGACCGGCGAGCGCAACTCTGAGCACAGCTGCTGGCAGTATTTCGCGGTTCTGCCCGACATTAAGTCCGTCGGCGTTATGGGCGACGAGCGTACCTATCAGCGCCCGATCATCCTGCGTGCCGTCGAGTCCAGCGATGCCATGACCGCCGACTGGGCCAAGCTGCCCTACGACGTACTGGCCCGCATCTCCGGCCGTATCGTTGCCGAGGTTCCCGGCGCCAACCGCGTGTGCTATGACATCACGTCCAAGCCGCCTGCGACGATCGAGTGGGAATAACGTACATACGTTCGGTTATTTTATAGTACCAGGTAGCATGTGCAGTTTCAATTGAAGCTGCACATGCTACTGCATATGGGTCAATGTCGGCATCAATGCCCGCGATGCTTCTGATTGCACCTCAGCGTTCGTCGCCCGAAACGCTCCTCCACCTCTTCCGCGCGGCATCGTACCTTCCCTCCTCGGCGCGCTTCGCCAACCCAACACAAAATTGACCATCGTAATATACAGTCAGGGTTGACGACAAGCTGATCTGCATGGTTGATTCCCCCTTTATGTAGACGACCATGCAGACAAGGGGCAACCGAGGAGACGGGTTGCTGATGCAAACTCCTGCATGCCCGCCACTACCCGACGGAGACCGTGTTTTGTTTCCAGTGGCCGCGCTGAAGGACGCCGGAATCATCCAGAGCATGTCCAAGAAGATCGATACTCTCAGCACCAGAACATGACCGTGCTAAATGAAGATTTTTTCGACTTTTACAGGAAGAATGAGTCTTCGCAGTTTGATCTCATAATTGGCAATCCTCCGTACATTAGGTATCAGTATCGCGAAAGCACCCAGCGCTCTCCCTATCCTCGATATTGACCTCGCACAACATGAAAGCAAACAAGCTGGTCAAACAAGCTAGTTAATGCTTGGGTTGGATTTGTAGTCGCTTGTACCGATATGCTTCGTAATGATGGAACTCTGGCCTTTGTTATTCCAGCCGAAGTCATTCAAGTTGCGTACGCGCAAGACCTACGATTGTTTTTATCAACACATTTTTCGAGTATTACTTTGCTCACATTCGAGGTGCTTGTCTTTCCTGAAATTGAACAAGAAGTGCTCGTGTTTGTTGGAAAAAGGGGAACCGATGACGGCAAAATCCGTGAAATTGAGTCAAAGACATAGAGACTTTGTCGAAACGTGACATCTCCACTATTCCATTTCAGCCAATAAGGCGCGTTCATGAAAAATGGATGAAGTGTTTCATTGGCGCTGAAGATGCCAAAGTTCTATTTGAAATTAAGCGAGACTCGAGATCCGTGCATTTTTCGGACGTCGCTCTAATCAACGTGGGCATAACGACAGGAAGCAACAGGTTTTCTCTCTCTCGACGACAACACCTCTTACAAGTATGAACTGGATTGTTGCCATGCCGCCAATTGGCAGAAGTTCGCGTGCATCGAGAATTAGATTCGAGGAGCACGACTGGAAAGAGAACAGGGCTGTAGGAAAGAGGTCTCGACTACTCGTCCTTAAACCCAATCAGTGCGGCATGCTGAACCCCGTTCAGCATGCCGTACCTTGACGAAGGTGAAGAGAATGGCGAGCACGCAGAATATAAATGCTCGATAAGCGGCAGCTGGTATTCCGTCCCATCCGTATGGGTTCCCGACGCTTTTTTCTTAAGGCGTAACAACCTGTATCCGAAGTTTGTTCTCAATGCATGTTCCGCGGTTTCCACCGACACGATGCATAGAATGGTTGATTTCCGATCTCAGCCGAACACATTGAGCAAATAGGCCATTCCCGCAGTT
>CALBOJ010000036.1 GCA_937896835.1 uncultured Collinsella sp.
CACTTAATGTGCTCTCCGTGCGAGCAGGACTGTAGAGCAGGAAACTTTACCCGCGGCCCCCGCCGGGAATAGCAAAAGGGCGACCCCTGTCCGGAGTCGCCCTTGTTGAGCTGCTTATGTGTAGCTGTTACTCGGCATCGTGGTGACGGCGGGGCTTGCGGCCTCCGTTGTCGCCGGGACGGCGCGGACGGTCGCTGCGCTCGGAGCGCTCGCGACGCGGACGCTCACGACGCTGAAAGTGCTCGCCGTCGCCCTCGGAGGCACCCTCGGCGCGAGCTGGGGCCTCGGGCTTATCCAGACGATCGAGCGAGATCTTGCCGCGATCGTCGACCTCGATGACGACGACCTTGACCTCGTCGCCCACGTTGAGGACGTCCTCGACCTTCTCCACGCGGCCCTTGGCGACGCGGGAGATGTGCAGCAGGCCGTCCTTACCGGGCAGCAGGTTCACGAAGGCGCCGAAGGGCTGGATGGAGACCACGCGACCGGTGTACTCCTCGCCCGGCTCGGGAACCTTGATGATGAGCTTGATGCGCTCGACAGCCTGGTCGACGGACTCGCCGGTGCCGCCGACAAAGACGGTGCCATCCTCCTGGATGTCGACCGAAGCGCCGGTCTCGTCCTGGATACCACGGATGACCTTGCCGCCGGAACCGATAACGTCGCGGATCTTGTCGGTCGGGACCTGGATGGAAACGATGCGCGGGGCGGTGCTGCGCGTGGCGTGGCGCGGCTCGGGAATCACGTCGAGCATCTTCTGCAGGATGAAGGCGCGACCCTCCTTGGCCTGCTGCAGGGCGCGGGCCAAGATGTCGAAGGTAAGACCGGTGGCCTTGTTGTCCATCTGCAGGGCGGTGATACCCTCGGTGGTGCCGGTGACCTTAAAGTCCATATCGCCCAGGAAGTCCTCGAGACCCTGGATGTCGGACAGGACCACGGTCTTGCCCTCCTCCTGGATCAGGCCCATGGCGATACCGGAGACCGGGCGCTTAATGGGCACGCCGCCGTCCATAAGGGCGAGCGTGGAGCCGCAGGTCGAGGCCATCGAAGAGGAGCCGTTGGACTCCATGACCTCGGAGACGACACGGATGGCGTAGGGGAACTCGTTCTCGTCGGGGAGCACCGGAAGCAGGGCGCGCTCGGCCAGGTTGCCATGGCCGATCTCGCGACGCTTGGGGCTGCCCATACGGCCGGTCTCGCCGGTGCAGAACGGCGGGAAGTTGTAGTGGTGCATGTAGCGCTTGCCCTCGGTGGGCTCGATGGTATCCAGACGCTGACCCTCGTTGAGCATGCCGAGCGACAGGACGGAAAGCACCTGGGTCTGGCCACGCTGGAACAGGCCGGAGCCGTGAACGAGCGGGAGATAGTTGTCCTTCACCATGATGGGGCGAATCTCATCGGCGGCACGACCGTCGACGCGCTCGCCGGTCTCGACGACCATGGTACGCATGGCCTTCTTCTCGAGCTTCTTGAGCGCCACGGGGATCTCGCGCTCCCAAGCGGCCTGCTCCTCATCGGTGAACTCGGCGCGGATGGACTCCTTCAGAGCCTCGACCTTACCGATACGGGAGAGCTTGTCGGCGTCGCGAAGGGCGGCAGCCATCTCGTCGTAGTGGGCGAAGATGCGCTCCTGGACCTCCTCGACGGGCTGGTCAAGCGGGTACTCCTTCTTGACGATGGGGCCGTTGACCTGCTCCCACTCGGCGACGAACTCGTCCTGGGCCTGGCAGAAGGCGGCAAGGGCCTCCTGGCCAAACTTCATGGCGGCGAGCATGTCGTCCTCGGAGATCTCCTCGGCGCCGGCCTCGACCATCGAGATGAAGTCGGCAGAGCCGCCCAGCTCCAGGTCCAGATCGGAGTTCTCGCGCTCCTCATAGGTGGGGTTGACGATAAACTCGCCGGTCTCCACGTTACGGCCGATACGCACGCAGGCAAGCGGGCCCTCGAAGGGCACGCCGCCGAGCGTCATGGCCAGGGAAGCGCCCATGACGTTGATGACGTCGAAGGGGTTGACCTGGTCGGCGACGAGCGAGGTGGCGACGATGTGGACCTCGTTGCGGAAGCCGTCCGGGAAGCTCGGGCGAATCGGGCGGTCAATCATGCGCGCGGTGAGCGTGGCCTTCTCGCTGGGACGGCCCTCACGCTTGAGGTAACCACCCGGGATGCGGCCGGCTGCGTACATTTTCTCGTTGAAGTCGACGGTCAGCGGGAAGAAGTCGTAGTTCTTGCGCTCCTTGGAGACGACCACGGTGTCGAGCATCGTGGTGTCGCCCTGCTTGACCAGGCAGGCGCCGGTGGCCTGCTTGGCAAGCTCGCCGGACTCAAAGGTGTAGGTCTTGCCGTACAGCTCAAAGGTCTTGGATACGAGTGTCATTGTTCTCCTTTACCCCACAGGCCCCTTGCCTGCGGGCTTCTCATGTGACGCGGGCCCCCTGCCCCCGCCACGCTTCAGAGCGTGATTGTTCGCGCCCTTACACAAAAAGAGCGCCCCGCTGCGCAGGACGCTCTTAGCATGTACAAATCCTTACTGGATGTTGTCGCGGATGCCCAGAGCCTTGATGAGCTCACGGTACTCGACGATGTCGTTCTTCTTGATGTAGGAGAGAAGACGACGACGACGGCCGACGAGCATGAGCAGGCCACGACGAGTGTGGAAGTCCTTCTGGTGGGACTTCATGTGCTCGGTCAGCTCCTTGATGCGCTCGGACAGGATGGCGACCTGAACCTTGGGGTTGCCGGTGTCAACCGGGGTGTTACCGAACTGGGCAGTCAGCTCCGCCTTGCGCTCTTTGGAAACAGTCATTGTTTCACCTTTCGTTTCTTGTCGCCCGCGGGCGACGCGATTCGCCTCGGACTGGGAAGCCGCCGGTGGAGCGAGCATCCAAGGTCGAGGTACCAACAGGTCGGTATGTTACCACAAGCAGCCCGCGCCTGTGCATCATCACCGACCCAACATGAATTCCATCGCACGGAGGCGCTGATCGGCGTGCGTCGCAGCCCAAACATGTGAAAGCCCCAACAAAAAGGCAGCGGTATGAGGGTCGACCCTCTCGGCCATAAGTGCATCGAAGGTCATGGACATAAGGGCGCGCAGCCACGCGACCTCACCGGTCGACACCAGCTCGGCACCCGGAACGCTCGACGCGCACGACCCGCACATGAGACCGCCCGCCCGGGGCGAAAAATACGACAGCATGGGGTCTCCGCACAGCACGCAGGCCGAAAAATCGGGTCGATAGCCAACGTGCGACAGCAGCTTAAAGACATATGCAGCCACGAGCAGGTCCATATGCGCCGCATCGAGGCCGTCGCCCACCAGGGCAAGCGCGCGCTGTGTAATGGCAAAGGTAAACGGGTCCTCGGCGTCCTCGAACGAGCACACGCGCGCGACCTCGGCGATCGCGCTTGCGGCGCAGGTCGTCTCGTAATCGGGCGCAGCGCCGAGCGGCGCCTCCATAAGCTCGGCCTGGGAAACCACGTCGAGCGACCGTCCATGCGCGAGCAGCATATCAACAGTACAGAACAGCTCGCAGCGCGCAGCCAGGCGCCCACCGGGTTTGCGGGCGCCCTTTGCCACGGCACGAACCTGCCGACCCCGCTCGTCAAGCATCGTCAGGATCAGGTCCGTCTCTTTGAGCTTCGTCTTGTCGAGGACGAGCACCTTCGTGCGATATGTCCGGGAACCTGCCATGCGCGCCGCGCGCCCTTAGTCCTCGGCGTTGTAACCAAAGCGGCGAATCTGGGCCTCATCGTCGCGCCAGCCAGCCTTGACCTTCACATCCAGCTCCAAAAAGACCTGCGTGCCAAAGATGCGCTCAAGATCGCGACGGGCGTCGATACCGATATGCTTGATCATCTCGCCGCCCTTGCCGATGATGATGCCCTTTTGGCCCTCGCGCTCGACATAAATGGTGGCATGCACGCGCAGCACCTTCTTGGTCTGCTCGAGCGCATCGCAGATCACGCCGACGGAGTGCGGAATCTCATCACGGGTGCGGCGCAAGACCTTCTCGCGCACAAACTCGGCAACGAGCGTCTCATCGGAAGCGTCGGTACCCATGTCCTCGGGGAACCAACGCGGACCCTCGGGCAAAAAGTGCGCAACGGTCTCGATGAAGGCGTCGACGTTGAAGTTCTTGACCGACGACGTCACGATCTCGTCGTCATAGTCCATCAGCTCATGGGCCGCCTTAAGCTGCTCCATAACCTGTGCGGGATCGGCCTCATCGGCCTTGGTAAGCACCAGGACCTTCTTGCAACGGGCGCTCTTGACGCGCTCGGCAACCCAGGCATCTCCCCTGCCGATAGACTTGGTGGCGTCAATCAAAAAAGCGACGACGTCGACATCATTCAGCTCGAACAGCGCGCTCTTATTGAGCTCGGAGCCCAGGCCGTCCTTGGGCTTGTGGATACCCGGGGTATCGACAAAGACCAGCTGGTAGCCGGGGCGGTTAACCACGGCGCGCATGCGGCGGCGGGTCGTCTGGGCGACCGGCGAGGTGATGGCGACCTTTTTACCATAACAGGCGTTGAGCAGCGTGGACTTGCCGGCGTTGGGACGACCGACCAGGGCAACGAAGCCGCTGCGGAAACCGGGCTCAACGTCGCCAAAGCCCATGGAGCCATCGTCCTCGTCGCACAGGGCGTCAAGCTCCTCGTCGCTCATGCCCTCAAACGGGTCAAACTCCTCAACCTCCTCGAACTCGTCGGCATCCACCGCGTCCCTGGACTCGTCGTCCAGGATCTCGTCGTTAGGCTGCATAGTGTCGGACATGGGAATCCCTTTCTAAATAAAGCCGAGCGCGTGGGCAAATACCAGCAAGCCCACAATCGCGGCGGTGATGGAAAGAACGTATACGGAGGCGGCGGCGATATCCTTCGCACGCTTTGCCAGCGGATGGAGCTCCTGGGTCGCCAGATCGACAATCGCCTCCATGGCGGTGTTGCAAAGCTCGCCGTGAATCACCAAGCCACAACAGATGATAACCATGCCCCACTCGGCAATGTCGAGCCCCACGATGCAGCCGGCAATGACGGTGCACACGCCCGCCACGAGCATGACCTTAATGTTGCGCTCGGTCTTGACGGCGGTGACGAAGCCCTCCAAAGCGTAGGAAAACGACTTTAAGAAGGACGGATGGTCCTTGTTCGATCCGGGAATCATAGACGGCTCCTAGTCGTGGGCGTGGTTGGTGATGGGGCCGACGTGGACCAGTTTGGGGTCCTCGCCGCGCTCGAGCGCCAGATCGCGCAGGATGGCGTCCTCGCGCGCCTCCATGACCTCGGCCTCGTCGTCCTCGATATGGTCATACCCCAGCAGGTGCAGCATGCCATGAACGAGCATCAGGCGGCACTCATCGGCAGGGCTATTGCCAAAGCCGGGGGCCTGACGGGCAATGACCTGCGGGGCCAAGATGATATCTCCGAGCTCGAGCGTCTCGTCGGCGGGAATATCCTCGTCAAAGGCCGAGTCGCATTCAAACGAGAGGACATCGGTGGAACGGTCGATACCGCGCCACTCGTGGTTGAGCTCGTGCATCTCGTCCTCATCGACATACGAAAGGGAAATCTCGACTTCACGCTCAACGCCCTCGGCGGCAAGCACGACCTCGCAGATGTGCTCTACCTCTTGCGCGTCGAGCAGCGTATCGAGCTCGGCATCGTTGCTGATCAATACACTCAACGGGACTCCTTTCGGTCGTGCACGCGTTTCTCGCGCACATCATCATAAGCATCGTACGCCTCGACGATACGCCCCACCAAAGCATGGCGCACCACGTCGGCACGCTCGAGGTGAGAAAATGCGACATCGTCGACACGGCCCAAAATCTGCTCGACGTCGGCAAGACCGCCGCGACGACCCACCAGGTCGCGCTGACTCAGGTCGCCAGTAATCACAAACTTGGAGTTAAAGCCCAGGCGCGTCAGGAACATCTTCATCTGCTCGGGCGTGGTATTTTGCGCCTCATCGAGCACCACGAAGGCGTCGCTCAGCGTGCGGCCGCGCATGTAGGCAAGCGGGGCGATCTCGATCACGCCGCGCTCCATGAGCTCATCGGTGCGCTCGCGATCCATCATGTCAAAAAGGGCGTCGTAGAGCGGACGCATGTAAGGATCGATCTTTTCCTCAAGGGTACCGGGCAAAAAGCCCAGGTTCTCCCCCGCCTCGACAACCGGACGCGTCAAGATCAGACGGCCCACCTCGTGACGCTTGAGCGCGGCAACGGCGAGCGCCATGGCCAGATAGGTCTTGCCGGTACCGGCAGGACCCAGGCCAAAAGTGATGGTATGCGAGCGGATGGCATCCACATAGCGCTTTTGGCCGAGCGTTTTGGGGCGAATGGCACGGCCGCGATATGAAAGCAGCACATCATCGCGAAGCGACGTAGCCTCGTGCTCACCGTCGCGCAAGACGGCCAGACAGCGAGAGACATCGTCGGCAGACAGCGTGCGTCCGGCAGCCGCCTCGCGAAAAGCATGCTCGAAAAAGCGCGCCACGAGCTCCACCTCGTCCGGATCACCGCTCACGGCGATACTGTCGCCACGGGCGACCACGTGAGCGCGAACCAAGCTCTCGAGCGCACGAAGGACGCCGTCGCCGGCGCCCAAAACGCGCGAGGGGTCAATACCCTCGGGAACGGTAAGTCTAATCTTCGAGGCTTCCATGAACCTCCCTGTGTGCATGGACCAAGCCGGAATCATCGACTCCGATGATAGCAACATCGAGCAGGCACGGGGCTGTGAGTCCACAGGTATCGTCTAGACGGGCATGATGGAACGAACCGAGCGTCAGGTTGTCGCCATACTCGAGCACGGCACGCTCGATGGTTCCCACGCGACGGCGAGCATCGGCAATGGCGAGCTCCTGCGCCGTGGCTCGCATACGACGGCTGCGCTCGGCCATAACCTCGGGCGGCACCTGATCGGGCATATCGGCCGCAAGCGTACCGGGACGCTTGCTGTAGCGGAACACGTGCATGCGCGAGAATCCCACGCGGCGGCACAGCGCCAGCGACTCCTCAAACTCCTCGTCCGTCTCGCCGGGGAAACCGACGATGACGTCACAAGAAAGTGACGCCTGCGGCAGATTGGTACGAATCATGCGTACTGTGTCCTCAAAGGCCTCCGCACTATAGGGACGACCCATGCGATGCAGTGTCCTGGTGCACCCGGACTGCACGGGAAGATGCAAGAACGGCGCGATACGCTGCGGATAGCGCGCCATCACCTTAAGCAGGGACTCAGAGATATCCATGGGCTCAACCGAGGAAATGCGCACATGCGGAATAGAGGTGCGCTCCATGATCGCCTCGAGCAGCTCATCGATCTCGACGTGTTCATCAGTCGCGCTCTTGCCATCGTAGGCGCCCAGGTTCACACCCGTCAGCACCACCTCGGGCACGCCGGCCTCCTGAGCCTCGCGAACTTGCTCGAGCACAGACTCGACCGGCACGGAGCGCTCGGGGCCGCGGGCCTTCCACACAATACAATAGGTGCAACGATGGTTGCAGCCGTCCTGGATCTTCACGCCCAGACGCGAGCGACCGAGTGCGTCGACAACCTCACCGTCGCTGCAAGCGGGAACGTCATCGGACTCAACGCCCAGCACCTCGCAGACGCGTTCGGCGACATCGATCTTGGACGGCTCGGCGATCACGCGGTCCGAAAGCTCCAGCAGCTCCTCGGGGTGCAGATTGACTACGCATCCGGTCACGACCACATAAGGCTCGTTTTGATAGGCCAGCGCATGGCGGACGGCCTTACGGGTCTTGGCCTCGGCCTCGCCCGTAACGGCACAGGTGTTAATGACAATCAGCTCGGCATCCTGAGGCTCCACCATTGCAAAGCCCAGGCGCATAAGGTCGGCAGTGATACGGTCGGACTCAACCCGGTTGACACGGCAGCCGAGGTTGACGACGGAGATATGAGGTGCGAGCACGCGGGCTCCTTAATCGAGGATGTCGTCGAGGGCGCTCTTGATACGGTCGGTCACCGACTTCTTACCGGATGCGACGTCATCGCCCATCTCGTCGGCAAAGGCACGAAGCAGCTCGCGCTGCTTGTTGGAGAGATTGGTGGGGACGAGCACGCGCAGCTGCACGATCAGACGACCGCGCGAACCGCCACCGCCGATACGCGGCATGCCGTAATTGTTGACGCTCACGGTGTCACCGTACTGTGTGCCGGCGGGGACGCACAGCTTGACGACCTCGTCGGGCATAATGCCCTCGACCTCGATCTCGCAGCCGAGCGCAGCCTGCGCAATCGAGATATCGCTCACCAGATACAGGTCATCGCCGTTGCGCTTAAAACGCTCGTGGTCGGCGACACGCACGTTGACGATCAGGTCGCCCGACGGCTCGCCGCGAAGGCCGGCCTCGCCAAAGCCACTCACGCGCAGCTGGCGACCGGTCGATACACCGGCGGGAATATCGATGTCGATCTTTTCGTGAGAAGGCGTGCGGCCCTGGCCATCACAGGTCTCGCAGGGATGGTCGATAATCGTGCCCTCGCCGTGGCAGTCGGGACAGGGCGAAGAGGACTGAACCTGGCCCAGGAACGAACGCTGGACCGTCGTGACATAGCCCGTGCCGTGGCAGCGGCTGCACTGCTTTTCCTGCGCGCCCTCGGCCCTACCGGTGCCGTTGCAATCCTCGCAGGGAGCAAGGCGGTCATAGCTGATCGTCTTTTTGCACCCGAGCGCCGCCTCCTCAAGGGTCACCGAAAGGGAGATAGCCATGTCACGGCCGCGACGACGCTCACGGCGATTTCGGGCGCCACCGCCGGCACCGCCGCCAAAGAACGACGAGAACAGGTCATCCATACCCATGCCGCCAAAGATATCGTTGATATCGACGTAGCCCGAGCCGCCAGGGCCGTCCGCGGTGCCGTAACGGTCGTAGTTAGCACGCTTCTGCTCGTCGGAAAGAACGGAATAAGCCTCGTTGAGCTCTTTGAATTTGGCCTCGGCCTCGGGGTCGTCCGAAACGTCCGGGTGTACGGTACGGGCCTTCTTCAGAAACGCGCGCTTAATCGTCCGCGCGTCGGCATCCTTGTCGACGCCAAGTACCTCGTAGTAATCCCTATTTTCCGACACGACCGAATCCTTCCGACTTTCATTATTGTCACAGTGCGTCCTATACCCAAGCTGGGCCGGCCGCAAACAGAGGGGTTGATGTTATTGCATTCCGTAAGGCGAAAGCATGGCACGCTGCGAGCAGCTCGCAAACCAAACCGACACGAGCGCAAACATAAATCCGTTGGCAAAACCGTTGGCAAACTGCATCGCGCCGCGCTTCCACCACAGCAGGCTGCGATGCAGTACGCCGTCCGAGAGCACCATGAACAGGCCCATGGCAAACGGAATAAAACACATCACGGCAAAGGCCGAGAACACACCCGAGATGGCCGACAACACCAAAAAAGGCGCCACGATGCCCATCAGGTAAAAACCGGTACGGGCCTTGCCTTCCAGGCGCTCGGCCTCAACATGGGCGCGACCGACCAAATCGCCACCCGAGGCACCGTTGGTGCCGGCGTGACCCATACCGCCAATACGGACCTCGTCGCCATCGTGCGTGCCGGCAGGAAACTCAATTGTCTGCTCGGAGGTCACACGGGTCCGCCCGCTGCCGCCGCAATCGGGGCAGGGGTCGGCGACGACCTTACCGGAACCTCCGCACTCGGGGCAGACCGACTGAAACGTGCCGGCACCGAACAGAAAGGACAGGTCGACGTCGATGTGGCCACGACCGCCGCAGCTCGGACAGGTATGTGCATGCTCGGACGAGACGGAACCCGAGCCTCCGCAGTGACCACAGGTATCGAAGCGCGTATAGCGGACGGTCTTGCGGGCACCGCCCTTGGCCTCCTTGGCGTCGAGCTTAATATCGACGACCACGTTGGCGCCGTTCTCGGGATTATAGGCAGCCTGCCCGCGACGCGGCTGGCCCCAGGCGCCACCAAAGGGAAAGCCGCCCTCAAAGGGATTACCATAGCCTGCGCTGCCGGCGTAGCCGCTGCCATAGGGCGAAGCCGTAGGAGCGCCGGCGAAGGGGTTGCCCGAGCGCATGGCGTCGTAGCGCGCACGCTTCTGCTCGTCCGAAAGCACGGCATAGGCCTCGGAAACCTCTTTGAACTTTTCCTCGGCATCCGGTTCTTTATTGACGTCCGGATGGAGCTTGCGGGCCTTTTGCTGGAAGGCCTTCTGTATATCACGCGAGGTGGCGTCCTTGGAGATACCCAAAATCTCGTAGTAATCTTTTTCGTTCATCGTCGCCATGCGCGGCAACCTCCTGCTCACAGCAGCGTATATATTGCGGTAATTCTACCCGAGCGACCTAGGCTAGACCCCAAAACAGCTCGAACAGCACATTTCCATCGAGCCAGCCCAAGTGGGTGGGCGCTAAACGAGCACGGACGCGACCTGCGATAACGTCTTTCGAGATGACGCGCCCCGCATGTCCTTCAATATAATCGGGCACCCAAGTGGCAAGGCCCAACTCGAGCGCACGGTCACAGGCCGCCGCCAACTCATCTGCAGCGATCACGCTTGACAAGCGAACCAACAGGTCGGGCCCAATGCCACGCGTCATGCGGCAGGCGAGCATCAGATCCTCGGCCGCAGCCTCGCGCTGCGACAGATACTCGGCATCAAACGCCGTCGCATCATCGTCACGTTGCACCAAGCGCACGCGATACGCATCGCCGCGAGCGGGCACGTCGGGAAACAGCCCGGCCAAGCGATCGAAATCCTCGGCGTCGAGCATACCGGCGGCAGAGCGACCCAAACCCAGATAGCCCCGTCCAGTCCAATAGGCAATGTTGTGGGCGCACTCATGTCCGTCGAGCGCGTAGCTTGCCACCTCATACGGGTGATAACCGGCCGCACCCAGACGCTCACGCGCTGTGTCCATGCACGCAGCCTGAAAATCCTCGTCGGGCTCGAGCGACTCGTCGCGACACGCCATGCGGTAGAGCGGCGTGCCCTCCTCGAGCGTGAGCGGGTACACCGACACATGATGCGGCGCCGCCGCCAAGACGCCATCGAGCGTGCGCTGCCAGCTTACGGCGGTCTGCCCGGGAAGACCGCACATCAGGTCGCAGGACACATCGAGCCCGGCATCCCTGACCATCGTGATGGCAGCGAGCGCCCGATTGGCATCGTGAATGCGGCCAATGGCGGTAAGTTCGGCGTTATCGAGCGTTTGCACGCCCAGAGAGACGCGTGTGACACCAACCTTGGCGAGCGCAGCGGCAAACTCGGCGGTCAACGACTCTGGATTGGCCTCGCAGGTAAACTCAACAGGCTTGCACCACGCAGAGATACGCCGGGCAAGTTCTACCAGACGCTCCCCTGCCAGCGACGGCGTGCCGCCACCAACATAGACGGTGCGGATGCCCTCGAGCGCTCCGGCGTCGCCAAAGGCATCGAGGCGCGCATACAGCTGCTCAAAATAGGCATCGAGCGCAGCGCTCAGGTCGCACGGAGCAAAACGGCGCGAGTCAAAGTCGCAGTACCTACACTTTTGGGCGCAAAACGGCACGTGCACGTACAGCGCGGTAACGGCCACCGTTAGGCCTCCAGCGGATGAGCGGGCACCGACCCGCCAGCGGCAAGTGCGGCCTCGCAGGCCACCACATCGCGCTCGATATCATCGACCAATGCCATGAACTCCTCGTATGTGGAGCAGCGCACCACTTGGGCGCGCCAGGCGGCAGCATGGGGCATGCCCTTTAGATACCAGCTCGCGTACGTGCGGGCACGCGACATAAGCGGCAGCAGCTCGTGCGTGAGCGTCAGGTGCTCGCGCAGGGCATCCAGGCACTCGACCGAGCTACGCACCGGTACCGGCGTGCCATCGAGCGCAAGGGCGCGAGCATCGCCGAACACCCAGGGGTTGCCATAGATACCACGCGCGATGAACACGGCGCTGGCGCCGGAGCTGCGCAGACGCTCCGCCGCATCCTCGGCCGAGAAAACGTCGCCCGAACCGATCACGGGAATCTCGACGGCATCTGCGACCTCATCGACGACCGACCAATCGGCCTGACCCGTATAGAGCTGCGTGGCACAGCGACCATGTACCGCCACCGCAGCTGCCCCTGCACCCTCGAGCATCTGGGCAAACGTCGCGGCATTGCGGTCTTCGGCGTAAAAGCCCTTACGGATCTTTACGGTCACGGGCACATGCGCCACGCCAACCGTCGCCTCGACGATTTTCTCGGCCAGCTCGGGCGTACGCATAAGCGCCGAGCCCTCGCCCTTGGTGACGACCTTGCGAGCCGGGCAGGCCATGTTGATGTCGATCAGCGACAGGCGATCGCCCACACGTTCCTCGACGGCAGCGACGGCGCTCGCAAACTGATCGGGCTTGGAGCCAAAGAGCTGCACGCAGATCTGCTGCTCCTCATCGGCAGGCAGCACCAGGCGCCAGGTCTTATTGCTGGCATAGGCAAGACCTGCGACGCTTACCATCTCGCTGTAGGCAAGGTTGGCACCGCGGCGGCGGCACATGATGCGATAGGCGGGGTCGGTTACGCCCGCCATGGGAGCCATAAGGAACGGCTGCTCGGCATAGGCAGCCAGCAGCCGCGTACTGTATTCAGAGAGCGCCATGAACCTACTCGTCCACCTTGAGGATCGCCATAAAGGCCTCCTGCGGGACCTCGACCGAACCGATGGCCTTCATGCGCTTCTTGCCCTCTTTCTGCTTCTCGAGCAGCTTGCGCTTACGCGAAATATCGCCGCCGTAGCACTTGGCAAGCACGTCCTTGCGACGCGCCTTGACGGTGGAGCGGGCGATAATCTTGTTGCCGATGGCACCCTGAATAGGCACCTCGAACAGCTGGCGCGGAATGATTTCCTTGAGCTTGTCGCACAGACCGCGGGCCAGGCCATAGGCCTTGTCCTTGTGCACGATAAACGAAAGCGCATCCACCTCGTCGCCCGAAAGCAGGATATCGAGCTTGACGAGCTCGGAGGGACGATACTCGTTGAACTCATAATCGAGCGAGGCATAGCCCTTGGTGCGGCTCTTGAGCTGGTCAAAGAAGTCCAGGATGAGCTCGGCGAGCGGCATGTCAAAGCGCATCTCGACCGATTTGCTCGTGAGATGGATCATATCGGTCGTAATGCCGCGGTGCTCGATAGCGAGTTGCATGACGGCACCCGTATACTCGGGCGGGCAGATAATTTTGGCCTTGAGGTAAGGCTCCTCGATGCGCTCGATGCGCGTAGCCTCGGGCAGATCCTGCGGGCTGCGGACATCAATCATCTCGCCGTCGGTCTTGTAGACGTGATAGTCCACCGAAGGGCTCGTGGCGATGAGGTCCAGATTGAACTCGCGCTCCAGACGCTCCTTGACGACCTCCATATGCAGCAGGCCCAAGAAGCCCACGCGGAAACCAAAGCCGAGCGCCACCGAGGTCTCGGGTTCCCACACCAACGACGGGTCGTTGACATGCAGCTTATCGAGAGCGTCGCGCAGATTCTCGTAATCCTTGTTGTCGATCGGGAACAGGCCCGTGTAGACCATAGGCTTGGCCTCGCGGTAACCGGGAAGCGGCTCGGGGCAGGGATTCGACGCCCACGTGAGGGTATCGCCCACGTGCACGGCCTCGGGATCCTTCAGACCCGTGACCACGTAGCCCACCTCGCCGACCGTCAGTGCGTCGACCGGCGTCTCGGCGGGACGCTTGACGCCCACGCCATCGACCAAAAAGTCGCCCTCGGCCTGCATCATGCGCAGGGTATCGCCCTTTTTGATGGAGCCGTCAAAGACGCGGACCGTGGCAACGACGCCGCGGTATTCATCGAAATACGAGTCCAGGATGAGCGCCTTGAGCGGCGCGTTCGCATCGCCCTTGGGCGGAGAGATCAAAAATACGATGGACTCCAGCAGATCGTGAATGCCCTCGCCAGTCTTGCCCGATACGCATACGGCATCGTCAGCAGGAATCGCCAGGTCGTCCTCGATCTCGGTCTTGACCTCGTCGGGGTGTGCCGACGGCAGGTCGATCTTGTTGATAGCGGGCACGATATCCAGGTTGGCATTCATGGCGAGCGTCGCGTTGGAGACGGTCTGTGCCTCGACGCCCTGCGTGGCGTCGACGACGAGCACCGCACCCTCGCAGGCGGCCAGCGAACGCGAGACCTCGTAGGTAAAGTCAACATGGCCCGGCGTATCGATCAGGTTGAACTGATACGTCTCGCCATCGTCGGCGTCATAGGAAACGCGGACGGCATTGGACTTGATCGTGATGCCGCGCTCGCGCTCGATATCCATGGTGTCAAGCAGCTGCGACTCCATGTCGCGCTCGTCGACGGTATGGGTGAGCTCGAGAATGCGGTCACTGATCGTGGACTTGCCATGGTCGATGTGCGCAACAATCGAGAAGTTGCGGATGTGGGAAATGTCAATTGAAGTATTCATGCGGACTATCTTACCCGAGCGGTACAAAAAATGGAGCCTGTTCCATAAAACAGGCTCCATTTATGCGCGTAATCTGTGTGGTGTGAAATTTACAACTTAGGCGTTGATGCTGTTCACGAGCTTAGCAAGACCGGACTTGCGGTTGGAAGCCTGGTTCTTGTGGATAACATGCTTAGCGGCAGCCATGTCGAGACGCTTGGTGACGGTCTTGAGGGCAGCCTGGGCCTTCTCGGCGTCGCCCTCGGCGACGGCGGACTGGACGTGCTTGGTCAGCGTCTTGAGCTCGGACTTGACAGCCTTGTTACGCATGCGAGCTGCCTCATTGGTGCGGATACGCTTCTTCTGAGACTTGATGTTTGCCACTTCTGGAGTTCCTTTCGAGTTCCTTGCAAAAAATGTATGACACCTCTGAGACACGGTGAGGTCATGCAAGCGCCTACTATAGCACGCTCCCCCTCAAAGGGATAGAACGAATTTGTCAAATAGGCAGGTATCATCACGATTTTCTCAAGATGTTCGTAATCCAGAGCAAAAGCGCGGTCTGAGAATCGGCCGAACCCTTGAGGGCGAGCTCCACATCGACCGCGCCCTCGAGCGCGGCAACGAGCTCTGCCATCGAAAAGCGACGTGCCCAGGTCAGGTGATTCTTGACCTGCCAGGACTGGAGCTTAAGTGTTGCAGCCAGCTCACGACCCTGTCCGCGCGCATCGAGCGCCTTGGCAACGATAAGCTCGCGGATGCGGCCGCACAGCAATGTGTAAGTCCACACGTAGCTCTTGGCGGGCAGTAGATTGAAGAGCTCGAGCGAGCGTCGCATGTCACGGGCCGAGACCGCATTGAGAAAGTCCCAGGGCTGGACTTCGGCCGTGCGCACGATCCAGCGCTCCACATCGGCAAGCTCAATTTGGGGAGCCTCGACCATCTGGGCAAGCTTGGCCAAGTCGTTATCGATCATGCGGGTGTTCTCGCCCGAGCGCGAAACGAGCTCCTCGGCGGCGGCCGTCGAGATGGACTTTCCATGCTGCGTCGCCATCTGCTGCACGCGGCGCGGGAGCTCCCAGCGCTTGGTGCCCGAACAGTCGATCACGGCCTTCTTGTCAATCTTGGCGATCGCCTTGTAGAGGCGCGTGTTCTTGGCGAGTGAATCGGCTATGACAAGGCAAACCGTCGTCGGGCTGGGACTCGCCAGATACTCGACAAGCGGCTCGGAGATCGCTTTGGCGAGTTTTGAGCAGCCGTCAAGGATTACCAGGCGAAACTCACTGCCCATGGGAAAGGTGTTGAGCGATCCGATAATCGACTCGATATCGGGGTCTTTGGTCATATCGCGCTCGTCGAGGTTGAACTCGACCATGCCCGTCTTTTCCAGACGCGCCTTCATACGCGAGACGGCATGGTCGCGTTTGACTCCGTCGGTACCGACGATCAGATATGCCGGCAACAGACCGGTTTCGGACATCGCGCTCCCCTCCCGCAGGCTCTCGTGTTTGTACCGTGCCATTCTAGCCCAGGGGTTGGTCCCGCGCCAACGACAGCATCACGGTCGCTGGCATCGCATGGCAAAACCGGCTGCAGTCGGCGAAACGGTAATGTCTCCTTGTTCGATGGTACATGCGAACGCGCCGCCCGCATCGCGAACGGCATCGATACAGGTATCGGATGGATGACCGTAGCGGTTGCCCTCACCCGCACTCGCAATTGAGAGCTCGGGTTTAAGCGTTTCCAGCAGCTCTGTATCGACGGAAACTTTTGAGCCGTGATGCCCCAGCTTGAGCACATCGATATCGCCCACCTCCTGTACAAACTCGCGCTCCTGATCGAGCTCGGCGTCCCCCGTGAGCAGCATGCGCAATCTCTTGCCTTCTTGGGCATAGGAGAGCAGCAAGACAAGCGAATCCTCATTGCCCTCGCCATCCACGGTGTCAAATGGCCACATCACGCGAGCCCGAAATGCGCCGATATCGACTGTGTCCCCGCAAGCCACCTGCCGATACGTTGCACCCGGGCGATTCAGGACCTCGGCAGGCGCGCTGTCCAGCGCATCGGCCGCGACCGCAATGGTTCCAACCGAAAACTGTTCGAGCACGGCAGGCAAACCACCCCAGTGGTCCTCATCCCAATGCGTCACAAAGACGGCATCGATATGGTGCACGTTATTGCGAACCAACGCCGCAACCACACGCTCGTCGAGCCCGCAGTCGACGAGAGCTACTGCGCCGCCTTGGCGGATAAGAATCGCATCGGCCTGGCCCACATCGAGCACCGTCACCGAAGGCGGAGCGAATCGATCCCAATAGACGTACGGAATCGCAGCCAAGAGCATCAGGCATGCAAGCCCCACCGCCATAGGACGTGCACGGGGACGCGGCCACCAGACCAGCAGAACCGTCAGAAAACATGGCACTAGGTAAATCCACATGCTATCGGGCGGCACGCTCACGTATGCACCCGGCACGGCGGCAAACAGCTGCTCGAAGAACAGCGCGCAACGGGCGGCAATCATGGGCACAACGAGCGCCCAAGTCCGCAACGGTCCCACGAGCGAAAAGGGAGCCAGCACGATCGACACAGCGAGCAGAACGCTCACCACCGGACCGATGACCGCATTTGCCAACGGAGCAATGAGCGAGAATGTACCGAAGGCAGGAATGGTAATGGGAAGGGTCGCCAGTTGCGAGCACAGCGTGACGGAAAGCACGCTGGCAACGCCCGATGGCACACCTAGCTCACCCAAAGCGTAGGTCGCATAGGGACAAAAGCACAGAATGGCTAAGACGCTGGCGCATGAAAGCTGAAAGCCCATCTCGAACAGCACCGTCGGCCGCAGTAGCACAAAGATGGACATGGTTACGAAGAGTGCCGAAAGGCCGTGCCGACGACGCCCCGCGCCGTTTACGACAAGCGTCACGAACACCATGCAGCACGCGCGCACGGCCGAGGGAGACGCGCCCGTAAAGGCAGCGTAGCCCACAAGCGTTATCGCCAATATCGCCCGCTGAAGACCACGTGAGCACCGAGTCTTTTGCAATACACCCTCGATTACAAACCCCACGATAGCCAAATGGCTGCCCGAGACGGCGATAAGATGCGCCGTTCCCGTCACCGAAAACCAGTCGCCCGCCGGCTGGGCGCGCAGCTCGGCCGAACGACCGCAGACGACACCGGCTATGAGCGCACGCGCCGGGTCGGTCGCAGGCGCGATGGACGCAAGCAGCCCATTTCGCAGCCGAAGCAGCGGCCTCGGAGAACCCTCATCGACCGACACAATCCGAACGGCTTTAACCTTGCGTACCTCGCCTCGAAGCACGCGCGATCGTCCATACGCATCGTTCTCAAAACGTGACACGCGACCGATAACACGCACGTGCGCCCCGACCTTGAACTCACGGTCACACGATAGGCGAACCGTTGCCAAGTTCTTACCGTCCGAGCGCGCCTCGCAGGTATAGGAATACACGTCGTCATTTATGGATGGGTCACCCTGCACGACAAACTCGAGACTGCTTGCCGCTCGACCGTCGAGCGTCTTCGAGGCGTTGAGCGCACCCACGGCCCACCACGCCGAAACGACCGCACCCGCTATGAGACCGACGGACGCGGCATACAGCCACCGCTTCAAAGGGGCAAGCCTCGCACAAGAGTGAGCCAGCACAACGAAAACCGCTGCCGCAACGGGAATGGCCCATAGCGGCCCGACCGCCGTCGCCCGCTCCCTCAGCAGCGCATCAGCGGCTATGCTGAGCACCAAGGCGCAGCTCACGCACATGCCGGCACACAGGGCCATCGTCCACGGAATCAGGGGCCGCGGAGGCATCACGTGCTCTCGCTCGGTCGCACTCATACGCAGATGCAATCTTTGATTTTGGCAAGCTTCTTCTCGCCGATTCCCGACACGCGCATCAGATCGTCAACCGAAGCAAAAGCACCGTTCTTTGTCCGCTCATCGATAATCGACTGGGCCATGGAGGGACCGATTCCCGAGAGCGTCTGCAGCTCTGCCGAGCTTGCCGTATTAATGTTTACTAGGCCTGTTGCGCCACCGACGCCTGATGATGCGGAAGCCCCACCATCAACACCGGCTTCCGCAATGGACACCTGCTGCTCCCCTACCGTTGGAACGTGAATTTTTTGTCCATCAGTGACCTTGGATGCACGATTAAGCCCCGTAACGTCTGCTTCGGGCGCCAGCCCGCCGGCGGCATCAATCGCCTGAGCCACCCGCGCCCCGTCTTTGAGGCGATATACACCGGGTGACACCACGGCGCCATCAACATCGACATAGACCTCTGCCGCGGCAGACGCCTTAGGCGAAGAGCCTTCAGATGTCTTTCCACTCGAAGCATCGCCGGATCCCGGCTCCACTAACGTGCCCGAACCATCAGTGCGCTCAAACGACACACCGCCGGCACCGCCGCCAAAGTTCGCCATCGCCAGTCCACTCGCCATCGCAATGACGACCAGTATCGCCATCACCACTGCCTTATGACCGAGCAGTTTGCCCGCCCAGCGGTCCATCTTTTTGACTCGTTCGTGTTGTTCGCGCTGCGCCATAGCAAAACCTCCCAACATCATCGTGTCAGGAAAGGAGCTCCGCAACAGCCACGCCCCAAAACCGGTTTTCGAGGTCAAAACAAAAGCTGACCAAAACCTTGCACAAATCTGTCCATTTATTCAGGCACACGTCAGCAAATGAACACTTAGCCGCAAAATGCCCAGATAGCAAAAGACCGACGATGCAGGCGCATCGTCGGTCTATGCACAAATTTACTCGTAATCTTGGTAAATCTCACGCGGAGCAAGCTCCGAATGTTTGCGTTTTAAGGTCTTAGGGGCCTTATATGTGTTGCTCTCGAAGTCGATGTACTCGGTCTGCTTGAGCAGGCGCTCAATCATCTCCTCGTGATCAAACAGTTCCCAGGCCTCATGCACGGCATCGAGTTTAGCGTGTGTCTCGGGACGGCGCGGCATAAACAGCGTGCAGCAGTCGGGAGCGGCCTCAGTCGAGATATCGAACGTACCGATCTCCTCGGCGCGCGCGATGATCTCCTGCTTGTCCGAACCGATGAGAGGACGGAACACGGGGATCTTCACGGCCTCGTTGACGGCCATGATGTTCTCAAGCGTTTGGGAGGCAACCTGCCCAAGCGATTCGCCCGTAACGATGGCCTTGGCGCCCTCGATGTGCGCAATGCGCTCGGCAACCGAATACATAATGCGACGATACATGATCACACGCAGGTTGCTGGGGCAGGTGACCGAAATCTCACGCTGGCAGTCGCCAAACGGAACCACGTACAGACGACCGATCTGGACACCCGGCTCAAGCGCACGGATGATGTCCTGCACCAAATACTCGCTCGTATCGGGCGTCTGCGGACGACCGGAGAAATGCACCGGCACGCACACCGCGCCGCGACGCGCGAGCATCCAGGTCGCCACCGGAGAATCGATACCCGACGACAGCAGCGTCACGACCTTGCCGGCAGAACCCACCGGAAGGCCGCCAACGCCGCGCTCGGAGCGCGCATACACGTAGACACTACCCTGAACCACCAGAACGTGCACCATCGCGTCGGGGTCGTGCATCTGGACCTTTTTATCGGGAAACGCCTCACACAGCACCTCGCCAACCTGTCGATTGATATCGATCGAGGTGAGCTCATAGTCAGTATTGGAGCGCTTGGCGTGCACCTTAAACGAATCGAAGGAACCAAACTCGCGCAGCGCCTTCACAGCGGCGGCGCAGTACTCCTGCGGGTCGCGGTTGGTGTGATACGCCAAAGACACACGGGCAACGCCGGGGACGGTGCGGATGACACGCGCCGCCTCGTCGGCCTGATGCTCGTTAAAGGTCACGAGGATATAACCGGAAATTCGAGACACGGCGTTCACGGAAAAGGCGGCCAAGGCCGCCTTGATGTTATCCATGAGGATATGCTCAAAATGTGCGCGGTTCTTGCCCTTCAGCCCAACCTCGTGATAGTGGACTAGGCAGACGCGAGCCGCCATTTAGGCTTCAGCAACCTTGTGGCCGAGCGCCTTCTCGTAACGGGCCTCGTCGTAAGAGATGTCGCCGTCGACAATCTCGTCCATAGCCATCGAGATGGTATCGGCACCGGAAAGCCCGATGGTGATGTCATCGACATCCTGGACGGCAAGCACGCGGTTGTGCTGGCCACGCAGCATGCTATTGATGTCGCAGGCGCGCTTGGAGGCAAGCGAAGCGAGCAGGAAGCGGTTGTGATCGGTCTTCTCCAGAAGATCGTCAATGCAAGGCTTTACAACGGACACGGACCTCAGATCCTTTCATGCATATCGAGAACGCGAACGAGCTCATCGGTCGCGCGGTCGAGATCGTCATTCACCACGACGTCGTCGTAGCGGTCGGCAAGGGCAAGCTCATCGGCGGCGTTTGCCATACGCAGCTCAATCGTCTCGGGCGTCTCGGTACCGCGACCGACTAGACGCTCGCGGAGCACCTCAAGCGAAGGCGGCTTGATAAAGATCAGCACGGCCTCGGGGAAACGCTCCTTCACCTGCAGGGCGCCCTGGACATCGATCTCCAAAATCAGAGACGAGCCCGAGGCGAGCTTGGATGTGACCTCGCTCACCAACGTGCCGTAGCAGTTACCGTGGACCTCGGCCCACTCAACAAACTCACCGTTTGCCACGCGGCGGTCGAACTCCTCGCGCGTCAGAAAAAAGTAGTTGACGCCGTCGACCTCACCTTTGCGTGGTGCTCGCGTGGTAGCCGAAACCGTCAGACCCAGGTTCGAGCGGCGCTCGCGCACACGAGTGACGAGCGTACCCTTGCCTGCGCCTGACGGTCCAGAAATCACAAAGAGCTTGGAATCCTGAGCGCTCACTTATTTGGTCAGCTGCTCGAGGAGCTGCTCGCGCTGACGGACGCCGAGGCCCTGGACGCGACGAGTAGCGGAGATACCGAGCTCCTCCATGATCTTGGCGGCCTTGGCCTTGCCATAACCGGGGAGAGACTCGATGAGGGTGGAAACCTTCATGCGGGAAGCGATGGGGTCATCGGAGTTGAGCACGGACTCGAGGGACTTCTCGCCCTTCTTGATCTGCTCGCGAAGCTCAGCGCGGGCGTGACGTGCGGCAGCAGCCTTCTCAAGAGCCTGCTTGCGCTGCTCGTCGGTAAGCTGAGGGAGTGCCATTCGTACCTCCAAATAGTTGGGTTATATCTGATTCAATAATTGGCATTTTAGCACGTAGAACGCACAAAAAGCCTAATCGCGGCTCCATAGGTTAGACGATACCCGCAAAAAGTGCAATATACTGCGCCCAAAGTTAAGCCCCTGACCTGCGATTCCACACAAAGGATGGGAAAGTTTACGCAGGCACAGGGGCTATTTTGTGCTAATGAGACCCAAAAGTGGTGACTTAGGGGAATCTTTTACGCGACGTTTTCGACCAGCTCGGCGACGATGGCGTCAAAGGCGGCAACCGGATCGTCGGCACCGGTGATGGGACGGCCCACCACAATGTGGCTTGCGCCACGCTCGATAGCCTGGGAAGGCGTCGCCACGCGGGACTGGTCACCAAGGGCGGCACCCACCGGACGCACACCCGGAGTCACGATCAGGGCATCAGGACCCAGCAGCTCACGCATGTCGTGAGCCTCCATCGGTGAGCACACGATGCCATCGATGCCGTTGGCCTGAGCAAGCTTTGCCAAGCGGGCGGCCTCCTCGGCCACGGGAGACTCGACGCCGATCTCGCTCAAGGCATCCTGATTCATGCTCGTGAGCACGGTGATGGCGACGAGCTTGGCGCGGTCCTCACGCGCCTCCTCGGCACCCTCGCGGCAGGCAGCGAGCATAGCACCCGAGCCCAGGCCGTGGACCGAAAGCAGGTCGGCACCGGCAAGCGAGGCCGAGCGGGCAGCGCCGCGCACCTGATGCGGAATGTCATGGAACTTAAGGTCGAGGAAGACCTTAAAGCCAAGGTCCTTAAAGGTCTTGACGATCTGGGGACCCTCAGCGTAATAGAGCGTCATGCCGACCTTGAGCCAGGCAGCATGGCCCGAAAGCTCGTGGGCGAGCTCGAGCGCGCGCTCACGGTCGCAGTCGAGGGCGACGATAACACGGTCGCGGGCATCATTCTCTAGCATTCGAAAGCACCCACCAGCTCGTTGATGTCCTTTACGCCCTGGGACTCGGCCCAGGCCTCGAGCTCATGCGCGATCTTAAGCGAAGCGCACGGATCGACGAAGTTGGCCATGCCGACCGACACGCAGGTGGCGCCGGCCAGGATAAACTCAGCCGCATCCTCGCCAGTCATGACACCGCCGACACCGTTGATGGGGATATCGACGGCCTGGGCAACCTCCCAGACCATGCGCACGGCGATGTGGTGGCACAGCGGGCCCGAAAGGCCGCCCTTGGGCTTGGCCACGCGGGACTTGCGGGTATGAACATCGATGGCCATGCCTTGGATGGAGTTAATGACCGAAAGGCCGTCGGCTCCCGCGGCCTCGAGAGCCTTGGCAATCTCGGCGACGTTAACCGGAGCCATCTTGACGAACAGCGGCTTATCGGTCACCTTGCGGCAAGCAGCCATAACGGAAGAGGCGCCCTCGGGCGTGGAGCCCATGGCGGCACCGCCGGCGGCGATATTAGGGCAGCTCACGTTGATCTCGTAGCCGGCAGCCCAGGGGCACAGCTCGACATACATCTCGAGTGCGCGGACAAACTCGTCAACGGAGTGACCGGCAACCTGACAGATGACCTGGCAGCCGTCCTTGGACAGCTGTTCGAGCCACGGGCCGGACTCACGGGCAAAGGCGGCCACGCCGGGGTTCTGAAGACCCACGGAGTTGATCATACCGCCGGGAATCTCGGCCATGCGGGGCGCGGGATTGCCGGGCCAGGGCTCGGCAGCGCAACCCTTGGTGGTGATGGCGCCCAGCTGGGAAACATCAAAGAAGTTCTGGAACTGCCAACCGTAGCCAAAGGTACCGGCTGCGGTGTTAATGGGGTTCTGCATCTTGACGCCGCCGAAATCGACGGCCATGTTCACGGTACCCACTAGAAGACCACCACCTTGGAAGCATCGAACACGGGGCCGCACATACAAGCACCCTTCATACCGTCGACCGTCTCGACATTGCAGGTGTTGCAGGCGCCAAAGCCACAGCTCATCATGCGCTCGAGCGACACCTCGCAGTACACACCGGCCTCGGCGGCAGCGGCGGCGACCTTCTTCATCATGACGGCGGGGCCGCAGCTGGCGACGTAGTCGTAGCCGCCCTCTCCAAGCAGCTCGGCTGCCGGATCGGTGCAAAAACCGTGCGTGCCGAGCGAACCGTCGTCGGTGCACACGTTAACCGTGGCGCCCAGCGCACGGAACTCATCGACACCCACGGCCTTGGAAGCGGTGCCAAAGCCCAGGCACACGTCCACATCAACACCCTGCTCGGCAAGCATGCCGGCAAGACACAGCACAGGCGGAACGCCGATGCCACCGGCGACGAGCAGTGCCTTCCTGGTGCCCTCGGGTACCATCCAGCCACGGCCACCGGGGCCCAACAGGTTAGAGGTGGAGCCAGGGCCCATCTGGGACAAACGGCGGGTATCGTCGCCCACGACGGCGTACCACAGCTCGACGGTGCCGGCCTCGGCGTCGGCGCGGTAGAAACTCAAGGGCACACGAAGCAGAGAAGACGCATCGCCGGGGACGGCGATGTTCACAAACTGACCGGGCTTGAGCGCACTTGCAAGCTTGGGGGCCGAGATAACGAGCGAGAAGATGCCGTCGGCGATCTCCCGGTTCGAGACGACCTCGAAGTCGTGCATGCGTGCAGTGGAAGGTGTGGGCATAGACGCTCCAATCCCCCATGCGGTTGCATGGTCTAAACGAACAGAAAGCGCGGCACCGCAAGGGCGCCGCGCACAAAAGCGATAAGGCTATGCTAGCAGATGCAGCCGTCGGCGAGCGTCTGCTTGCCACCGACAAATACATCGGTGGCACGACCGGTGAGCGTGCGGCCGGCAAAACCGGAGTTCTCGGCGCGCGACTCGTAACCGTCCTCGCCAACCGTCCAGGTTGCGGAGGGGTCGAACACGGTCAGGTCGGCGACAGAGCCCGCCTTGACCTGAACCTGATCGAGGCCCAGAATCTCACGCGGCTTGATGGCCATGAGCTCGACCATGCGGCTCACGCTCATCTTGCCCGTATTGACCAGCTCAGTGAGCACGAGCGACAGCGAAGTCTCGAGGCCAATCATTCCAAAGGGCGCGAGCTCGAACTCGCGGGCCTTCTCCCACGGGGTGTGGGGAGCGTGGTCGGTAACGATAGCGTCGACGGTACCGTCGATGACACCCTGACGGATGGCCTCGGCATCCTCGTCGGTGCGCAGCGGCGGATTGACCTTGAGCGAGGTGTTGTAGGTCTCGTCCAGGTCGTTCTCGGTCAGGAACATGTGGTGCGGCGTGGCCTCGCAGGTGACCTGCACGCCAGCTGCCTTACCGGCACGCACGAGCTCCAGGCCATGGGCGGTGGAGATGTGCTGGATGTGCAGCTTGGCACCGGTCAGCTTGGCGATCTCGATGTCGCGGGCGATCTGGAGCTCCTCGCCGGCAGCCGGCCAGCCCTCGAGAGCCAGACGGGTCGAGACCTTGCCCTCGTTGATCTGGCCGTGGCCGACCAGGTCCTCGTCCTGGCAGTGGCTCATAAAGACCTTGCCGAACATCTTGCCGTAGTCCATGCAGCGACGGAGCATGCCCGCGCCCTGCACGCCACGACCGTCGTCAGTGAAGGCGACGGCGCCGTGGGCGACCATATCGCCCATCTCGGACATGGCCTCGCCCTTAAGACCGCGGGTCATGGCTCCCGACGGATAGACGCGGCAGTGGCCGACCTCGGCAGCGCGGGACTTGACGAACTCCACGACGGTGCCGTTATCGGTGACGGGATCGGTGTTGGGCATGGCGCACACGCCGGTAAAGCCGCCCTTGGCAGCTGCGCGGGTGCCGCTCTCGATGTCCTCTTTGACCTCGTAGCCGGGCTCGCGAAGGTGAACGTGCATATCCACCAGGCCGGGGACGAGATATTTGCCGGAAAGGTCGCGGACCTCGGCTCCCTCGACGGCGAGATTCTCGCCGACCTCGGCGATCTTATCGCCGTCAATCAGGACGTCAACGACACCGTCAAGCTCGACGGACGGGTCGACGACGTGGGCATTCTTAAGAAGCAAGGCCATTATCGGCACCTCCAAGCAGCAGATACAGGATAGCCATACGCACGCAGATACCGGCGTAGACCTGCTCCAGGATGACGGAGCGTTGCGGGTGGTCGGCCATATAGGAGTCGAACTCGACGCCGCGGTTGATGGGGCCCGGGTGACAGATGATCGCGTCGGGCTTCATGAGCTTCTCGCGGTCCTTGGTCAGGCCGAAGAGCTTGTGGTACTCGCGAATGGTCGGGAACGGGGCACCCTCGAGGCGCTCCTGCTGCACGCGCAGCATGTAGACGACGTCCAGCTCGGGCAGGACGGAATCAAGGTCGCTCGTCACGTGGTCGCAGCCCAGAACCTCGGGCGCCGGCGGCAGCAGCGTGCCGGGAGCGACGGCGTAGGTCTTGCAGCCCATAATCTTAAGGGCGGGAATCAGCGAGCCGCAGACACGGGAGTGGGCGATGTCGCCGACGACGGCGACCTTCAGACCGTGGAAGTCACCCTTGTGCTCCCAGATGGTGTACAGGTCGAGCAGGGCCTGCGTGGGGTGGTTATGCTTGCCGTCGCCGGCGCAGATGACGCTCGCGGGCGAGTTCTGCGTGACGATGTAGGGAGCACCGGCGTGCTTATCGCGCACGACGATGCAGTCGATCTTATAGGCGTTGAGGGTCTCGACGGTATCGACGAGGCTCTCGCCCTTGACCGTGGAGGTCGAGGAGCCGCCAAAGTTGAGGCTGTCGGCCGAAAGACGCTTCTCGGCAAGCTCGAAGGAGCTGCGGGTGCGCGTCGAGGGCTCGTTGAACATGTTAACGATGGTCTTACCCTTGAGCGTGGGGACCTTCTTGATCGCACGCTCGTTGACCTCGGAGAACGCCTTGGCGGTCTCGAGGATGAGCTTGATGTCCTCTTCGGAGTACTCGGTAATGTCGATCAGGTGCTTATGGTTGAACGCCACGGTACTACTCACCTCCCAGCGGCGCGGAGCCCACGTGGGAACCCGGCGCGACGTCGTTAATCTCGACAGCGGTGTGGCCGTCGACTTCCTTCATATACAGGTGCACGTTCTCCTCATGCGACGAGGGAACGTTCTTGCCGACAAAGTCCGGCGAGATGGGGAGCTCACGGTGACCGCGGTCAACGAGAACTGCCAGCTCGATGCGGCTCGGACGGCCCAGGTCCATGACGGCATCCAGAGCGGCGCGGATAGTACGGCCCGTATACAGGATGTCGTCCACCAGCACGACGCGCTTGCCGTCGACGCTGAAGGGAATGTTGGTAGCGTGGATCGCGGGAGCGAAATTGGTCGCATAGTCATCGCGGTAGAAGCTGATGTCCAGGCTGCCGAGCGGAACGTCGACGCCCTCGATCTCCTTGATCTCCTCGGCGAGCTTCTTTGCCAGAAGGTCGCCGCGCGTGACGATGCCGACCAGAGCGAGGTCTTCACAGCCCTCGTTGCGCTCGAGAATCTCGTGCGCGATGCGGGTCATCGCTCGATTAACGGCGGTCTCGTCCATGATGACCGCCTTGGGGGAAGTCGTGCCCATCGATCTCCTTCCTCACATGTCTTGACTGCTGACACAGTCAAAAAAATAGATGCCCGACCGCTTAAAGCGGACCAGACACCCACAGGAAGGGCTGCTCTTTGGCAGCTATGTAATTCCATGTGGGTATCTCGTACCCCTTTAATGGTCAAGGGATAGTGTAGCCAACCTCGAGCTTAATTGCGAGCATAAATACAGAACAATCCGTAAACGGAGCCCAATGCTCCATAAACCTATATATATTTGTGGGACGAGCTTGAAAACGCACGCACGAGCTGGCATAATCCCCTCTGCTGCACGCAAATCGGATCTACGTCCAGGGCCGTGGCGTGAGCACTATCGCCAAAAGAGGAATATCTCTGTGTAGATTACGCACAGGGAGCTGCTTCTGTGCTATAGTTCAGGCTTGTTTGTTAACGCGACATGTTCGTTTGTCGCCCAAGGAGGGTCAGTTATGTCCAAAGTTTGCGAAGTTTGCGGTAAGCACCCCGTTGCCGGTCGCTCCATCAGCCACTCTCACCGCGTCACCAACCGTAAGTTCCGCCCCAACATCCAGCGCGTTTACGTCGTCGTCGATGGTCACCGTCGCAAGATGAACGTTTGCTCCACCTGCCTCAAGTCCGGCAAGGTTGCGCGCTCCTAAATAAGGTCTTACCAACAAGTACCTCGGACTCTCCGGGTCAAAGACCTCGCGTTCATATAGAACTTACCAAAGGCGTCCTCCCCCACGGAGGGCGCCTTTTTGCACTCATTGGGGACAGACTTACATGAGTGTTTGCAGATGTCAAAGGAATCATAGCCCAGCTGATATGCCTTGAAGCTTGACCAGCGGTACGCATCGAGCGAGTCGAGCGCGCCTTTCACAGGATTGAGATGGATATAATCGAGCAACTGGACCGCCTGCGTGTCCGACTCGACCGCGACCCGCGAATAGCGATTGTCAAACAGGTGCCCCGTTCTCCCCGTTTTCCCATTGAAATACTCATATAAGTCTGTCCCCAATGAGTGGGGCGATGCGGCAAACGGAAAGTTAAAAGTTATAGTTGAAGCGTTTCAGTTTATTGAAGCGTTTTAGTGTGCCTTTTACGGGAATCTTACCGTTCGCCGAATAATTTCTTGCTATCATGCAAGACGTAGGGTAAATCTCCGATCGCAAGGAGACACAAATGGTGAAAAAGTCACCGGAAAACACTACTCCCGCAATTGTGGACAACGTAGAGGCGCTTGAGGCTAAGCTCGCTCAGATGCGAGAGGCCCAGGCGCTTTTTGCTACGTACACGCAGGAGCAGGTCGACAAGATCTTCTATGAGGCCGCCATGGCCGCCAACAAGGCTCGTATCCCGTTGGCGAAGATGGCCATCGAGGAGACCGGCCGCGGCGTTCTTGAGGACAAGGTCATCAAGAACCACTACGCCGCAGAGTACATCTACAACGCTTACAAGAACACCAAGACCTGTGGTGTCCTGGAGCGCGACGAGGCTTACGGCATCACCAAGATCGCCGAGCCCATCGGTATCGTGGGCGCCGTCATCCCGACGACCAACCCCACCTCCACCGCGATCTTCAAGACGCTGATCAGCCTGAAGACCCGCAACGGCATCATCATCTCCCCGCACCCGGCAGCCGCCAAGTGCACCATCGCCGCCGCCAAGCTCGTGCTTGACGCCGCCGTCAAGGCCGGCGCCCCCGAGGGCATCATCGGCTGGGTCGATGTCCCCTCCATCGAGCTGACCAACATGGTCATGCGTGACGTCGACATCATCCTCGCCACCGGTGGCCCGGGCATGGTCAAGGCCGCTTACTCCTCGGGCAAGCCCGCCCTGGGCGTTGGCGCCGGTAACACCCCGGTCATCATCGACGACACCGCCGACGTGCTGCTCGCCGTCAACTCCATCATCCACTCCAAGACCTTCGACAACGGCATGATCTGCGCTTCCGAGCAGTCCGTGACCGTCATCGACACCATCTATGACCAGGTCAAGGCCGAGTTCCAGAAGCGCGGCTGCTACTTCGTCAAGCAGGGTGCCGAGATGGAGGCCCTGCGTGCCGCCATGTTCAAGAACGGCGCCCTCGATCACCGCATCCCCGGCATGGCTGCCGCCAAGATCGCCGAGCTCGCCGGCATCGAGGTTCCCGCCAAGACCAAGATCCTGATCGCCGAGGTCACCTCCACCGACCCCGCCAAGGAGGAGTTCTCCCACGAGAAGCTCTCCCCGGTCCTGGCCATGTACCACGCCAAGGACTTCCAGGAGGCCGTCGACAAGGCCGAGCACCTCGTGCTCGCCGGTGGCCCGGGCCACACCGCCTCTCTGTACGTGCACCCCGCCCAGGCCGAGAAGATCAGCCTGTTCGAGCACGTCATGAAGGCCTGCCGTATCGTCATCAACACCCCGTCCTCGCACGGCGGCATCGGTGACCTGTACAACTTTGGCATGAAGCCGTCTCTGACCCTGGGCTGCGGCTCCTGGGGCGGCAACTCCGTCTCCGAGAACGTTGGGGTGAAGCACTTGATCAACGTTAAGACTGTGGCCGAGCGCCGTGAGAACATGCTGTGGTTCCGCGCTCCCGAGAAGGTCTACTTCAAGAAGGGTTCCACGCCCGTCGCTCTCGACGAGCTCGGTACCGTCATGGGCAAGAAGCGCGCCTTCATCGTCACCGACCAGTTCCTCTTCAAGAATGGCAACACCCGCGCCATCGAGGCCAAGCTCGACGAGATGGGCATCGCCCACGACTGCTTCTACGACGTCGAGCCCGATCCGTCGCTGCAGTGCGCACGTCGCGGCGCCAAGCAGATGGCTCTCTTTGAGCCGGACGTCATCATCGCCGTCGGCGGTGGCTCCGCTATGGACGCCGGCAAGATCATGTGGATGATGTACGAGCACCCCGAGTGCAAGTTTGAGGACATGGCCATGGACTTCATGGACATCCGCAAGCGTATCTTCACTTTCCCCGAGATGGGCAAGAAGGCCTACTTCGTCGCCGTCCCGACCTCTTCGGGTACCGGCTCCGAGTGCACGCCGTTCGCCATCATCACCGACAAGGAGACCGGCATCAAGTGGCCGCTCGCCGACTACGCGCTGCTCCCCAACATGGCTATCGTTGACGCCGACAACTGCATGACCGCCCCGCGCGGCCTGACCGCTGCCTCCGGCATCGACGTCATGACCCACGCCATCGAGTCCTACGTCTCCATCATGGCTTCCGATTACACCAAGGGCCTCTCCGAGCGCGCTGCTAAGCTCGTCTTCGAGAACCTGCCCTCCAGCTTCACGAACGGCGCCAAGGACCCGCATGCCCGCGAGGAGATGCACAACGCCTCTTGCATGGCCGGTATGGCCTTCGCCAACGCCTTCCTGGGCCTCAACCACTCCATGGCTCACAAGCTCGGCGCCTTCCATCACCTGCCTCACGGCCTCGCCAACGCCGTCATCCTGACCCGCGTTATGCGCTACAACGCCGCCGAGGCTCCCGTCAAGATGGGTACCTTCTCCCAGTATCCTTACCCCAACGCGCTTCACAACTACGCCGAGATGGCCAAGTACTGCGGCATCGAGGGCAAGGACGACAAGGAGGTCTTCGAGAACTTCATCACGAAGCTCGAGGAGCTCAAGGACTTCATCGGTGTCAAGAAGACCATCGCCGACTACGGTGTTGACGAGCAGTACTTCCTCGACACCCTCGACGAGATGACCGAGCAGGCATTCAACGACCAGTGCACCGGCGCTAACCCGCGCTACCCGCTCATGAGCGAGATCAAGGAGCTCTACCTGGACGCCTACTACGGCCGCGAGCCTCAGGACTACGCCGTCTGCTAGTTTTAGCACGGTTTTTAACGGCGGGGGTGCACGGGTGTTTCACACACCCCCGCCGTCGCTTCTATCGCATCGTTGAAAGGATGCAACCATGCTGCTACCCGATTCCAAGACCGAGCTCGTCCGCCGTGGCAACAAGGTCGTTTACGACCTGGGCGACAAGATTGTCAAGGTCTTTAACGAGACCAAGCCTGTCTCCGACGTGTTCAACGAGGCTTTGAATCTTGCCCGCATCAATGAGTGCGGCATCCGCAGCCCCAAGGCTCTCGAGGTTTCCCAGCTCGAGAACGCCAACGGCTGGGCGCTCGTGACCGAGAAGGTTCCGGGCACCACCCTTGCCGAGAAGATGACTGCCGAGCCCCAGCGCTTTGGTGAGTATCTCGAGATGTTCGTCGACCTCCAAATCGAGATCCACGGCTACACCTCCCCGCTGCTCAACCGTCAGCGCGACAAGTTCGCCCGCATGATCGACAGCCTTGATCAGCTCAATGCCACCACGCGCTACAACCTTCAGGAGCGTCTGGACGGCATGACCAAGGAGTTCAAGGTCTGCCACGGCGACTTCAACCCCTCCAACGTCATCGTCGGCGACGACGGCCAGCTCTATGTGTGCGACTGGGCACACGCCACCCAGGGCTCCCCTGCTGCCGACGTTGCCACCACCTACCTGCTCTTCGCCCTCAACAGCAAGGATCAGGCCGAGGCCTACCTGGAGCTCTACTGCGACCGCGCCGACATGCCCATGCAGGTCGTGCGTCAATGGACGAGCATCGTCGCCGCTTCCGAGCTCGCTCGTAAGCGCAACGTGAACGATGAGTTCCTGAAGAACTGGATCGACGTCGTCGATTATCAGTAATATCTGAGCGATTTATTTCGCATCGGAGGCACAAGAAAACCCCGCAGCTCATATGAACTGCGCCCCAATTCTTGGACGGGCTAATAAGCGGCCTACGCCGCACATAGG
>CALBOJ010000037.1 GCA_937896835.1 uncultured Collinsella sp.
CCATGGGCACGCCCGGCGAGGTGGCGGAGGCCACGCTCGACGACCTGCCCGCCGTGCCGCGCGCAATCGCGAGGACGCGCCGGCGCAGCACCGCGCTGCTGTGGGTGCTGGCCATCGTGGGCTCCCCGGTGTGGGTGCCGCTGCTCGCCGCCTTCGCCGCCGTGGCCGTCACGGTCTATATCTGCATCTGGGTGCTGGCGCTCTGCGTGTGGATCGTCGCGGTGGCACTCGGGGGCGTGGGCGTAGTAAAAAGGATAACCTAGCCGACGTAACCACGCTCCTGCTTGCCGTAAGCGGCGTCATCATCGGCCACTTCCCGTACGCCCTCGCCTCGGCGGGCGTGGGGCTCGGCCTCGTCGGCGTGGCGCTCTTCGTTGGTGCTGGCGCTTGGGCAGCCTCAAAACAAATTGCGCGCCTCTCGGCGCTCTGGGCGAGGAAGGCCGCCTCGCCCTTCTGGAAGGGTAAGGGCGAGAAGGGCGGCGCTGCCGCGCATCTCGCGGCGTAGAAAGGAGTGAGTACCATGACCAGTGCGAAGAAGATCTACCTCGCCGTGGCGGGCGGGCTCGTTGCCGCGGGTGTTGTCCTCGCGGGCATTGGCTTTATCGCTTCGGGCTTCGACCCGGCCGTGTTCACAACCCACATCGACACGCGCGACAGCACCATCGTGCTCGGCGGCGTCGAGGTGGACGAACACGAGAGTATCCCGTTCATCAGCCAGCTCGCCAATCTGGGCGAGATCGACACCTCCGGCGTCGCGGATCCCGCCGCGCCCTAGGCGCAGCGAGCCCGGGCGCTCTGCCCGCCAAGCTGCGTAAGCCGGCGAAACCCGAACCTCAACCTCTACGCAACTGGCCCCAAGCCTGCGCCGATTCGCTCTCAGCGCCGCGCGGGGGCCCGTGACGCATGCCCAAAAAGGTACGAGGAGAAAGGAACGCGATGACGACAACCACGCCCTTCCGCCTTCACGGGGTCACGCAGGACCGGAAGCGACTGGGCCGTGCGGTGGGGCTGTGCTTGGATTGGCTACACTGATATGGACAGTTCCGTGAGGGGCGCGAGAGACGGGACTCTGGGGAGATCTTCGAGGAGGAGTGTCTCGACTGGAAACGCGGGTTCAGTGGAGCAGGAACCTAATCTCTGTCTCTTTTGCCTTTTTGATTTGTTGAGAAGCCGGCATTTGGGGGCATTTTGGATAGCGAACAGTTCAAACAAGAAGCTGAGAAAATAGAACAAAGCCTGAGTGCCTTGAGAGTCGCCGAGCGCAATGCAGTGATTCCCTTCATGAACGGCGACTTTACCCAATGGGATCTATATCTGGCATCCTCCTCTGAGTATGCGATGAGACTGATAGACGGATTCATCTCCATGCTCGAGTCGAGGAATCTTGTTTGCGTCGCCCAGCTTCTCCGCGCACAGGTGCGCCAGCTCGCTGCTGCGCACCGGCTGATGCTCCCACAGGATCTCGCAGAACCGCAGCTCGCTGTCAAAGATCTTCGGTGTCTCCACCCGCATCATTCGCCGCCGAAGACCAGGATGACTTTCTCAAGCAGGTGTTTCAAGGTGTGCCTGTGAACAAGCTGAAAGATTTCTCGGGTGAGAAGATGTCCGATGGAAGACTTCAAGACTTACTCGAGAAGTTCGATCCAAAGGTAAAAGATGTATACAAGGTGACGTCTGGATTCGTCCACTTCTCCATTGATATTCTGCCGAGCATGGGTGTGCCTGGGGAGGGCTATGAGGTCGAGTTTAATTTTGGAGCCGAGCCCAACGAGAGAAACAATGCGCCTCTCGTGGAATGCGGCAAGGCGTTCTGCCACTATGTCGACCTGCATCTCCAGATGCTCCATAAGGTGATTGCTTCGGATGAATGGTATGCCGATCGATTCCGTATCGATTCCGATGGTCCTGCAGACGAGGCCTCGAAAAGCGAGAAGGTGTAGGTCGAACGCATTGACGCTGCCTTGACAGCATCCCGATATGATAACGAATGGGAGGTTCCCTGCGAAATGTGCGCCTCTGTATATTCTCGCTAGGACGCCCTCGACCGATAAGGCATCGTTGAGTTCAATTTGAGTTCAGCTCGGGTGCCTGAAAATCGCCCAACTCTGATAAAAGGGGAGACGACGGTACACCACGTAGACGAGAGGCTATGGAAGTGCACGATTTGATTATATTGGCGCGCTAAACCGCCCCGCTGCCCAACTTGAACTCCGCTCACGCGTGTATGGGGCTGCGAGAGGTAACGGCCTGCGGCCTCCTTTGTGTGCTCGATGATATCTTCGAGCATGCCGAGCATGGCGGAGACATTCGCTGCAATCCAGCCGTGTTCAAGCGCCGTTTCGGATAGGAGCGAGAGGGGGCTGTCTTGCCCGTTTCCCTTGCACCCGTAAAGATGGTTGACAGTTTGGGGCCTCCCGTGTCTTTAGCTTTTACCGCGCTAGATGCCTCATGGAAACTGTTGGACTTTAATCAGACAGACCCAGCATGTCGTTTTCCTCCATGAGGACATCGGCTAAAACCGCAACACCTATGCTTGTTTAAGCAAACCTCCTGATAGTCGTGGAGCTGCTGTAGCCCGACATGCAGGACATCGCTCGGCTTAAACACTG
>CALBOJ010000038.1 GCA_937896835.1 uncultured Collinsella sp.
CGTGGCCTCAAGGAGAAGTACGAGATCTTCCACGGTGTGCACATCACCGATAGCGCGCTCGTGGCCGCTGCTGACCTCTCCGATCGCTATATCGCCGACCGCTTTCTGCCCGACAAGGCCATCGACCTGGTCGACGAGGCCGCAAGCCGCCTGCGCATGGAGCTCGACAGCATGCCGGTCGAGATCGACGCCACCACGCGTCAGCTTACCCAGCTGCAGATCGAGGAGCAGGCGCTCATGAAGGAGACCGATGACGCCTCCAAGGAGCGTCTGGAGGCCCTGCGCCAAGAGATCGCCGAGGTCCAGGAAAAGCTCAACGTGCAAAAGGCCGGCTGGCTCAACCAAAAGAACGCCATCGACCACGTGCAGGAGCTTAAGGGCCAGCTTGACGAGGCCAAGAGCGAAGAGGAGCGCGCGACTCGCAACGGCGACCTGGGCCGTGCGTCCGAGCTGCGCTACTCCGTGATTCCGGGCCTGCAACAGCAGATTCAGGATTCCGAGGCTGCGCTCGAGGCGCAAAAGCAGCAGGACGGCGAGGGTCTCAACGAGCAGGTGACTTCCGATGAGATCGCCGAGGTCGTGAGTGCCTGGACCGGCGTGCCCGTGTCCAAGATGATGCAGGGCGAGCTCGACAAGCTGAAGGGCTTGGAGGGCGAGCTGCATAAGCGCGTCATCGGCCAGGACGAGGCCGTCTCCGCTGTCGCCGCAGCCGTGCGCCGCAGCCGTGCGGGCCTCTCCGATCCGGACAAGCCCATCGGCAGCTTTTTCTTCCTGGGCCCCACCGGCGTAGGCAAGACCGAGCTCGCCAAGGCGCTGGCCGAGTGCCTGTTCGATGATGAGCGCGCGCTCGTGCGTATCGACATGTCCGAGTACATGGAGAAGTTCAGCGTCCAGCGTCTGATCGGTGCGCCCCCGGGATACGTGGGTTACGACGAGGGTGGTCAGCTCACCGAGGCTGTGCGCCGTCGTCCGTACTCCGTGATTTTGCTCGACGAGATGGAGAAGGCTCATCCGGATGTCTTTAACGTGCTGTTGCAGGTGCTTGACGACGGCCGCCTGACCGATGGCCAGGGTCGCCAAGTGTCCTTCAAGAACACGATTATCATCATGACGTCCAACGTGGGCTCCAAGGCTATCGCCGATCTGTCCGGCAAGGACGAGGAGGAGATGCGCCATCAGGTTGACGGGGCCATGGCTCAAACCTTCCGCCCCGAGTTCCTCAACCGTATCGACGATATCGTGGTGTTCCATCCGCTCGGCATGGCGCAGATCGAGAAGATCGTCGACATCCAGCTCGCCGACGTCCGCGCGCGTCTGGCCAAGGAGCGCATGACGCTTGCCATCACCCCGGCGGCCAAGCAGATGCTCGCCGTGGGCGGCCTGGACCCGGTCTTTGGCGCCCGTCCGCTCAAGCGTCTGGTTCAGCGCGAGGTCGTGGATGCCATCGCCGCCGCTATCATCGACGGCACGGTGCGCGAGGGCGATCAGGTGACAGTCGATGTCGACAAGGACGGCGGCTTTACCGTCGTGTGCGATAACACGCCGGCGGCCACCTACGAGGTCCCCGACGCCGAGTAGATTTTTGGGATATGCCTTAAAATCTACCAGCCGTCTCTAAACGCCAAGGGCGGCGGATCCATTGGGTCCGCCGCCCTTTTTCGTGCGACAATCGATGATGCCGAACGGATGCGATGTAAGGAGCTATGCAGATGAAAGACGAGATCAAGACAAGCGCGCCGGCGCCCAGGCCCACGTCCAAGCCGGCGCCCAAGCCGCGCGACCCCTACATCCGTGCCGAGAACGAGGACGATGACGGCTACGATCCCTACAGCGATCGCCGCCCCGAGCGCGAGCCCCTCTTCGAAGCTGACCCCTGGCGTTAAGTAGCTCATTTGGGACGGGGCTTTTTTAGCTACTTTGTTTTCGGCTAGAGGCGTTCATGCCTGCCCCCCTCGGCCGCTCGATATCCTCCGGGAGGGGCCACTAATAGAAAACTTGCTTATCCATTAATCAAGATACGCACAATCTTGCTCTCCTGCCAATCAAGAATCGTTATAATCTTGATTAGCAGGAGAGCAAGATTGGAGAATTATGGCATTCAACGACTTGGTGGCTCAAAAAATAAAGGACTTTGAGCAACAGGGGATTCCGCAGGTCTTTGAGCGCGACCTTGATCTGGGCAACCCGCAGGAGCCAAAGCGCGACAACATCGTATATGTGATTGTGGGCGCCCGTCGTTGTGGAAAGACGTATCGCCTGTATCAGGAGATGCAGCGGCTTCGGGGCCGGGGCGTCGAGCTTGACCGGATGCTTTACTTTAATTTTGAGGACGAGCGCTTGCGCCCGTATGAGCCATCGCTGCTGGCGGACGTGCTCGACACGTTCTATGCGCTGCATCCTGCTGCTCGAACCGAGGGCGCCTACCTTTTCTTTGACGAGATCCAGGAAATTCCCGAATGGGGTGCGTTTCTGCGGCGTGTAGTCGATACGGAGAAAGCGACCGTCTATGTGACGGGATCTTCTTCTAAGATGCTGTCCTCAGAACTTAAGAGCGAGTTCAGGGGTCGTTCTCTTATACGAGAGCTTTTTCCGTTGAGTTTTTCGGAATACGTTCGATATAAGACGGGGAGCGTTTTCGAGCCAGATGCGACCTTTTCCCCAAGCGATGCAGCGCTGCTTCGACATCATCTGATCGGATATCTTGAACGAGGGGGATTCATCGCGACGCTTGAGCAGACGCCCGCAGACGCGATTCAGCTGCTACAGGAATATGCTTCGCGAACGGTCGCTATGGACGTCGTTGAGCGTTACGACGTCAAGAACCCTCGCCTGGCATCGCTGTTCCTAACGCGGTGTATGGCATCTTCGGGACGAGAGCTGTCGGTGAACAAAGTGTACAACGAGTTCAAGAGCAGGCAGATACCCGTCAGTCGTAATTCGCTCAGCGACTTACTTGAGTATTATGAGGATGCCTACCTGCTGTTCTCCGTGCCGGAGTTCACGCGTTCACTGGCAAATAACATGCGGTCTGCGTCTAAGGTCTACGCTGTCGATCCCGCGATGTTTGGAGCATTCTCTCCCGCATCGGCATTGGACCAGGGCCAGAGGCTCGAGACCGCAGTGTTCAACGCGCTAAGAAGAAGGACTCCCGCGGTGAGGATCGGATCGGTCTGCCGCCTGCTGATCAAAGAGAAGAGCAAGAGCCATGAGGTGGACTTTGTGGCTGGGGATGCACTGCTCATGCAGGCTTACGGCCTGATTCAGGTAAGTGTGGATATGACAAGCGAGAAAACGCGCGAGCGCGAAATTGCCGCGCTCGATGCCGCGATGGCCCAGTTTGATCTTGGCGAGTCGGCAATCGTTACCATGGATGAGCAGGCCGATATTCCATGCAAACACGGCGTGGTACATGCTGTGCCCGCATGGAAGTGGCTCCTTTCCTAATCGTCTATGGATTTGCGAGGCCAGGACTCAGGTGTCATGGTCCGCTAGTCCTGGGCTTTGATGCTCGGCATCAGAATCTGGGCGAGGTAGTCGGTCTCGAGTTTGGTCGCGGCGTCGGCTTTGCCCTCTTTGCCGACCAGTACGTTCTTGATCTGGCTATAGGTGTAGCGGTTGCCGGTCGTAAGCTCGACAAGCTCAATGGCCGTGTCCATGGGGTAGGTTGACACGGGATTCTGCGTCCGTCCGTTGATGGTCTGGGGCACCACGTACGGATAGACGGGGCCGCTGGCGTAGACGGTATAACCGTTGCCTAGGTTGGCCGCACCCAAAACCGTATCGCCCTCATCGGGCGTAAAGCTCTCGCCCTCGCGCACCGCGACGAGCGTCACAATCGGCGTGTTCGTGTCGCCGGCAAGATAGATGCACAGCGTGCTGCCATTTTGCCAAGTCTCGACCTTGCCGTACCATTCGACGGGGATATCGAGCTGGTAGAGGTCGGTTGCCTTGTGACGGGCGTCGGCATCACGGGCGGACTGTGCCTCGCTTGCGCTTACGGCGTTGGCGGCGGCATCGCGGCGCGTAATTGCCGCCTGCTGGAGTATCTTTGCCGCGGCGGCAGAGCTCGCGCCGCCTTCTTCGGCATACTTGGCGGCGGCATCGATCTGGTCGTCAGTCACCGTGTCGGCCGAAGGCACCTTGAGCTTAAAGGTGGCCTGGGCACTCAAATCCTGCCCATCGCTCTTGATCGTGACCTGCGCCTTGGTGGTCGGCACGGTATAGACGGTACCGTCGGACGTGATGGGGGAGGCGGCGATGGAGAGCGTGTAGTCACCGGGTAGCAGTTTGATGCCACGGCCGTGCTCGTCAACATAGAGTGTTTCGCTCACGGAGGATCCGTCAGAATCCTGGCCACTCACTTGTACGGGAATCTTGGAGCCGGCGGAACAGTCGAGTCCCGCGGCATGTATGCCAATCTGCACCGACATCATCGTGTGGGCATTGGCGGCGGTGATGGCAGCCTGCTCTTGCCGGTATCCGTTCCAGGCTGCGTAGCCTGCGCCGCCGGCGACGAGCGCGACGGCCACAACGCCGGCAACCATCAGGTTGCGGCGCTTGGGCGACATCTTGCGATGACGAACCTCGGCTTCGCGTGCCGAAGGAACGGACGGTAGGGGAATATCGCCCATGGCGATGGTCTCGTCCACGACAGGAGCAGAACCTAGGCCGGGGAGCTCGCGGGTCAGCGAATCCTCGGTCGGTAAGCTGTCGAGCAAGATGGTTTCCTCGCTCGTATCGGATTCGGTCTGGTCGTCGGCCTCACATTCGGATTCCTCGTGCCCCGCCTCGTCTTCGGTGGGCGCGGCGCCATCGTCTTTTGCATCCTGATCATCGGGCTGCGCCTCGATTTCCGGCTCATCCTGCACATCAATGCTCGAATCGTCAAATGCAATCTCGGCCAGCGCGATCTGGTCTAGGCTCTCCAGGGCCTCGGCACACGCTTCTGCATCTTGGGCCGCGTCCTCTTGGCCTGTCGTCTCATCTTTCATATATCCCCCAAGCTCAATATCGGGACAACACTGTACCCAAAAACGGGACCCCATAGAGCCGCCGCATGATTTGAAATCCGATTTTATATATGCGCATGTTTTTGAATAGATGAATAGGGACGCAACGACAAAAGCCCCCGAAAAGCGAGCGAAACGCTTTCCGGGGGCTCTGCGAGACATTGGATTGAAAATCCTGGCGGGCGGGCCTATGCCCAAGCGCCAACAGCGACCAACATGTTACTCGGCGTGCGCGTAATCCACCTTGGCGCGGCGGGCGGTGGCCTTCTCCCAATCGCTGGTGCCCTCAAAGACATCCTGCTTGTAGGGATTGCGGCCGAGCTTCTTGGCGCGGTAGGCGATGTAGATGATCGCGGCGACGTTGGCGACCAGTGCGGCGATCGAGACCGCGGTAGCGGCGCCGGGGTCGAGCGTGGAGTGGGTCACAAAGATGGACTCCTCCTGGAAGTAGGGGAACACCTGGGCAAACATGCACCAAATGGCAAGCGTAAAGGCGCGATTCTGGATCCAGCCGCCCTTGTTCCAGATAAAGGCGGCGACGGTGGGCGCCAGCAGCAGCGCAAAGCCGCAGAACCAGGAGTGGGTGGGCAGGCAGTTGTAGGTGTAGCAGAAGTTCCAGATATCGTAGGCGATGATGTAGACCCAGGTCATGTCGGGCCACAGCATGTCGGTCTTGTCCTCGGAGGCGTAGACGCTCCACCAACCGGTCATGCAGAAGATGTTGATGATACCGGCGATGCCGTTGAACACGTTGTTCCAGCCGGCAAGCTGCGTAGCACCTTCGGAGGTGACCCAAGTGGACTGGCCCAGGACAAAGAAGTGATAGGCGCTCTCAAAGTCGGACACGACGGCGATCATGATGTTGATGGCGACGATCACAAACGGCCACGCGCGGAACCAGTGTGCCTTGCCGATCTTGCCCCACTGATACTTAATGGCGATGAAGCCCCAGCAACCGGCCAACGCCGCGTAGACCTTGGCGTAGTGGAACCAGCTGTTCTGGTACACATGGGTGGGGTTGGTGAGCGCCCACTCGGCGCCCTGCGAAACGCCGATGGCGATGGCGACGCAGTAGATGGTCATGGCCAGCGGAGCCACGCCAAAGATGATGGCCGCGCCCAGCTTGGTGCGGCGGCCGACCTCGTTGAGCACGATCAGGCCAATAAAGACCATGGCCCAGCCGGCCCAGTGGATAAGGGTATCGCTACCCCAAACATCGAACAGCATGCTGCTCTCCTTTCACACGCCCGCGGCCCCTCTTCCGATCGCGGGCAGTTTGGACAAATGTCGTCAGTTCTGGGGCTTGCGCTCCGGATACTTGGCGGTATAGCCCTCGATGTGGAGTGTCGAGGCGATGATTTCCTTGACCGTCTCGTCGGGCACATCGGGGTGCGTGCGGATATACATCAAAAGACCCATGATGAGGGTGTAGAACGTCTCGTAGACATGGTCGATGCGTAGCTCATGATGGGCGACAAAATCCACCACGGTGGTGTCGCAGATATACTGTGCCACGCGCTGGACCACGTTGTGCAAAAAGCCGCCGTAGAGCGCGCCGCTGCTCGAGGTGAGCGTACTCGGCAGCTCGTGGCCGCTGGCGACCAGGCGCTTAAAGAGCGGGGCGACGGTGTCGAGTGCGCCCTCGATATCACCGACGATGCGGCTGGCATTCCACTGCTCGAGCTCGGAGATAAAACCGTCGATTGCCTCGTCCATGACGGCGGTGACGGCGGCGTCCATATCGGCAAAGTAGTGGTAGAACAATGAACGCGTGCAGCCGGCTCGCTTGGTCACGGCCGATACCGATAAGTGGGACACGCCCAGCTCGGAGCTTACGGTGCGCACGGCATCGAGGATCTCGCGACGGCGTTCGTCGCCCGTCAAGCGCTTTGCCGCGCTGTCGGGCGCGGGGACGGCGTCGGCCACAGAGGTATCTGCTGTGTTGTTGCCCATGTTTTGCCGCCTTTCGTCCGTTTGAGCCCGACCGTTCACCTAACAGTCTTGAATATTGTTGACGGTTCGTCAATACTGTTTTTGACACAATGTCAACAATGGCGGGTGAACGGCATGGGGGGCATGCCCGGCCTGCAAAAAAAGAGGGGCGCTGCGGCCTCGTCGGGCTGCGGCAAGAGAAGGGACAACCATGATTCTCAACGGACCGGGGATTAGCTACACCGAGCCCGATATCGGCGCGGAGTTCGTGCCGCCGCTGCCGGAGCATCCGCGCGAGGCCATTGTCAAGCTGTGTGAGCACTGCACCAACCGCCTGCTGCATCGCGACGAGCTGCTGGGCTACGAGTACTGGTCGTTTGCCGAGGCCGCAACCGACGAGCAGGCCGAAGTGCTCTGCAAGATGAAGATGCGCCGTCCCTATACGCTGCCCGAGATGGTCAAGCTCACCGGCATGCCCGAGGCCGATATCGAGAAGATGCTCGACGACATGAGCTACACGGGTCTGCTCGAGTACAACTGGGAAAATCCCGAGCGCGCCAAGCAGTGGGTGCTGCCCATGCTGGTGCCGGGTTCCGCCGAGTTCCTCAACATGCGCGTGAGCCAGCTCGAGGAGCACCCGGTCTATGCCAAGTTCTTTGAGCAGGCGTCCAAGGGACCGCTGTCCAAGGCCACGCCGATGGTGCCGCCCGGTGGTGCCGGCATCGGCATGCATGTCATTCCGGTTGAGAAGGCCATCGATGCCGCGAGCACGTCGGTGCCGATCGAGCATATCGAGCATTGGCTCGACAAATACGAAGGTAAGTATGCCGCTAGCACCTGCAGCTGCCGCGCGAGCCGTCGCGTGATGGGAGAGGGCTGCGCCGACGACCCGGCCGATTGGTGCATCGCCGTGGGCGATATGGCCGACTACGTGGTCGAGACCGATCGTGGCCATTACGTGACGCGCGACGAGGTCTACGACATTTTGCGCCAGGCCGAGGACAACGGCTTTGTGCACCAGATCACCAATATCGACGGCGAGAACAAGATCTTCGCCATCTGCAACTGCAACGTCAACGTGTGCTACGCCCTGCGCACCTCTCAGCTGTTCAACACGCCCAACCTGTCGCGCTCGGCCTATGTCGCCAAGGTCGAGAAGGACAAGTGCGTTGCCTGCGGTCGCTGCGTTGAGGTGTGCCCGGCCGGCGCCGCCAAGCTGGGCCAAAAGCTCTGCAGCAAAAAGGCCGGCGGACAGGTACCCGAGTATCCGCGCCAGGAGCTGCCCGATGCCATCAAGTGGGACCACACCAAGTGGTCGCCCAACTACCGCAACGACAACCGCATCGAGACGCATGAGTCCGGCACCGCTCCCTGCAAGACGGCCTGCCCCGCGCACGTTGCCGTTCAGGGCTATCTGAAGCTCGCGGCGCAGGGTCGCTATGACGAGGCCCTGGCGCTCATCAAGCGCGAGAACCCGCTGCCCGCTATCTGCGGCCGTGTGTGCAATCGCCGCTGTGAGGATGCCTGCACCCGCGGTCGTGTGGACGCCGCCGTGGCTATCGACGAAGTCAAGAAGTTTATCGCCCAGCGCGATCTGGACGCAGCGACCCGCTATGTCCCGCCCGTGGTGACCCCGACGCGTGCTGGCGGCTTCGACCAGAAGATTGCCATCATCGGTGCCGGCCCGGCTGGTCTGTCCTGCGCTTTTTATCTGGCCGAGAAGGGCTATAAGCCCGTCGTGTTCGAGAAAAACGAGCGCCCGGGCGGCATGCTCACCTATGGCATTCCCAGCTTTAAGCTGCAGAAGGATGTTATCGAGGCGGAGGTCGAGGTCATTCGCCTGATGGGTGCCGAGTTTCGCTATGGCGTGGAAGTCGGCCGCGACGTGACGCTCGACGAGCTGCGCGCGCAGGGCTTTAAGGCCTTCTACGTTGCCATTGGCTGCCAGGGCGGCCGCCTTGCCGGCATTCCGGGCGAGGACGCCGAGGACGTGACCGTGGCCGTCGACTATTTGCGCGAGGTCAACAGCGGCAAGATCGATGCGCTGCCCGGCCGCACCATCGTGGTGGGCGGCGGCAACGTGGCCATCGACGTTGCCCGCAACGCCTGCCGTCTGGGTTCTGAGCACGTTGAGATGTTCTGCCTGGAGAGCGAGGCGCAGATGCCCGCCAGCGAGGAAGAGCGTCGCGAGGCCATCGAGGACGGCGCACACATCAGTTGCGGTTGGGGCCCCAAGGAGGTCCATCTGGACGAGGCCGGCCGTGTGTGCGGCATCACCTTTAAGCGCTGCACGCGCGTCTATGATGACGAGGGCCGTTTTGCGCCCGAGTACGACGAGAACGACCTGCGTCGTGTCGATGCCGACCGCGTCGTCATGTCGATTGGCCAGTCCATTGTGTGGGGCGACCTGCTGGCTGGCTCCAAGGTGGAGCTTGGCCGCGGCCAGGGTGCCCTTGCCGATCCGCAGACGTACCAGACCGCTGAGCCCGACATCTTTGTGGGCGGCGACGTCTACACCGGCCCCAGCTTTGCCATCGACGCCATCGCCGCCGGTCACGAGGCCGCTGTGTCCATCCATCGCTTTGTGCAGCCGGGCTCCACGCTCACCATCGGCCGCAACCAGCGCCGCTACACCGCGCTCGACCGTGACGATGTTGTGATTGAGAGCTATGACAACGCGAGCCGCGAGGTGGCACGTGTCGACCGCGAGCGCGAGAAGGCCGCGCCCTTCAGCGAGTACGTCGAGACCTTTACCGAAGAGCAGGTGCGCGCCGAGACCGCCCGCTGCTTGGGCTGCGGTGCCTCGATCGTCGACCCCAACAAGTGCATCGGCTGCGGCCTGTGCACCACCAAGTGCGCGTTTGACGCCATCCATCTGGATCGCGACCGCCCCGAGTGCTCCACGATGGTCAAATACGAGCAAAAGCTCCCAAGCCTTGGCAAGTATGCTTTAAAGCGTGCAATCAAAATCAAGTTCGGTCGTAAATAGGTAACCATGGCGGGTAAGGGGACGGCGCAGACTAGATTTCGCCGTCCCCTTGCTTTGAGTTTGCATCGCATCAACCGTTGTTGAAAGGTTTCTACCTTGCATGAATTGGGAATCGTTTATCACATTATTCGCGATGTTGAGAACGTGGCGCGCGCCAATGGCGTGCGCCACGTTTCGAGCGTCACGCTGCTGCTGGGCGAGGTCTCGGGCGTCGTTCCCGACTTGCTGCTCGACGCTTGGCGCTGGGCGGCAGATAAAAAGTCCATCATGCAGGGCGCGGAGCTTATCGTGGAGCCCGTCGAGGCCGTGACGCATTGCGAGGCGTGCGGCCGCGACTATGCGACAGTCGAGCACGGCAAGACCTGCCCCCATTGCGGCAGTGGTGATACCTATTTGCTCCAGGGCCAAGAGGTCATGATCAAGCAGATCGAGACCCCCGACGAGGATCCGGCAGACGCTGCCCCCGACGGCCCTTCTGACGCCCCCGACGCCGTCGACGCCGCTAACCCTCTCCACATCGTCTAGCCCCTAGTCTTTGGGGACGTCCCCAAAGACTACTTGCGCTATTGCATAAGCCACGAAAATAGTCAAGTCATATCTGTTTAAACAAAATAGCGGCAGTACAAGCGCATTCGCACTTGCTTAAAATCGGCATCAATGAACAGCATGCTTGTATCTGTAAAATACATGACTTGATGAGCGACGCTTTAGTGGGAAATGAGTCGAAAAATAGCAACGTAATCAACTTGTAACAAACCTAGACGTTTAAACAAATAATCCAACCTTTTGCGGATTCAGCTATAATTCCACAATCCAAACAGGTATACTTCGTTCATGTCGTGTAGGAAATACGTAGACAAAAAGGAGGTTATGTGATGGTAAGTATTGTTCTTGCTAGCCATGGTGACTTGGCGGCTGGAATCAAGCAGACGGGCTCGATGGTCTTTGGCGATCAGCCGTCTGTTGCCGTGGTCTCGCTCGAGCCGAGCATGGGCCCCGACGACTTCCGTGCCAAGGTCGAGGAAGCAATCGCTTCCTTCGAGGACCAGGAGCAGGTGCTCTTCCTCGTTGATCTGTGGGGCGGCACGCCCTTCAACCAGATCAGCGGTCTCATCGAGGGCCATGATTCCTGGGCTATCGTCACCGGTGTCAACCTGCCTATGCTCATCGAGGCATATTCGCAGCGCTTTGACGCAAAGAACACTGCACATGCGATCGCAAAACATCTCGTGACTGAGGCTAAGGCCGGCGTGCGCGTCAAGCCCGAGTCTCTGGAGCCCGAGGAGAAGAAGCCGGCTGCGGCCGCCGCTGCTCCTGCGGGTGCCATTCCTCCGGGAACGGTGATCGGCGACGGGCACATCAAGATCGCCCACGTCCGTATCGACACGCGTCTGCTGCATGGTCAGGTGGCCACCACGTGGACCAAGCAGATCAACCCCAACCGCATCATCGTGGTTTCCGACGGCGTTGCTCACGACGAGCTCCGCAAGACCATGATCGAGCAGGCTGCCCCTCCGGGAGTCCACGCCAACGTCGTGCCCATCAAGAAGATGGCCGAGGTCGTCAAGGACACGCGCTTTGGCGACACCAAGGCGATGCTGCTGTTCGAGAACCCGCAGGATCTGCTCAGGGCCATCGAGGCCGGCGTCGACATCAAGGAAGCCAACATCGGTTCCATGGCCCACTCCAAGGGCAAGGTCGTCGTCACTAACGCTGTCGCTATGGGCGATGACGATGTCAAGACCATCGAGGCTCTCAAGGCCAAGGGCGTCAAGTTCGAGGTCCGCAAGGTTCCTTCGGATTCCTCCGAGGATCTCGACGCCATGTTGAAGAAAGCTAAGGCCGAACTGGCCGCTCAAGCATAGTAAAGGAGGGTCCGATACATGTCTGCAATCACTATTCTGCTTGTTGCGATTGTCGCGTTGCTTGCCGGTATGGAAGGCATTCTGGATGAGTTCCAGTTCCATCAGCCGCTCGTGGCATGCACGCTTATCGGTCTCGTAACCGGTCACCTTCAGGAGGGCATCCTCCTGGGCGGTTCGCTCCAGATGATGGCCCTTGGCTGGGCTAACGTCGGCGCCGCCGTCGCGCCTGACGCCGCTCTGGCCTCGGTCGCTTCTTCGATCATCATGGTGCTCGCCCTCAACGGCGGCGCCACCGATTCGGCCAAGGCCGTTACCGCCGCCATCGCCGTCGCCGTCCCGCTGTCGGTCGCTGGCCTGTTCCTGACCATGATCTGCCGTACCCTGGCTACCGCTATGGTTCACGGCATGGACGCCTGCGCCGAGAAGGGCGACTTCGCCGGCATCGAGCGTTGGCAGTACGCCGGCATCCTCATGCAGGGTGTTCGTATCGCCATCCCGGCAGTACTTCTGTGCATCATCCCGGCCGAGGCCGTTACCAACGCGCTTAACGCTATGCCCGACTGGCTGTCCGGCGGCATGGCTGTCGGCGGCGGCATGGTCGCTTCCGTCGGTTACGCCATGGTCATCAACATGATGGCCACCAAGGAGACCTGGCCGTTCTTCATCCTCGGCTTTGTCCTTGCTGCCATCCCTCAGCTCACGCTGATCGCCCTTGGCCTCATCGGCATCTCCCTTGCCCTCATCTACCTTGGCCTTAAGGATCTGGCCAAGCAGGGTGGCGGCATGGGCGGTGGCTCCGGTGACCCGCTCGGCGACATTCTGAACGATTACGAGTAGGAGGGGAGTGATACATATGGCAGAGAACAAGATTCAGCTCACCAAGGCTGACCGTAAGAAGGTTTGCTTCCGTCATCAGTTCCTTCAGGGCTCGTGGAACTACGAGCGTATGCAGAACGGCGGCTGGTGCTTCGCAATGATCCCTGCGATCAAGAAGCTCTACACCAGCAAGGATGACCAGATTGCCGCTCTTAAGCGCCACCTGGAGTTCTATAACACCCACCCCTATGTTTCCGCCCCCGTCATTGGCGTTACCCTCGCCCTCGAGGAGGAGCGCGCCAACGGTGCTCCGATTGACGACGTCGCCATTCAGGGCGTCAAGGTCGGTATGATGGGCCCGCTCGCCGGCGTCGGCGACCCCGCCTTCTGGTTCACCCTTCGCCCGATTCTGGGTGCACTGGGCGCTTCCCTGGCCCTGTCCGGCAGCATCGCCGGTCCGCTGCTGTTCTTCTTCGCGTGGAACATCATCCGTTACGCCTTCCTGTGGTACACGCAGGAGTTTGGCTACAAGGTCGGCTCCTCCATCGCCAAGGACCTCTCCGGCGGTCTGATGGGCAAGGTCACCGAGGGTGCTTCCATCCTGGGTATGTTCATCATCGGCGCCCTGGTCGAGCGCTGGGTGTCCATCTCCTTCACCCCGGTCGTCTCCAAGGTCACGCAGTCCGCTGGCGCCTATATCGACTGGGCCAACCTGCCCGCCGGTTCTGAGGGCATCAAGCAGGCATTGACGATGTACAGCTCTGTCGGTGCCAACGCACTCGACCCGGTGAAGGTCACCACGCTTCAGGCCAACCTCGATCAGCTCATCCCCGGCCTTGCCGCCGTGTGCCTGACCCTTCTGGTCTGCAAGCTCCTCAAGAAGAAGGTCAGCCCGATCGTCATCATCCTGGCTCTCTTCGCCGTCGGCATCATCGGTCGCGTCTGCGGCTTCATGTAAGCACGCTTCGGCTTAAGACCGAGAGTTGCTAGGCAAGGGCTTTTGAGCCATTGAAACGGACCGCACCCGGTGGGTACACTGGATGCGGTCCGATTGTTTTTATTGGAGGGCGAAGCGCGTATGGCGCAATCTCAGAACAGCACGGTCGATCTGGCAACGCCGGCAACCTGCCTGATGGGGCTTACCAGTCACGGTAACGTGATGGTGGGCAATAAGGCGTTTGAGTACTATAACGAGCGTAATCCCGAGGATTATATCCAAATCCCGTGGGACGAGGTCGACTATATTGCCGCCGAGGTTTTGCGCGGCACCAAGAAGATTACGCGTTTTGCCATCTTCACCAAGGACAACGGTCACTTTACGTTTTCGACGCGCGACGACAAAGAGACGTTGTGCGCGGTCCGCAAGTACGTCGACGAGGATAAGCTCGTGCGTTCGCCTGACTTTATCGATGTGACGGCTAAGGGCGCCAAGAGCATCCCCTCCGTTATCAAAAACCTCTTCCACAAAGGCAACTAGCCATTAAAGAGCGCCCCCCTAAAGTGGGACGCGGTTTCCCATGAGGCTCGATCGGGAAAGTGCATCCCGGTTCGAGTGCCGATTGCGGGATGTAGTTTCCGGAACGGGCCCGTTTGGGAAACCGTGTCCCGTTTCGAGTCGAAATTCTGGGACACAGTTTCCCAGCGAGGTCCCATGGGGAAAGTCTGACCCAGAATTTGCCTGGATAGTGGGACGCACTTTCCGGAGGGCTGTTCCACCGCAACTTCGAAGAGTGGCTACACGCTGCATCACAACGTGTAAATCTGCTACACTAGTACAACATGCCTCCGTAGCTCAGGGGATAGAGCACCGCTCTCCTAAAGCGGGTGTCGACGGTTCGAATCCGCCCGGGGGCACCAGAAAAATCGCAGGTCAGGAGTTAATTTTGCTTCTGACCTGTTCTGGTTTTAGGGTTAAGAACTGCTTTTGTTTGTAAATCTGGTAAGTAAATAATTTAACTTACCGAGTTTTCCACTGAAAACAGGAAATCACCATTTTGGGGATAAAAAGTTTTCAACAGCCGTTAGTCGGTTCCATTTTGGTGAAGCGCTTCCTCAATTTGGGTAAAAAATTTCACCATTTTGATGATTCGGCTGCTTTGAGTTTTTGATAAAAACGCCTGTTCAGAAGCTTGCGCTATACCCATTTTGGTGAAACCAATTAATAGAGAAATATACTATAAAAATATAGGGACGGCGATGCCGTCCTCTTCGCTCGCGAAGCTCGCTGCGCGGCCACGTACCGTGTCCTTGCCGCCGGCTAAGCCGTCGATAAAGAATAGGGACAGCGATGCTGTCCCCCTTCGCTCGCGAAGCTCGCTGCGCGGTCACGTGCCGTGACCTTGCCGCCGGCTGTGCCGTCGATTGATTCGCTCACTGCGTTCGCTGATTGATTGATGGACTAATCCGTTTTCTCAGTCACACCAGTCATGAGTGCAGCGATTGTCATGTCGAATCCGTTAGCAATTTTACAGAGGTTAGAAAGACTGACATTTCTTCGTCCGACCTCTATCGAGGCGTAGTAAGACCTGTCCATGCCGATGCGATTCGCAAATTCTACTTGAGAGTAACCAGACTTTGATCTTAATTCTTTGCAGCGTAGACCAAAGGATCGTTGTAGCGGCGAGATATCCATGACAAAAAGAGTCATGGATTGTTGTATAAAAGCCAACGGACCATATACAACAATCCCTGTTAAGGCGCATAATTATCTCTATTGGAAAGCACCCTGATGCCCAGTCGGATAGGGCACGGAAAAGGAATGGAATAGCAATGACTCAGGGAAAGCATTTCGCTGCCGGCGGCGATCACTTCGCCACACTGCCAAACAAAAAGATTCACGCCCCGAAGGGGATCGCGCGTCTGACCGTCACCGCGGCGACCATGGCCGCCATGACCGGATCGAGCCTCATCTCACCGTTCACGGCATTCGCCCAGACCGGTGACGGGGGCACGCAGCACCCCGCCGTGATGTCGCCGATTGCCGCCCACGCCGGCGCGGCATCCGGTGTCGGCGCGAAATCCGCCGCACAGACCATCGCGGACCTGCAGAAGGCAGTCGACGAGGCGAAGGCGAAGGAGGACGCCGCCAAGGCATCCTACGATGAGGCCGCCGGTCCCTACAACGAGGCGGCTTCCGCCCGCGACCAGGCCAAGGCATCCTACGATTCGGCAGTCAGCGCCGGCACGGCAGCCGACCGAGCGGCAATGGACGAGTACGCCCGTCAGGTCGCAGAGGGCAAGGACGCCGCCGATGCCGCCGGCAAGGACCTCGAGCAGGCGAAGGCGGGTCTCGCAGACGCCAAGGCGGATGCATCCGAGAAGGACGAAGCGTACCAGTCCGCCCTCAAGGCGGCCCAAGATGCCAAGGACGCCCTCGATAAAGCCAAGGCCGATGCCGTAGGCGCCACCCCGGAGGCAATCAGTGCCGCCGAGCAGGTCGTGCGCGACGCCCAGGCTGCCGTGGACAGGGCACAGGCCGAACTGGACAACGCCAACGCGACGCTTGCCGATGCCCAGTCCAAGCTGGTTGCGGCCCAGTCTACAAAGGATTCCGCCGATTCTGTCCTCGCTGCAGCCAGGCAGAACAAGGACGCGGCGGATGCGAAGGCCGCAGCCGCCAGCGCCGCCTACGAGAAGGCGAAAGCAGACCTCGCCGCAGCGGAGGCCGGTGCGAGCGGTCCAGAGTATGATGCGGCAAAACAGAAGGTCGCGGACGCAGAGGCAGCCCTCGCTGTCGCACGAGCGGCACAGTCCCAGTGCGAGTCCGAGCTCGAGCAGGCACAGTCCGCTGCGGCAACGGCACAAGCCGACCTGAATGATGCCCAGACGGCTCTCTCCGTAAAGCAGCAGGCCGCGGCCGATGCCGAATCCGGTGTGAACGCCGCCCAGTCCGCTCTCGATGCCGCGAACGCCGACCTCGATGCGGCCAAGCAGGCGAATGCCGACGCCGTCGCCAAGCTGGACGCCGCGAAGCAGGCTGTCAAGGACGCCGAGTCCGCCAAGGCAGCCGCCGACGTAGAGCTTGCGAACGCCAAGGCCGCAAAGGATACCGCAGACGCCGCCGTGACCGCCGCGCAGCAGAAGGTCGACGAGGCACAGGCGAAACTCGATTCCGCCGACGCGCAGCTCAAGCAGGGAGCCATCGGTTTCTTCCGTGCCATGGGTGCCGATTCAGCCATCGAGATCATCCAGAACTGCACATACAAGGACTACACCGAGGTGGGGAACAGCCTCGACGCGACCAGCCTCGACAACATGCTCGCGGCAATCCCGTACATGAAGTCCATCAACGAGTACCGCAAGTCCGTCGGTCTCTCTGAGCTCCAGGTCACGTACAAGCTCATTGCGGCGGCGATTGTCAACGCGAACTATTCCGATGTCAAGTTTGGGCATTCCATGCAGTTTGATACGAGCGAAAACCTCGCATGGAACTATGGAACCGATCCGAAACCGCAGTGGGTGGACCAAGAAAAGGCTTTCTTCGATCAGGCAGTTCAGGAGCTCTATGGCGTCACCGGTCTAATCGGCAAGGATGCCGTAGACTTCTACAAGTCGCATAGTGGGATTGAATCCTATGTCAACCAGCATTTTAAGGTTGCCGGATATCCCGCAACCGTCGGTCACTACCTGCATGTCATCAGCCCTGAAATCGGCTATATGGGCATGGCGGTCTGCAGCAAGGGAACCATGAACGGCTGGAAGACCGACAGCTTCGATACCGCAAACCTGGGTTGGGCAGGCTCCGGTTGGAACATGAATCCCATGTCCGTCGACGAGTACGAGCAGAAGCTGACCTCCTATATCAACGGCCTCAAGAACGCCAAGAGCGCACTCGACGCAGCCAAGACCAATCTCGCATCCAAGAAGCAGGCAGCCGCCGGCGCCGCCGCAACCGTCCAGCAGAAGCAGGTCGCAGCGGATTCCGCACAGGCAGGTGTCGATGCCGCGAAGCAGGACGTCACCGATGCCCAGCGTGCCGTCGATGCCGCAAAGGCTGATCTCGCATCCAAGCAGCAGGGCGTCACGGATGCCCAGACCGAGCTTGATGCGGCGAAATCGGACCTCGATGCCGCCAACGCGGCAGTCGATACGGCAAAGACGACCGTCCAGCAGAAGCAGGTCGCCTTTGATGCCGCCAATGCGGTCGTAACGGGCGCACAGATCAAGCTGGACTCCGCCAAGGCGGACACCGAGGCCAAGCAGCAGGACGTCACGGTTGCGAACGCCGATCTCGCGAAGTTCTTCCAGGACGTCGCCGACGCCAAGAAGGCGCTCGATACAGCAAAGAGCGCCCACGACGCGGCGGCAGCCGATCAGGTCGAGAAGGCGACCGTCCTCGCCGCCGCCGAGCAAAAGACGGACGCCACCGCACGCGCCCTCGCGGATGCCCAGCGTGCCGTCGATGCCGCAAAGGCCGACACCGGCGTTGCCGCCGAGAGGCTTACCGGCTCCCAGGCCGATCTCGAGGACGCACAGTCGAACCTCGACATCCTCACCGGCCTTGCCGCGAAGCTCGCAGAGGCACAGCAGCGCGAGCAGGATGCAGCAAAGGCCGTCAATGACACCAAGGCCGCCCTCGATGCCGCGAAGGCGGATACCGCCGCCGCCGAGTCCCTGGTCTCCGCCGCCGAGCAGGTAAAGGCGCAGGCAGACGCCAAGCTGTCGAAGCTGAACTCCATCGACGCCGGTGCGGCGGTCGCTTCCGGCCATGATGTGAACGCGGATGACGCCCTCAACGCGCTTTTCGCCGCAGCAGTCGAGGCACGTGCCAAGGTCGCGCCCGCCAAGGCCATCCTGGACGAGAAGCAGGCCGCGGTGGACGGGCTCCAACCCGGCTATGATGCGGCACTCGCTGCCTACGAGCAGGCGAAGTCCGACCGCATCGCGGCAGAGCAGGAGCTTTCCGCCGAGATCGCCCGTCAGGAGGCAGAGGAGGTCGCAAAGCAGCAGGCGGCATACACCCCGAAGCACCTCGCCGGCACGGATACCGCCCAGCCCGGCAGCCTCGCCCAGACCGGCGACCGCGCGGGACTCATCGGCGAGACGTTCGTCATCGGCGGTACCGTCCTCGTGGCAGCCGGCGTCTTCCTCGATCAAAAGAAGCGCCGCGAGCAGATGTAAAAGCGAGCCGGGCGTTGGATATCGGCTAGTGTCCAACGCCCGGTTTCACGGACGGGGAGATCGGTGTGAGAACAAAGGCTATTATCGTTGCGCTTCTGGTGTGCCTTTCGGCACCTCAACTTGGATGTGCCAGCATTGCAAAGCAAGGAAGCGGCTCTGCGGAAAGGGCCGCCACAGCGGTAAAGAATAAAGACAAAAAGAAGCCAAGCGAAGAAAAGGCGACGCAAACCTCTGGAACCAAGTCCGAGGAGAAGAAAGAATCCGACGACAAGGACCAGAAGTCCGATGACTCCAAGAAGGAGGATAACAAGTCTTCCGATTCCTCGAAGTCGGACAACAAGGGCGATTCCTCCCAGTCCAAGCAGAATTCCGGCAATTCGCAGAGTTCCGGCAGCAACAATTCCTCTTCCAACGGCGGCAGCCAGAAGAAGTGGGTTGCCGAGCAGGGCCACTGGGAGACAGATTACAGCCAGGTCTGGGTGCCGAATGTGGTTTATACGCGCCATGAACGTTGGATCTGCAGTGCATGCCACGCAGCATTTGGATCTGCAGCCGAAATGGACGCTCACGCTCACGCTACTTTTGGCGATGCGCAGCATCCTAACGGCGGTTCTGCAATCAATGATTCGTATACCACCTCTGAGGACCAAGGACATTATGAACAGCAGGCTACGGGACAACATTGGGTTGTCGACGTCGCCGGTCACTGGGAGTAATGTACATCGTTCCTCTCCTCTTACATTTGGTAAATATTTATTTATTTGTGGGCGGCCGGTTCGGCCGCCTTTTTTAGACGACAAGTCTGGGAGCAAACGATAGGAAAGCAATCAAACGAGAGGCCGTTCCAAAAGAATTCGGCGGTGCCGGATGCTTCGGGCAAAACCTTCCGCAAATCGGTAAGGTCTTCCATCGACGTGCTCCAGCCCTCGCCCGGAGTCCGCTACAGCGAATTTCTAACACTCAGCATCCTTCGCGTTAAAAATTCGCTTCCGCTCACGGTCTCCGCTGACACTACGACACCGCGAAGCCTTTCGCTCGAAACGAGGCCTCTCATTTCGTGTCTACGCTACGCTTCGCCCAATCGCCGTCCCGGTGATTGCAAGATTGGTGTTGGGCTAGATAAATGGGGCCATACTCGCCCCTTTATCTGCCAACACATCTTGTTTAACACCTCACACGGCGATAAAGTTAGAAATGAAGTTCGCCTTCATTTCTCTAAGGGAAGCGACGGCGTCACTTCAAAAATCGGCGCGACGTCAGTCGCTCCTAAAAAGGAAAGCAATCTCATATCGGTTTTGAATCGGTGGCCTCACCGATTCGCTCTGCTTTCCTGGGGGCATGAATGATGAGTTGCAAACGTCCGCACACCGTTAAGGCGACACTCACTTCTGAAGAATACGAAACGCTTTCCGCTTTGGCAGAAAAGGCGGGCATGACGAAAGCCGAATTCATTCGCTATGCACTGATTCATTGGAATGAATCGTTCGATGATCTAGTCATTTCCAAAAATAAGAACGGTGGCCGTAGCAAAAAGCTGCAAACCGTTTCAGAGGATTCGAACGAAAAGCGCTCGGAGGTTATTTACGTCAAAGTCACCGATGGCGAGCACGAGGCGATTCGCAAGCAGGCGGATGCGCTCGGCACGACCGTCAGTGCGTATGCCCGCCGCGTGATGCTGGCCGGGAAAATCGAGATGATCGATTTCGATATGAGCCAGGTCGCAAAAATCTATCACGAGCTGTATCGCGAGGGGACGAACCTCAACCAGCTGATGTATTTTGTGAATGCGCAAGGTCTTCCGGCCTACAACGAGAAGGCGGTTTTCCGAACGCTTGAAAAGGTTTACCAAAATGTCCGTAAAGTCACTCTCTTCATCGAAGAGCTCGAACAGCGCTATTTCACCGATGGCGGTGAGCTCGATGACCGTCGTTAAGCAGAAAGGTGTTTCGTCCGAGCGCTACGCGAAGCACCTGCGCAAGTACATTAACGGAAAGAATGCTTTGGCCCGCGGCGGCTGGAACCTCGCGAACGGAAAGCACTGGTTTTCCGAAATGGCTATGACGCGGAAGATGTTCCATCACGACAGGCCCGCGCGTGCCGGCGCGAAGAACATAACGATGCTTCATCAGATTCTCGCGTTTCTGCCCGAGGAGTGCAGCTGCAACGGAGGCAAGATGACCCCCGATGCGTGTATGGCCTACGCGGAGCAATGGCTTGCGAAACACTACCCGCATCAACAAGTGATTGTCGCGTTGCATGAGGAAAGCGATAAGGCGGGAAAACGCTACGCGGTTCATATGGCGATTAACCGCACGGATCTTTTGACGGGTAAGCGTTGCGAGACGGGCGGGCGTCGCGGAAAGTACGAACGCGCTGCGTGGGTTCGTGAAATGGACGAGGCCTGGAATCTCGCTCAGCTCGAAAAGGGAAAGAAGAACTCGAAGATTCGAGACCGACAGCCGCGCGACACTGAAAAGAAAATCGTTGAGCGGGGAGAGTACAGTTATAAAAACAATCTGCGCGAGTTGATCCATCTTGCAATCAACGAAGGTCATCCGAAGAATATGGAGCAGTTTAAAAAGTTACTTGCCTCATGGGGCGTAGACATTTTCATCAAGAACAATCGAGTCTATGCGACAGATCTCGATATCAAGGAGGCCGGCAACCCGAAGTGCACTTTCAACCTGACTCGTCTTGACGGGAGGTTTGCGGTCAAGCAACTTGAGGCGGCCTTCAAAAATAACGTGCTGGAGGCCGAGCGAGCCCTTCCTTATGAGAGGCGTTGCGAGATTTACATTCAACGGCTTAAGAAGGCGTATTCGGCGTGGGTCGAGCAGGCAAAGGCGAGCAAGGGCGTCGCCTACAATCTCTTTCCTAAGTTCATCGCACCGAAGTGCGATGAAGATCTGCTCGAGGATCCGGCGATTCGTGATGAGCTTCTTGCCCGGCGCGGTTACGCAAGGGAGATTCGCAACCGTTACGCCGGCGCCGTTCCCGATGCTGGCGATGACCGCGTTCGCGCCGCAGGACGAGCCCATGGTGGCAACGGCGACATCTCGCCGCAGGTCGATCGTGCGGTCGACCGAGGCGATTACGATCGCGGCGACGCGCCTCGCTAGTTTTGGAAAGCCTATCGTCGGTGCCCTAGCGCGCTGCCATCCAGTGCCGATTCTGCCATACTCGCAATTCGGTGAGGATGAGGAGCGTGAATTGATCGGCGGGGGTCAGCCGCTCTGATAGAATCGTCCTTGCTGGCGGCAGCCCTCGTGCCGGGCAGAGCCCTCCATTCGATGGGAGGTGATGCCCATGACCGATTTCACCGAGCTCGTGAAGCTCCTGACCGCTATGGTCTCGCTCCTCACGGCCCTTGTCGGCCTTTCCAAGGCACTCAAGCAGGGCTCGAAGCCCAAAAAGAAAGGCCACCGTCGCTAAGACGATGACCCAACTTCATTAAGCAACGGCTCTGCCCAGCTCTCTACAACTTGGGCTGCCGTCGGCACCATTTTACCCTCCTGACGAGGAATTCGTCCATATTTCAAAAATCAAATCCTGTTCGCGCGTGGGCGCGTGGGCGTAAACTTTTAGTTGGGCAAACCCGACAGATTGGAGCTTGAAACATGAGGGATATGCACCTCATGTCGCTCATAAAACGTCTCCTGACCTCGAAGGAGAACGTTTTTTAGCGACAGAAGGAGACATAAATATGATCTGGTTTACCAGCGACACCCACTTCGGGCATGAGAACGTGCTGAAGTTCACCGACCGCCCGTGGGAGACGATTTGGCAGATGAACGACGCCATCGTCGACAACATCAACGGCAAGGTTGCCGTGGACGACGAGCTCTACATCCTGGGGGATTTCTCATTCAAGATGACCGCCCAGGACGCCTACGGGCTGCGCAAGCGGATTGCCTGCAGGCGCATCCACCTCGTCCCGGGAAACCACGACAAGGACTGGACCCAGCCGGCGGTCGCGGCCGCCTTCACCGTGGAGCCGCCGATCTGCGTGCTCAAGATCGACGGGCAGAAGATCGTCCTGAGCCATTACCCCATGGCCGACTGGCAGGGCATGAACCATGGATCGTGGCACCTCCACGGGCACATCCACAGCAGCGGCGGCGCGTACAACGAGTTCAACCGCAAGCAGGGCCTTCTGCGCTACGACGTCGGTTGCGATGCCAACGGGCACGCCCCGGTGAGCCTCGACGAGCTGAGGAAATGGTTCGCCGGAGTCGACGAGCCGTGCGGCCGGGTGAAATGGCCGTGGTGGGTCAACGAGACCGGCGACAGGCAGGTCGAGCGCGAGCTGGCGGCGTACAAGAGGGAAGAGGCGATTCGATGACAGTCTATGTGACGGGCGACATCCACGGTGGGCTCGACATGCAAAAGCTCCGCGACTGGGAGCTTGGCGACAGTCTTACCGGCGACGACTATCTCATCGTCGCCGGCGACTTTGGCTTTCCGTGGGATTTCTCTGCCGAGGAATGCGCCGATATCACCTGGCTGGAGTCGCGCCCCTACACGGTACTGTTCGTCGACGGCAACCACGAGCGCTTCGATCACTGGGCGGAGCGCCCCATGGAGTTATGGCATGGCGGGCTGACGCAGCGCCTGTCGGACACCTCGCCCATTCGGCGCCTGACGCGCGGCGAGGTCTTCGAGCTCGACGGATCGACGGTCTTCACCATGGGCGGTGCCACGAGCGTGGACAGGGAATACCGCGTGCCGTATTCCAGCTGGTGGCCTCAGGAGCTCCCGGACGAGCGCGATTTCGATACCGCGCGGACAAAGCTCGACGAGGTCGGCTGGAAGGTCGACTGCGTCATCACCCATACCTGCCCGACGCGCATGCTCTCGCCGACGCTCTACCCGGACCCAGGCTGGGAACGCCCTGATGTGGACCGGCTGACCGAATTCCTCGACGAGCTTGAGGACCGCCTGGACTATAAACATTGGTATTACGGCCATTTTCACCGAGACGGCAACCCGGACGAACGGCACACGGCGCTGTATGACCGGATCGTGAGGCTCGGGGACAAACTCCTGCCGTGGGGCGCGTACTGATGGCTGTCTATGTGACAGGAGACGTGCACGGCAGGGCCGAGTACGGGGCCAGCAGGTTCGCCTTCAGGTCTTGGCCGTTGGGCCGGACCCTGACGCGCGATGACGCGGTGATCGTGGCCGGCGACTTCGGCTTTGTCTGGGACGGCTCGAATGCTGAGAGGTATTGGCTCGACTGGTTCGAGTCGAAGCCCTGGACCACGTGTTTCGTAGACGGCAACCATGAGAACCACCACGCCCTGGCTGGGCTGCCGGTGCGGGAGTGGAACGGCGGGCTCGTCCATGAGGCGCGACCGCACGTGCTGCACCTGATGCGTGGAGAGGTGTTCGATATCGACGGGCTCACGGTCCTTGCCATGGGCGGTGCCGCGAGCAACGACAGGCAGTATCGCAGGGAGGGGAGGAGCTGGTGGCCCGAGGAGATGCCGAGCGAGGAAGAGACGGAACACTGCCGCTCCTCGCTCGACCGCGTGGGCTGGAAGGTCGACTGTGTTGTGACTCACGAGGCGCCTGCCGCCATTGCTGAGGGGCTGTGTCGCGAGCGTGGGCGCGAGTATCGAGGCGACCGGCTGCAACGATTCCTTAGCGAGCTCGACGGACGGCTCGGCTACTGCGTCTGGTTCTTCGGTCACTACCACGGTGACAAATGGTGCGACGCCAAGCATCGCCTTATCTACCAAGGCATCGTGCCGATCGAAGATGCTGCGCCCGGTTCTAGGAACCTTCTAGAAGCGCTCTAGAAGGTTTCTAGAAATCAGCAGCCCGACAGGAGAAGCACGGGGCTACTCGCCCTTCATCTGGGTCATGACCTCGACCTTGGCCTCGGCCACAGCCGCCCGCTGCTCGGCTACAGCAAGGCGGTCCTTGAGGGCGGCGACCTCGGCCGTCAGGTCGCGCTGGGCCAGGAGCGCATCGCTCAGCTCGGCTTGGGCTTTCAACGCGGCGTCACGCTCGACGCGCAGACGCTCGATCTCATCGGACATGGCCTCAGCCTCGGCGTGGAGCTGGACGACCTGCCTGCTGAGCTCCCTGGCATCGGCGAGGTATCTGACGCTCGCGGCATGGAGCTCATTGTTCTCGAGCTCGATGCTCGCGGTGTCGAGCTCGAACTTCTCCTCGATAAAGGCGACCCGCTCATTGCAGTCGGCCTCAAGTCTTTCGTTCCGGTCTCTCGCCTCGACGAGCTTGCGGTTGAATTCGTCGAGCTGGGCCCTGAGTAACGCGTTCTCGGTTCTGAGGTCGCCCGTCTCGCGCAGCAGCTTCTCCCGCCACGTCGCCTCGATTCGCTCGGCGGCCTCATCGAGGACGGACTTCACGCCGTAGATCTCCCTGATTTTCTTCTCGTCTGCCATGGTGCGGCACTCCAATCAACAACGGGCATGGCCTCAGCCTCGGCGTGGAGCTGGACGACCTGCCTGCTGAGCTCCCTGGCATCGGCGAGGTATCTGACGCTCGCGGCATGGAGCTCATTGTTCTCGAGCTCGATGCTCGCGGTGTCGAGCTCGAACTTCTCCTCGATAAAGGCGACCCGCTCATTGCAGTCGGCCTCAAGTCTTTCGTTCCGGTCTCTCGCCTCGACGAGCTTGCGGTTGAATTCGTCGAGCTGGGCCCTGAGTAACGCGTTCTCGGTTCTGAGGTCGCCCGTCTCGCGCAGCAGCTTCTCCCGCCACGTCGCCTCGATTCGCTCGGCGGCCTCATCGAGGACGGACTTCACGCCGTAGATCTCCCTGATTTTCTTCTCGTCTGCCATGGTGCGGCACTCCAATCAACAACGGGCATGGCTCCGCCATGCCATATGGCTGGGAACAATGCACGGCCGCTGTTGATTTGTGTTCGCCCTGCAATCGGTGAGTTCTAAAAGGCGTCTCAAGTCATGCATTCACGCAGGTTTTCGGTTGGAGAAATACCGCACGTTTTCATGGTATCACGCGCCTTAAAGACCATGAATGGACGGCCATATCGATTCGTTGAAAATGGCACCTACGACGTGTTGGTGGCGGGAGAGTGATGGCGTTAAAGATGTCGAGAATGATTATGGGATTGTTTTAGATGCGGGCATGAAAAAGGGTCGAATCGAAGTGTCTGGCCGGACGCCAATTGTCCGGGAACTGTTTCGGTTCGACCCTGTTTCATTTTACATCCGCGGCATGTTTTTGTAGACGCCTGGCGATTACCGACCTTCACGACCTCGATGACGGTTTCCCCGTCCTCGATTCTTGCCAGATTGCGGTGGACATCGCTGCGCGAACGGCCGGATATCATTTGAGCCAGAATCCTCTTCTATTGAAGCGGATTCTGGCTCAGTGGTTTTTAACTCGGTTGTTTGACAGAAGCCCACGTCGATAGTCGGTCTGTGGACTTAAGATTTCGGGGGCTCCCAAGCGTTTTCGATCGCGGCGCGGTAGATTGCAGCGTAATTAAGCATCCAGCTGCCATCACCCGCTTTTTGAATAAACCCCTTATTCTTCAAAGAGGTATAGGCCCGGGAGATCGTGTTCTTACTTAGGTGGTAGCGCTCCTCAATCCATTTGCTTTTTGCGTAAAAGCCCATGGCTCGTTTGTTTTTGGAAGGATTTCCAAGCTTCCATACGAGGCCGAGGATGAGGCGCTCGGCAGCGACAGTGGTGGCACAACACGCCCAGTCGGGCACCGAAATAAAATTCGCGTTATCCATTTTCCTTCTAATCTCTCGTTGCTCAGTAACATCATCGGAAAATTTGTCGGAAATCGACGGTAGCTCGCTCATGTTTACCACCTAGTCAAGGTGGGCGGTCCGACCTTCAAGCTGCTTGAAAAGCTCATAAAACGAGCTTTCAAACATGTAATTCGAGCGATGGATTTGGATGAGCTTGCCGGACTCGCGCATGAATTTGCGTGCGGTGTTTTCGCTCCAGCCAGTGAGTTCGCGGATATCGTTAACGCGGAGCAACCGATCGCACTGAGCGGCACCAGTGGGGAAAGTCGGTGTGGACGCCTGAGTGCTAATCTTTGGAGTAGCCATGATGAGCTATCCTTTCAATGAGGGCCCTCCCTGTGCTTGTAAGACTTACCAGGTTCATAAGCACTTGGGGGGCCGGTTTCTATGACTACATGCGTAGCCATCTGACAGCTTTAGCATGTATTAAAACTCATTAGTTGTCAATCAAATATAGCATCTACCTGCGGAAACGGTATTATAGTACCGTAATATTATGAATAAAACGATGAATGAAAAACATGCTATTTCTCGCTTCTCTGTATATAGGCGTTGATGAAGTCTTCGTAGCCTTTAACTGCTTTTATTTCTGATTGTTGAACGAGGCTTGTATACGTTTTGAGCGTGATATTGGGGTCCGCGTGGCCAAGAATACCTTGCACGCTTCTAACGTCCGATCCGTTCGCCAGCATAAAAGTGCTTACGCAATGCCTGAGCTGATGCGGGCAGATGCCCTTATATAGTTTTCCGCCAGTCGAATTATTCGGCTCATAGATTCCAAGATTGCAGCTAACTGCGAAATCGCGAAACCAATGGTTGAAGATGTAGTTCTTCATGTGACAGACAGTAGGGACCCCTTGCTCGACAGCAATATCGCTAATGATGGGAGTGCTGCCAGTCTGGGACAGCCCCAGAGAGGCCAGGAGCTCTTTTTGTATGGCTGACCATGATTGAAGACGTTCGGCCAGGGTTTCTCCAACGGGGATTTTGCGTTGGCTTTCTTGTGACTTGGGTGCCCTCAGTTCATGATCGTTGGTGTACTGCCTGTCAATTTTCAAGGTTTTATTGGCAGGGTCCCAATCGCGCCATTCGAGGCCCAGCATCTCGCCTTTTCGCATACCCGTATACACTAGCACTAGCGTACCAACAGCTTCGGCGGTGAGCTCAATGTGTTGAAGATGTGTGCATAGGGTAGCTACTTGCTCGATTGTCAGTGATTCTCTTTTGTTGCGTGGTCTGCGAACATGAACGGTAGCGCAGGGGTTTCGGTCAATTATTCTCTTTGCGACTGCATTCGACAGAATCTGGCGCAGTTTCGCATTGATTCGTACAAGCTCAGATGGTTTGTATTTTCCCGTACGACGAGCTTCGGCATATGTTTCTTCGATTAGATCGGGAGTTAGCCCCTCAATTGTCTGAAACGCACCGAATAGGTCTTCGATATGCCTGCAATCGTACGCTTCTCTTTCATAGCTCGTTGGCGCAAGCTCGGTGTCCCTATTTTCATGAAAGGCCCAGCAGTAGGACGCAAGCAAAGTGGGCTTTTTAGTTTTAGTGATCGTGCCAGAGGAGTTGATTTCAGCCAGCTTGGCCTGCATTGCAGCCTTAGCTTCTGTTTTAGTCTTGCAACGAACCGTATAAGTTGGGGATCGTTTGTAACGCCCTGTCTTAGGGTCCTTGACCCCAAGGGAAAAATAATAGCGATAGGTGTTAGGTGATCTCTTGTCTTTCCAACACGTGCCTCTTCCGCTAATTAGTGGCTGTTCTGACATCTTTGCACTCCGTTTCTTTGAATAGTTTTCAACAATTCATTGAGTGCAGTTTAGCTAAAGCTGTTAGTAATATGTTTGTAAAAGCGTAGGCGCAGCTACCGGAGGTAAAAGACACAAACTGCTATGTTTATCTGCGGTTATATGGTGTTCAATGATGCTTGATGAATAGTAGGGGGTAGCATTAAATCATATCTCCTAAAGCGGGTGTCGACGGTTCGAATCCGCCCGGGGGCACCAGAAGATTATAACGGCGTCGCGAGAGCGGCGCCGTTTCTGGTTTGTGGGAGCTGCCGACGGATTAGGACCGTCGACACCCGCGTCACCAATTTCCCCGCGGGGGGGAGTTTTCGAATCAGCCCGGGGGCACCAGAGATTGATCGAGCCCGGTACACCGTCACGGTACCGGGCTCTTCTGGTTCATGTCATGTCAAAAACGAAGCGCCCGCTTGCTGGGGGAGCAAGCGGGCGCCTGTGAGCGAATATGTTTGCGGCGGGAGCCGTAATGGGCGGTGGGGCGGCGACTAGTTGGTCGTACCGGAATCGTCGCCCGTGCTCGTGCCCGAGCCAGAGCCCGAACCCGAGCCAGAAATCGAAACCGTCAGCGTAATCGTGTTGTCGGTGGACTGCTTGCCGGTGGGGGAGACGCCCGTAACGGTGGCATCCTCGTTACCGCTCACGGGATTGCCGTTCTGGTCACAGAAGCCAATGTTATAGAAACCGGCGTTGTTGAGCGCGGTAACGGCGGCGGAAATGCTCTTGCCGTATAGGTTGCCCGGGACGGAGGCCTTGCCGGACTTCTTGGCAATGACGACGGTAATCGTGGCGCCGGGCTTCTGCTTGCCGCTGGGGTTCCAGCTGATCACGGTGCCCTCGGTAACCGAGTCGTTCTCCTGGTAGCTCACGTCGACGCCAAAGCCTGCCATATCGAGGGCGTTGCGCGCCTGGGCCTCGGTCATGTCGGTCAGGTCGGGGACGGACGTGGTATCCGGGCCGCTCGAGACCTTATACGAGATGGTCGTGCCCTTCTCGACTTCCTTACCGGCTTTGGTGCCCTGCTCAAAGACCTGGCCCTCATCGGCCTCGTTGGCCTCCTCGGAGGCGTTGCCCTTCAGGCCAACGCTTGCCAGCGCGGCTTCTGCCTGGTCCTTGGTCAGGCCGACAAGCTGGGGAACCTCAACCTTCTCGGAGGGCTTGGGGCCCTTGGAGATCACCAGGTTCACCTTGGTGCCCTTGGCCTTCTTGGTGTGGCCGTTGGGCGTTTGCTCGGCGACCTTGCCTTCGTCGACATCGTCGTTGTAGCTTTGGTCGATGGTGCCGACCTCGAGGCCGGCTTCCTTGATCAGCTCGACGGCAGTCTGCTGGTCCTTGCCCAGCACGTCGGGCACGGGGACCTGCTCGCCGCCAAAGAGCCCAGTAGCAAAGGCCACAACGATGCCGATGACGGCAACAGCTGCCACCACAGCGGCGATGATCTTGTTCTTGTTGGATTTGGGCTTTTCGACCTCGTAGGAGCCGGTGGAGCCCGAAACCGAGCTACGGGCGGTATTCTGGCCGCTCACGCCCGAGACGGGACGCACCATGGCGCGCGTCTGATCGGAAAGCTCGCGAGTCTTGGTGGCGCCCAGCTCACCGGGGGCACCGATGATGCGCGTGGGCTCCGAGATGTTAACGGCACGGCCCGACAGGTAGCTGTTGAGCACCTGACGCAGCTCGTCAGCGGTCTGGAAGCGGTTTGCCGGGTCCTTCTCCATGCACTTGAGGATGATGCGCTCAAGGTCGGCGTCGACACCGGAGTTGATCTGGCTTGGCGGAATAGGCAGCTCGTTGACCTGCTTGAGTGCGACCGAGATAGCGTCGTCACCGTCAAAGGGAACGCGGCCGGTGGCGCACTCGTACATCACGACGCCCAGCGAGTAGATATCCGAGGTGGGGCCGAGGTCCTGACCGCGGGTCTGCTCGGGGCTGACGTAGTGGGCAGTTCCCAGCACGTTGTTGTCTTGCGTGAGGTGGCTGTTCTTGGCGCGCGCGATGCCAAAGTCCATGACCTTGATGTTGCCGTCGGGCAGCACCATGATGTTCTGCGGCTTGATGTCGCGGTGGATGATCTCGTGCTTGTGGGCGACCGAGAGTGCAGAGCTGATCTGCGATCCGATCTGGGCGACCTTCTTGGGGTCGAGGGCGCCGTGGCTCTTGATTCCGCTCTTAAGGTCAGTGCCGCGCAGGTACTCCATGACGATGTAATAGGTGTCGCCGTCCTTGCCCCAATCGTAGACGCCCACGATATAGGGGGAGGAGAGACCGGCTGCTGCCTGGGCCTCCTGCTTAAAGCGTGCGGCGAAGGTTGCGTCGCCAGCATACTGCGGCAGCATGATCTTGACGGCTACCGTGCGGTCGAGGACCTGGTCCTGCGCACGGAAGACGGTCGCCATGCCGCCTGTCCCCACCTTATCCTTGAGGAGGTATCTTCCCCCGAGGACCCTCTGTTCCATTCCTGCTCCTAACATAACTATTCGCTCAACGATGTGTGTAGTACCTACGATGTGGCCGCTGGGGCCGTGTGGCGCGTTGCCGCTAACTCTTCGGCCGCGGCGCGCCTCGGGTGTCCGATTCGATCATGGGCATCACGCTCCCTGTGCGGCAAGCGCCGCGGTCAGGACGATGCCGGCGATCTTGGCGGCCTTGACGTCATGCTTGTCGTAATCCTCTAAGGCCACCGAGATAGCGACCGTGGGTGAATCGTAAGGTGCAAAGCCAACGAACATCGAGTTGACGTTGGTGCCGCCGGTCTCGGCCGAGCCAGTCTTGCCGGCGACCTTGACGCCGGGGATTTGGGCATCGGTGCCGGTGCCGGACTGGACGACGGCAAGCATGGCCTGCTTGACCTGGTCGGCCGTGGTGGAGCTGACGGCCTGACCCAGCGAGCGGGACTGCGTGGTCTTGACCACGGTTCCGTCCGGGGCGAGTACCTGGGCTACAAAGTACGGGTCCATGACCACGCCGCTGTTAGCGATGGCGGCGGCAATCACGGCGTTTTGCATGACGGTGGTCTGCGGCCCGGGCGTGTGGTCCATGCCGACAGGCTGGCCGGCGCCGGCCCAGGCGGTCTCCCACTCGGTCATGAGCGACGGGTCGGCCATGATGGAGGCCGCGGAGGTCAGGTCCTGGCCGAGCTTTTGGCCGTAGCCAAAGGCGTTGGCAAACTGCACGAGCGTGTTTGCGCCAACTTCGTTTGCCACCTGGCCAAAGACGACGTTGGAGGACACGGCAAAGGCCTGCTGCAGGCTGATGGTGCCGTAGCTCTCGTTGGCATAGTTGGTGACCGGTGCGTTGCCGATGTCCATGGAGCCGGGCGCCTGGTAGGTGCTGGTAAGGCTGGCGGTACCGGTCTCGAGTGCCGCGGAAAGCGTAACGACCTTAAACGTTGAGCCCGGCGTGTACAGCGCGTCCATGGCGCGATTGTACATGGAGCCGTCCTCGCCGCCGCCCGTCTGCAGCAGGGCATCGATGTTGGTGTTGTCGTAGGTGGGCGAGCTGGCACATGCGAGCACCGCGCCGGTACGCGGGTCGATGACCACTACAGCGCCCTTAAAGCCCTTGAGTGCCTGCTCGGCCGCCGTCTGGATACGCGAGTCGATGGTGAGCTTGGCGGTGTTGCCCGGCTGGGTCTGGCCCGCGAGCGACGCGATGGCGTTGTTCCAGCTGGAGTAGTCCTTAGAACCGGTGAGTGTGTCGTTCATGACGCTCTCGATGGCGGTGGTGCCATACTGCTGGCTCACGTAGCCAACCACGTGCGCTGCCAGGTTACCGTTGGGGTAGGAGCGTACGTAGGTGCCGTCCTCCTGCTGCAGCGACTCGGCCAGCGTCACGCCGTCGGACGTGATGATGGAACCGCGCTGGATGTACTTGGAGCGGGCGATGGTGTGGTTGTTGGTCGGCATGTCCTGATAGTCCTTGGCCTTGATGACCTGGACATAGGTGAGGTTGCCGATAAGGATGGCGAACAGCGCCGTAAAGGCGAGCACCGCACGGGTTAGACGGTTGGCGAGCGCAACGCGGCCGAGCACACCGGATTCAGGCGTGTCGAGCAGGCGACGGCGCATGCGCGAGCCGACGGAATGGCTGCCGCTGCCGTAGGAAGACGAGGTGGCAAAGCGCGTGCCCGTCGGGGCGGCGGCAGATGCGACCTGATCATCGGTGATGGCGGCCATAGTGCCGGTGCCGGTAAGCTCGGCCTCGCGTCCGGTCGCCTCGTCACCGGCGCGCAGCAGGAGCGCGACGATGATAAAGCTTGCCAGCAGCGAGGAGCCGCCCTGGCTCATAAAGGGCAGGGTGACGCCGGTCAGCGGGATCAGGCGGGTTACGCCGCCAACGATCAAGAAGGCCTGGAAGCTGATGGCTGCCGTAAGACCGGTGGCGCTAAAGGCGGCAAGGTCGGATTTAGCGCGGGCAGCCGTGGTGAGGCCACGCACGGCAAAAAGCATAAACAGGATGAGCACGGCGCCGCCGCCCAAGAGGCCCATCTCCTCGCCGATAGCCGAGAAGATAAAGTCGGACTCGACGACAGGGATGTTGTTGGCCATGCCGTTGCCGATGCCAACGCCGACCAGACCGCCATCGGCAAGCGAGAAGAGCGACTGGACGATCTGGTAGCCCTGGCCCTGGGCGTCCTTAAACGGATCGACCCAAACTTGGAAACGCACCTGAACGTGAGACAGGAACTTGTAGGCGCCCACGGCTCCGACGGCTAAGAGCGCAAGGCCGATAACGACATACGAAAAGCGCCCCGTGGCAACGTAGAGCATCAGCAAGAAGATGGTGTAGAACAGCACGGCAGAACCCAGGTCGCGTTCGAAGACGACGACGAGCAGGCACACACCCCACACGGCAAACAACGGCAGCAGCAGTCGCAGGCGGGGGATCTTAAAACCCAGGATCTTGCGGTTGGAGATGGAGAGCAGCTCGCGGTTCTCGGCCAGGTACCCGGCCAGGAACAGCACGATAAAGACTTTGGCGAACTCGCCGGGCTGGATGGTAAAGCCCGCGATGCGAATCCACAGCTTGGAGCCCGAGATCGTGGTGCCGATAAAGATAGGCAGCATCAGCAGAATGATGCCGATAATGCCAAAGGTGTACTTGTAGCGCATGACTACGTCGAGGTTCTTAACCAACGCGAGCGTTCCCACCATGAGCGCCACCGAGACAAACAGGATGATGAGCTGTGAGATGGCGAGAGCGGGGGCGAGGCGTGTTACGAACGTGATGCCGATGCCCGAAAGTATAAATACGATGGGTAGGATGGCGGGGTCGGCGCCGGGCGCCAAGATGCGCACGGCGATATGTGCCGCGGCGAAGGCGGCAAAGAGGCCGATCGGCACCGCGAGCGTCTCAAAGGAGATGGCGGCGCCCGCGGTGAGCACGTACATCGCATACAGCAGGATGACGGGGAACGCCGAGGCGATGAGCAAGAGCAGCTCGGTGTTGCGGCGACTCATAAGCGGCACTCCCTTTCTAGTTCTTTTCGGAGGCTTCGGCCTCGGCGGACTGTTCGGCGGTTTTCTCGGAATCTGATTCGGAGGTCGATCCCTGATTGGTGTTGTCGCGAATCGTTTGCGCGTCGATCACCTGGCGGGTCTGCTCTTCATCGATCTGGTGGCGGTACTTGGATATCGTGTCCTGCGCATCGTCGACACTTGTTTGCGGAATGCCCGCCTTGAGGCGGTTTTGCGTGTCTTCGGGCAGGTCGGACAGCTTGATGCTGGTTTCGCTTTCGAGCCAGTGGAGCTTGAGTCCGAGCGGCTTGCCGGGAAGGCCGCGCCAGACGGCGACATTGCCCTGGTAGGTACCCAGGTAGTACGAGCCGGTGACACCCGTGTAGGCCCAGATGCCAGCTGCCAGCACAAAGACGAGGGCCAGGATGGCGGCGATAGTAATGTTGCGGCGACGCACGCGTTGCGCCTCGCGCATAACGCCATCGTCAACCAGGTCAACGACTACTACGGTCACGTTGTCGTGGCCGCCGGCGGCAAGCGCCGCGTCCACTAGGTTGTCGACGCAGATTTGCGCGGTTGAGGACTGCGTGGCGATGTTCTCGATATCGCTATCGGGAATCATGCTCGAAAGGCCGTCGGAGCACAGGATCAGGCGGTCGCCTTCCTCGATATGCAGAGTGAAGTGGTCGGCATACATGGCGGGGTCCGAGCCCAGCGCACGGGTGATGACCGAGCGGTTGGGGTGGACGCGAGCCTCGTCTGCCGTAATCTCGCCGGCGTCCACGAGCTCCTCCACGTAGGAGTGGTCGCGGGTCACGCGGATGAGCGTGCCCTCGTGGAGCAGGTAGGCGCGAGAGTCACCCACGTGGGCGATGGCGAGCGTGTCGTTTTCGATATAGGCGCAAGTGGCTGTGCAGCCCATGCCGGGCTTGCCCAGGCCATTCAAGGCGGCTTCGATTACGGCGGCGTTGGCTGCCTCGACGGCTGCGGCCAGGCGTGCTGCGTCGGCGGACTGCGGGGCCGTCTTGGCAATAGTCTCGACGGCGATGGAAGAGGCTACCTCGCCGGCGGCGTGACCGCCCATGCCGTCGCATACGCAAAAGAGCGGCGACTGCACCAGGTAGGAATCCTCATTGTGCGGGCGTACGCAGCCAACGTCAGAGCGGGCGCCCCACATGAGTTGCGTGGTGGTGCCGGCATCATAGGTCGAGTCGGTCTCGATGCGCTCCTCGGTCAGGGGCTCAAAGCTCATGGTCGAGCCGGGGTCTTTGAGCTTGGCCTCAACGGCGGCAACGTCGATCTCGGCTGTGTCACCGGGAGAGACGGTGTCGGTCTCGGCGTTTGATTCGGAATCGCCGGTGTCCGGGGAGCCGGGCTCTTCGGACGCGCAGGCGGTCGACTCGTCGTCTTGCGGGCTGGCGTCTATAGGCTCGGGCGCCGGCGTAGACGCGGGCGCAACCTCGGATGCCGGGGCTATGGGAAACGCCGGCGCGGCGGGTTCGGGTGCCGCAAACACCGCAGCGCTCTCGTTGATTGCCGCGGCGACGGGCTCTGCAAAGTGAGCCGGCGCCGGGGTTGCTTCGGGCGCTGTGGGCTGTTCCGCAGCATGTGCGCCGATGGGCGCCGCTACGGCATCCTCTTCGTCCTCGTTATCGGCGAGATCCGAAATATCATGCGTTACATGCGAAAGAGGCAGGGAGAACACGGTGTCCTCGGGCTCCACGGGCGCGGAGCCCGCCGGAGCGGCGTGGGCCGGCGCAGCTGTGGCGGCGGCCGGTGCCTCGGTCATAGTTGCGGACTTGTTCTCCTCGTCGATCATCGACGGTTCACCTTCATGACCACGTCGCCAATCTGGACTTCGTCGCCCTCACGCAGCGTCGCGGGCTCCACGAGCTGGCGGCCGTTGACGAGCGTGCCGTTAAGCGAGTTGAGGTCCTCGATGATGAGCGCCGGGCCCTGCAGCGAAAAGCGCGCATGCGAGGCCGAGACGAATGGTTCGTTGATGCAGATGTCCGAAGATGGCGAGCGACCGACGATGACGGGGCCGAGCATGTCTACGTGGATGCCGCGGATACCGCGCGGGCCCTTGTCCACATCGATCGTCCAGATAGCCGAGTCGCGGCGCTGTCCGCGCACAAGTCCCACGCCGGTCTTCATGACGGCGAACAGGAAGATGTAGAGCAGGGCGACCAGGACGATGCGGCCTGCAAAAAGGACGATATCGATGTTCATAAGCGACTATCCCCTAAATTCAAAGGTGCTCAGGCCAAACGTCAGCAGGTCGCCGTTGCGCAGCGGGCAGCGCGTGATGCGGCGGTTGTTGACGAGCGTGCCGTTGGTGGAGTTGAGGTCTTCGATCGACCAGTCCGATCCGGTAAAGGTGAGCTGGGCGTGGCGGCGCGACACGTTGGGGTCGCGCAGGGCGATGTCCGAAACCGAGCGCTCGCGACCGATGGTTACCTGCGCGGAAGTGATGCTGTGGCTCTCGCCGCTCACGACGTCGACGAGCTGGGCGAGCGGGCGCTGCGGGGCGCGGGTGCTTGCCATGTTGGAGGCAATACCGGCCGCGGCGCCAAGGCCCACGGCGGCGCCGGTCGCGGCGGCTCCGCCCATACCGGCGAGGGCGTCACGAGAGACGGTCTGCGGCACGGGGATGGGCGCTGCGGCGGGGTCGGGGACGTTGGGCGCAAAGGGATCGGCCACGGCGAGCGGGTCGGGAGCGGCGGCACGGGGCGCCGGCTGCTGGGGCATGGCGGCGGGGCGCTGTTGCTGCGGCGCGGCGAATTGCTGCTTGCCGGCGCGGGGAGCACTGGCGGCGCGGCTTGCGGCCGAGTTGTTCTGGCCCAGGCCATTCTGGTAGGCGCGCTCTTCCTCGTACAGACGACCGAGCGTGGGGGCATCGACGTTCTCGGCAAAGACCGAGAACTTGCCGGCGCGCAGCTGCGGATCGATCATAAAGCGCACGAGGGGCTCGCCGACAAAGACATAGCGGCGCTTTTCGGCCTGCGCTTTCACAAACTCGCGGACCTCGCGCGAAAGCTCGGGGTAGAACGGGGCGAGCATGGGATCGTCGTCGGCGGCGATCAGGATGGTATAGAGTGCCGGCGCCGTGTTGACGCCATTGATCACCAGAGTCTGATCCTCCATGTCGCGAGCGGCCTGCTTGGCAAGCTTCTTAAAGGAGAACGGGGCACGGGTGGCACCGAAGATGCCGGCCACGTGGTCCTCGAAGATGTTCAGGAAGTTCACGAAAGATCACTCTCCGTATAGGTTCTTTGGTATCCGAGCAAATATAGGCATATCCCAACGATTATAGAGGATAGGGTTCCCGCAACCGCCGCCTTGGCGACGACCGCGGCTGCAAGGCTGGCAATTTCCATATGGTGTGCAAGACAGGACGCCGCTGCGCAGCCGATGCCGGCGACAGCGATGGCGGCGATTACGGCAAGGTTTGAGCCCTGATCGGCACGCTTGGCATGGGCGTTGAGCAGCGCAGATGACGCCGCGGCAGTTGCCGCTACCAGCACAAAGGCAGCCCAAAGGAGTGGGTCTCCCAGCGCTGCGGCAACGTTACCGAGCCCCAGCACGCCTCCGGCTGAAAGCGCGACCGTGGCCAGACGGGCAAAAAGTGCGCCCATGCCCGTTGCCGCGGCGGCGCTTGCCGGGCCGAGCCAAAATGACGCGACGCCGGCGGCGACCCCAGCTGCCAGGAAGGTATTGCCGGTCAGACAGCCAAGCGCAAGCGCGCAGGTGAGTGCGGCGCTCGCGGCAGCCTCGGTGCGACCCCAGGCGATCCACCAACCGGACATGGCGGCGGCAAAGATCACCGCGACGGGCAACATCGACAGGATGCCCTGCGCCTGCATGGTGGCGTTGGCCATGAGCACCAAAAAGCCCACAGCCGAGATGGCCGAGCCAATCTGGGGGGCCAGGCCAGCCGCCGCTCCGATCGCGATTGCCGCAATGACCAGGCCGGGAAGCGCCGCGACCCCGGCCGTTTGCATCAGCAAAAAGCTAAAGGTGCCGCACGTTAGCGCCGAGATAGCGTGCATGGTGTAGTCGCGCGCATGGCTCCAGCGCGTGCCCGCCCAGCCGAGCGCGGGGTCGACCTCGATGGCGTCGTCCTCGTAGTACGACGGCTCGATATCGTCGAGCTCTTGCTCGTCATCCGAAAGCTCGCCAACCATTTGCTCCAGACTGCGACGGCCCTCGCGCACGCTGCCCAGACCGGCAAGGAGTTGGTCGCAAAATGCCTCGATGCTGTTGGGGCGGTCCTGCGGCATGGGGGAGAGCGCGCTCATGAGCGCGGCCTCGGCTCCCGGGGGAAAGTGTGGTATCAGCTCGCTGGGATAGGTGGCGCCGCCGATGATGCGGCCGAGCGAGTCGGCGGGTGTGGCCGCCATAAAAGGAGCGCTGCCGCACAGGCCCTCGTAGATCACACAGGCGAGGGCAAAGACATCGGCGCGTTCGTCGACCGTGCCGGTCTCGATATCGAGCTGCTCGGGCGGCATGTAGCCGATGGTGCCGCCGCGCGAGCCGCCAAAGCCACCGGCGGACGACAGTCGCGCCATGCCAAAGTCGGTGAGCTTTACATTGCCCGAGTGGTCGATGAGCACGTTGGCGGGCTTAATGTCCAGGTGGAGTACGCCATTACTGTGGGCGAAGGTGAGCGCCTGGCCCAGGGCATCGGCAATGGCCGCGGCCTCGTCAAAGGTAAGTGAGTGGCCGTCCACGCGATGCAAAAACTCGGCCAGCGACATGCCATCGACATATTCCATAACCAGGTAGGCATAGGCTGTGTCATGCGTAAAGTCGATGACCTGCACGATATTGGGATGTTGAAGCATGGCGGCAGTGTGCGCCTCGCGCAGGACATCCATGATGTCGCTGGCGGGCATGCCGGCACCGTTGATAAGGGGGATGCGCTTAATGGCGACGCGGCGGCGCAGGTGCGTGTCGCGGCAGATCTCGATGGAGCCAAAACCGCCGGTCGCAAGTGTCTCGAGCGGCTGGTACCGCTTGAGCAGCTCGCGAGAGCTGGTGCCCTCCAAAGGAACGTCCGGCGAGAACCGGGCGGTATGTTGCGAGAAAAGCGGCATGGCCAACCCTCGTGCGTTTAAAGTTCGTTTGCGAGCGGCGGGCGCGGGGCCGAGCCGTTCGCGGTGGCATAGATGCTGCTAGTGTAGCACGCTCGGGCAGATGGCGAGGATAGCGGGATGCGAGGTGGCCCGATCGATTCGGCCCGTTTCGGCTCGTTTGGAAAGCGCATCTCAGTTTTCAGCCAAATTATGGGATGCGCTTTCCAAATGGGGTGGGCTGCGGAAACTGCATCCCAGAATATTGCCCTGGAACGGGATGCGCTTTCCGAACCGGCGTCCAAAAGGAAACCGCATCCCGCTTTGATGTGGGGACTGCGAACAAAAGCCGGACCGTGATCTGGCGCGGATTGGAGTTCGCCTGAATCATTGATGCTGGCTGGTGTGAGAACAGAGATAAACGAGCGGCTCGAGCGATATAATGACACGCTATGGAGGCCGTATGCTCTTTTCCCGCCGTTCTGCTACATTTGCCTGCGCCATTGCGCTTGTCGTAATGGCGGTCACCCCTTATCACCGGTTTTCATCTTCAATCGGCCTAGCGTCAGGTGCAATGACCTGGCTCGTTATCCTGGGCGCATGCCTCGCGGCGTTTGTTCATGGTGCTGCGCTATGCAAGGGGGGAATGAGAAGGCCGAGGCATCTCGGTGCCATCGGTGTTTTCCTTGGTGTTATTGCAACGGTTCCCGAATGGGCCGACCTGGCTTTCTATGCTCGCGGAGACTCTATTCCAATCGTGTTTGCACCGATTTGGTTGTTACATGGCGTTTCGTGTGTCTCGTGCTTTGTTGGATCGCTGCTTCTCTCATATGTTATTTGGGGCACGGCGGACTCTCCTTTGACGCAGAGGTCGACACGGACTGACGAAAGGGAAACTCGTCACCCGCAGGACGCGATTTTTACAGAAACAATAGCCGTCATGTCTTGCCTGCTGTTTTGCTGTCGAGTTTCATGGAGAGTCGTTCCCGAGCCATGGGGGATGCCCCCTGTAACGGCCGCGTCAATTGGCCTTGCGCTTTTAATTCCGTTGGTCTATCTCGCATTGACTGTGGCCCCGCCGTTTTGCCGCCCTCGTGCCTTTGGCCATGGGCGGCGCGACGTGTTTGCCTGTTCTGTGCTCGTAGCAGTTCCTATTGGTCTTATTCCGGCTGTTGAGGCGGCATACTTCGCAAGCGATGCCGTGGTCATTGCATTGCTGGCGATGGGGTCCGTTATCGCTGCTGCCTTCGTATGCATGTTGCTAAGGGGGAAACGGGACAACAATTCGGATATCGCCTGTGCGTCCGACACATTCGATGCGGGGGTGTTTTCCCCTGCCCTGTCGCCTAGAGAAGAGCAGTTTGTTCGACTGCTGCTCAAAGGGAAAACGCCGGCGGAAATTGCCAAGGAGACGGATACGAAGCCATCGACGGTGAGAACAACGCTTCACCGAGCATACGGGAAGGCGTCGGTTGCGGGCTCACGCGAGCTCGTGGCGCTGTTTGCGGGTGAGGGCGATACTGTAGGGCATGAGCTACCGCAGCGGCATGCTGACGATATAGTGGCATCAGCTCGAACGCGCCGGCTGTTTCGATACCTGCTCACATTATTCTTTATCCTCCTTGCGGCGGGGCCCTTGGTAATGGCGGATAGCGATTGGGGGTCCGGTGTTTCGCGGGCTGTCGCCTTTTCCCTCTTAAGCTACGCATTGGGTCTCGGACTGCTTCTGTCGCTACGCTACGCGGGTGGAAAAGCGAATCGTGGCGCTGCGCTGGATAGAGCGGGTGAAGCGATTTGGCTCGGAAGCCCGTACGTATGGGCGGTGCTATCTGCTGTGGAATGGTCTTTTATCTATATCGCGGCATTGATGTGCATACGCGTTCCGTTGATGGCTGTGCCGGTCCTGTTTTGCGGCGTGGCGTCTACGGCTTCGCTCGCTGTTGGGCTGCGTCCGTTTAAGGTGCATGCCCATGCTCGGGCTATCGTGCCGTTGGTGTCAATGGGCACGGTTGCCTTAATCTATGCGGTCGCTAGGGGGCGAATCCATGGACTTGCGGTGCTGACGGGGGTGCTGCTCACATATATAGTGATGCGAAGCTGTCCGCAGCGCAAAATGCTTGGGATATGGATGCTTTGCTTCGGGGCGACGGCTCCTGTTTGGGCTGTCTTGCTCAATATGGTGCAGGATCTGACGGTTTTCGAGCCGTTGTTCCTCGCGTCGTTGTTGGGGCAAAGTTCGGCTGTCAACGTCGTCGTGGCAACGGTGATTGTTTGCTGGTCTGTGCCCATGTTCGTTACGCACATCGCGCTCGCCCGCTCGGTTGAGGACGAGAAGGCCGTCTTGGAGTACCGGGCGAACGGGTCCACCGAAACGGCCCGCGTGCGCCAGCTGGCCCTGCTTACGTCGCGCTCCCTTTCTGATGTTCAGTCGCAAATTTTGCTGATGACGGCAGAGGGGGCAACGACAAAGGCCATTGCGGAGGATGTCGGTTACGCTGCATCTACGGTGCAAGCGCTGCGGTCTGCATCTTACCGCCAGTTGAAGATCAAGAATAAGGCGGAGCTAATTTTATTGTTATCGCAGGTAAATAACGTGTAAACGCCTGAGCAATCAACTCAATAGCGGGTGTTTACAGACATCTTTCTCTATTCATGCGAAGGTTGCCGTGCGTCGACGCATTGTTAGCCGCTTTTGATTGGAGAAGGCCATGATTAAGCCAAGGAGCGCTATTGCTCGAATCGGAGTCGGCTTGGTGATTGCAGCTGGTCTGTCCCTAGGGGTTCCCGCTGCATCGTTTGCACAAGAGGAGTTTGACACCTCTCAGGTTTCCAGCATTACTCAAAACGCCGATACGGGAATTACGACCTGTACGAACAATGCCGATAAGGCATTTAGTTTTCAATGTGCCGGGACGAGTGCAACTGGCTACCGTCAAAAGGATGATTCCTCATCGCTCTATCTGGATATCCAGGGCCATACGGGAAATCCGCTTCGGTTATATACAGACGGTGCGTATAACACAAGCGGTAGCGGCAGCATGAATTGTACTCAGGGAACGTATCGTTCGAATCACAAGGGACAGTGGGAAATGTATAACCTCGTCCGTGAGAACGGGCGATCTGCGGCGCGACTGACTGCATGGGCGGAGTCTGGCTACGGCACTGTTATTGGTGTATGGAGCCCCGACTGCGTCGGGCATTTCCACAAGCTTCCCGCATAGTTGTTTGAAATGGCTCCCTTCCGGCTTTCTGGGTCGGAAGGGGGAGGAGGACGTATGAACCAAAAGCTCGCAAGATACGAACTGTCGAAAACGATTAGACGTCCAGCTTTTATCCTTGCTCTCTTGATTGCGGTCGCAGTTGCAATAGCTGCCGCGCTGGAGCCGTGGGCAAATTTGGAAAAAGAGCGTCACAACCTTCTTTCTTTTGGTTACGGCGTTGGCGTGCAAGCCGAAAATTATCTCGGTCAAACACGTGAAAGCAGCTTCGGTAACTGGATTGTTGTGAGCGCGAACGCGCCACTGTCTGCGTCGGTGTTTTTCTATGCACTGCCCCTGCTTGCAATGTTGGCTGGATCTTGGTCGTGTCTCTTTGAGCGTTTGAGTGGTTATGACATGCAGATATGCACGCGCGTTTCCAGAAAGGCGTACGTGAACGTAAAGATGCTGTCTGCTTTCCTCTCCGCGTTTACAGTGACTGCCATTCCTCTGCTCGTCAATTTCCTGATCGTCTCGATGCTTTTTCCTGCGTATCTTCCTCGGGTCGATGAGTCGACTTACGTAGGACTTTACCTGCATAGCTACTTCTCCGGTCTATTTTATTCGCATCCTTTGTCATATGTGCTCGCATACACGCTGTTCGATGCTGTCACGCTCGGGACTTTATCCATGGCTGTAACTGGCTTCTCAATTTTGTTTCGTAGCAGAATCAAAGCGATAATTGTCCCGTATCTGCTAATGGTTGCGTGGCATTTTGCAAATGGCTGGATCTTCGGCGTAATGGCTTGTGTGGGGTTTAACTGCAATATCCTCAACAGCATCAGGTCGGAATCGCTGAATAACTGGCCAGACATTCGAGCCGGTTTTGCGGAAATCATATTATTGACCCTTGCTTCGTTGGCTTTTTCTGGGGCGTGGAAAAGACGCGAGGTGGTCTGATGCTGTTTAGGCTGGTCGCCGCGGACCTGAGGACCGTTTTGAAGAAGAACATCATCACTTTTATTGCAATTGCGGCAGTGACCGTTGCGAACTTGGTGTACGCCTACGGATTGTCTTCTGTGTATGGGGTTAGAACGGATACCTTGGGGTTTGCGGATAATCTTGCGCTCGTGTTTGCCGGATCTGCTCCGTTTGAGCCTAGGCCCGGGGTCATGTTTGTGCCTCCGCTAGGATGGCTATTTCTCATTCTGCTTATTCTCTATACAACACTCGACTATCCGACCGAATCGTTGCACGGGTTTGGTTTGCAAGCGCTTGTTCGATGCCGGGCAAGAACCCTTTGGTGGGTCTCGCGTTTTATCTTGGTGGCGGCAGTAACGGCATTTTCACTGCTCGTGGTGGTTTGCTCTGTTGTGATTTGGAGCTTGGTGGTGAGCTCCTCGTTCAGCGCGGTCATTCATGGTGAGTCGCTTCAACTGGCTAATTTGGCGCCGTGGTTTCTCAAAGCTGCCGAGGCAGATGCGCTGCCGTTTTTCATAGGTCTCTTATTTGCTTTTGAGGCGCTTGCGTTTGCGCAGGCAGCGGTTGGGTTTGTGCTTGGGTCGTCAGTCTCGTTTGTGGTTTTAATGAGCTACCTGATCTGCTCGGCATATGCACGACATTGGGCGCTATTGGGTAACGCCTTGATGCTGTTGCGCTGGGGTGGAATTGTCAAAGAGGGAATCGCGGCGGGCTCGAGTGTCTTGTCATCAATTGGGCTTATGTCGTTATGCCTATCGTTGGGCGGACTGTGGTTTCGAAGGGCAGACCTTTTAGAAAAGGGGGACAAGATATGAGCGTGATCGTTAGGGACGTATCGAAGCGCATGGGCAAAAACGATGTCCTGCGCAACGTGTCCATCGAGGTTGACCCTGGGACCGTGGTCGGACTTCAGGGGATAAACGGTTCGGGCAAGACCATGCTCATGCGAGCGGTCTGCGGATTGATCAAGCCTACCGAAGGCGAAATCTCTATCGATGGCCAAAGGCTTGGGGCGGACATCTCGTTCCCGCCGAGTCTGGGGATGTTGATCGAGGCGCCTTCCTTTTTGGGATATCTGTCTGGCTACGACAATCTGGAGCTCATCGCCCAGATCAAGGGCGTTGCCACCCCCGAGGACATTCGCTCTGCCCTGCGGCTCGTGGGGCTCGATGCAGACGAAAAAAAGAAGTTCCGAGCATACTCGCTTGGGATGAAGCAACGTCTGGGGATAGCTGCGGCAATTATGGAAAAGCCGAAGCTACTCGTTCTCGATGAGCCAACAAATGCCCTCGACGAAGCGGGCGTGGAAATGCTCAAGCGCGTTGTGGCGATGGCGGCATCAACGGGTCGCGAGGTCCTTCTGTCCAGCCATGACGGAGAGGTGCTCGAGGAGCTGGCCGATCGGGTTTACTGCATGCGCGACGGTGCCGTTGTGAAAGTTCGGGAAAGGTCGTGAGCGCGATGAAGAAGACCCTGTGGACAAGAAGGTCGGCGCTCGCGCTTTTCGGCTGTGCTGCTGCCGGCCTTGCGGGCATGAGGGTGAGCGCCGTTAACGGGAACCGGACGGTCATTCCTGAGAAATACTATGCGGAGGGCGAATGGCTCTCGATGGATGGGGCGTTTCTGGGGTCGAAGGATGTGGCGACTGACGGGTATTCGTTTTGCATAGACGGGGCGGAGCTGCTCACGCCGCGCGAGTATCTCAAACGAGCACATGACGATTATTCAAAATATGGCACCGTGGATACGAAAACGAGACTGAAGGATGCCGACATCACGTGCGTTATCGCCGTAAAGATGCGTGTCAGAAATAGGGATAATATCGACGGTGGAATCAAAGCGTATGTTTGGCATCTGGTTCCGGAGTCTGCGCCAAACTATGATTTTGTAGTCAATACCGATCTGATAACGCAAGCCATGCCGGTCCTTGGCGGCTCTGCTGCGTTTGCCGTGGAGGTTGGGGCAGAAAACGAGTTGCTCGTCCCATTTATGATGCAGAACACCAACGACTATTTCGAAGGTTACGAGACCGTCCGTTTTGAGAAAGCATTTCCCGGGACTTACACGATGAAGATGACCGATCTGCCGGAGCGGAGGCTCTTAAGGTTTGAAGTGAAATAGCTCGAGAGCAAGGCAAAACGGGTCCATTGGCGGTACGCGCGCCCGATTCCAGGCGCCCCGGCCCGGAATCGGGCGCGGGACGAGGCGCCTTCGGTGTCGGCCGGCCTACCGCTTCTTCTTGCTCTTCTTCTGCTTGCGCTGCTTGCCCTTGGTCTCCTGGGGCTTGTCGCCCTGTTTTGCTTCGGCAGCGGCCTTTTCTGCCTTCATCTTCTTGCGTTTGGTCTCGATGCGGAGTTTTTTGTTGATGCGCGCCTTAAGGAAGGGACCGAACTGCTCGGCATCGCCGCGGACAAAGGTGTCCTTAGGGATCGTCACGCCCTGGTCGGCGAACATGGCCACAAAGATGCGCTCGCCGTCGAGCACGTGGTCGAGCTTTTCAAACGGGAAGAACTGCGACTTGCCGCTCGTGCCCCAAACCATCAGGCCGTCCTCGTTGGCGGCGACGCGGCGATAGCGGCCACCCATGGACTCGTCGGCCTCAACGGCGTCGATAAAGTCGCGGGCGAGGGTGTGGTGCAGGTTTTTGCTCCACCAGGCCAAAAAGGCGCCGAATACGATCAAGACGACGCCAAACTTGATCCAGTTGCCGCCGGCCACCAGCATGCCGATGCCGATGAGCGCGGCAATTGCCGCGGCGACATACAGCGAGCCGCGACGCCTGGGCGAGGCGACCAGGCGGGCGAAGTCGGTGACGAGGTCGTTTTCGTATTGGTACTCGTTGAGGTACAGGATGCCGTCGTCGGCTGCGGCCTGCTCCTCGAGCGCGACCTCGACCTGGTCGGCTGCTTCGGAGGGAACGAGGTTGCTCTCTGCGTCTGCCATGCTCTTTGGACTCCTATCGCGGCGGGCTCGCCGTACGGGTTATTATGGAATGCAGTATGCCGTGCGACCGCATGGCCGCCGCGGCAACAAGACTCAGTATACCCGGGGGAGCACCCATGGAATCGTTGTACCGAAAGTATCGCCCGCTCACCTTTGACTCCGTGGTGGGCCAGCAGCATATCGTCTCGACGCTCGAGCACGCCATCACCGAGGGGCGCCTGTCCCACGCCTACCTGTTCTGCGGACCGCGCGGCACGGGCAAGACCACCATGGCGCGCATTCTGGCCAAGGCGCTGCTGTGCCGCAATGCCGAGGCGGCGCGCGCCGAGGGTGCAAGCGGCTGCATGCCCGACGGTACTTGCGAGGAGTGCGAGCTCATTGCCGAGGGTAACCACCCCGATGTCTACGAGCTCGATGCCGCCTCCCGCACGGGCGTGGACAATGTGCGCGAGGAAATCATCAACTCCGTCAACTTTGCCCCGGTGCGCGGCAAGTACAAGATCTATATCATCGACGAGGTCCACATGCTCACGACGGCGGCGTTCAACGCGCTGCTCAAGACGCTCGAGGAGCCGCCGGCACACGTGATCTTTGTGCTGTGCACCACCGACCCGCAAAAGATTCTGGAGACCATCCTCTCGCGCTGCCAGCGTTTCGATTTCCATCGCATCGGCAACGAGGATATCGAGCGTCGCCTGGCATACGTGTGCGAGCAGGAGGGCTTCGATTACGACGATGAGGCGCTGGCTATCGTGGCGCGCCATGCCAAGGGCGGTATGCGCGACGCGCTGTCCACGCTGGAGCAGCTGAGCGTCTTTGGCAACGGTTCTGTGCATGCGGACGACGCCCGCTCGCTTTTAGGCGAGGTTTCGGACCAGATTCTGGGCGAGTTTTCCCGCGCCATTGCCGATCGCGATGTTGCCGAGCTCTATGGACTGATCCGTGCGCAGGTCGAGGAAGGAAACGACCTGCTGGAGCTGACGCGCGACCTGGTGGCGCATGTGCGTGACGTGTACGTTGCCTGCGTTGCCGGTGCCCGTGCCGAGCTGTTTGAGGGCGGCTCCGAGCAGGCCGAGGCGCTTGCTGCCGAGGCCGCTGCCTTTGGCGAGCATCCTGCCGACCGCCTGGCCCGTGTGCTGACGGTGCTCGACGATGCCGCACTGGAGATGAGGGGCGCGAGCGACGTGCGCCTGGTGCTCGAGATCGCCTGCACGCGCCTGGCACGTCCCGAGGCCGATTTAACGATTGAGGCATTGGCCGAGCGCGTGGCCCGCTTGGAGGCCATGGTTGCCAACGGCGCCGTGCCGGCGAGCGTGGCTGCTGCTCAGGCCGCCGCGCCTGCAGCATCCGTACCCGCTGCTGCCCAACAGCCGACGCTAATTTCGGGCGCTCGTGCTGCCGCTCCGGCGGCATCCGCTGCCCCCGCTGCTACGTCCGCGCGCCAGGGCGGTATGCCTTGGGACCGTGGTGCTGCTGTTCCGGCTGCCCAGCCTGCGTCCCGTTCTGCGTCCGTGTCAGCTTCCAAGCCTGCAGCGCCTGCACCTCAGCCTGCGCCGACTCCGACGCCTCAGCCCGTTGCGGCTCCCGCGCCTGCCACCGCTCCGGCACCTAAGCCCCAGTCCAACAATGCCGCCCAGGTTGCCGCCGCCGGTACTGCCGAGACGCCCGCGGTCGAGGATGCCGGAGAGCTGCAGCGCAAATGGGCCGAGGTTGTCGAGCGTGTCAAGGCGCGTCAGGCTTCCTACGCGGGGCTTTTGCTCAATGCCCGCGCCACGGCTGACGACGGCTCCAGGCTCACGGTCTCGTTCCCCGCGGGCTCGACCTTTGCCATCAAGATGCTTGGACGCGCCGACACGCAGTCGGTGGTCCTGCCGACAGTCAGTGCGGTCTTCGGTCGTCGTACCGTCGACTATGTCCTGGATGGGGGTGGCACGCCGG